>CAYRQZ010000018.1:15534-35343 GCA_964426585.1 uncultured Bacteroidales bacterium | reverse complement strand
CTTTCGCTTGTTAGCAATTTAGCAGAAACTGTTGATTATTTATGGAGTACAGGGGAAATTACGCCCGAAATTGTTTTAAACGAATCCGGAACTTATTCTGTAACAACAACTAACTGGCGAGGTTGCCAAGCGAATGATGAAATTAATGTTACTATTACCGGAACAGTTCCTATTCCCGATTTTTCATCTTTAGGGCATTGTGCAAAAAATACAATTTCTTTCAGCGACCTGTCTAGTAGTGTTGACGGTATAATTACTTCATGGCTCTGGGAGGTAAACGGACAAGAATTTTCAGAATTACAAAATACAGAAATTATCTTGGAAGAACCAGGAATATATAATATTCGGTTAAGCATAAATACTGATGCAAATTGTGGAGATTATATAAATAAAAATATTGAAATTTTCCCGCTTCCTGAGCCAAAATTTTCGCCCGATTATTATTGCCGGTGGGCTGAAATTAATTTTGAAGCAATATCCACAATAGATTATGGAAATGTTGAAAATAATTATTGGCAAATTAACGATTTTGAGTTTTTCGCAGATTCACTTTCATTTATTTTTGAAAATTCGGGTATAAATACTGTAAAACTTACAAGCGAAAGTAATCAAGCTTGTAAAGATTCTATTATAAAAGAAATTTTCGTAAAAGACAGCGGTAAGCCTGAGTTTTTAACTGAAAATACTTGCGAAAAGGAAGATTTACACTTTATAAATACCACAGAAATATTGCCACATAATATGCCTCTTTCGTGGAGCTGGGATTTTGGAGACGATAATATTTCTTCTGAATCTCACCCCTCGCATATTTACGAAAATCCTGGAATTTATGATGTAAATCTTTCTGTTGTTTGGCAAAATATGTGTGAAAATTCCATAAACAAACAAATTGAAGTTTATCAAAACCCAAAAGTAGAAATTATAAACCAAACTCAATGTTTAAATTCTGAGTTTCAAATAAGTGCTGATATAGAGTCTGCATCGGCTGATATTTCTGAATATATTTGGGATTTTGATGGTAAAACTTATATTTCAAGCCAGGCAATTTCGCCGATGTTTTTTTGCGACTCAATAGGGAAATATCCATTAAGTTTAAGAGTTCGCTCTGAGTTTGGTTGTCAAGCTTTTGCCCAAGATACAATTATTGTTTATCCTTTGCCTAGCGTTGATTTTTCTGTTTCACGCGACTGGGGAGGTTTTCCTTTTAAAGTCGATTTTACAAATTTAAGCCAAGATGCAAGTGAGTATATCTGGTCTTTTGGTGATATGCAAAGCTCTACAGAAGAAAATCCTCAGCATATTTTTACCGAAGAAGGCGAATTTTTAGTAAATCTTATAGGAATTTCCGAAAATGGCTGCCAGTCTAGTGCTTCGCAAAAAATAATTTCTGTAAAACCTATAATGGACTTAATTTTATATGATTTACGCTGCAAATTGAATGAGAATTATTTAGAAACAATGGTTTATATTATTAATAATGGTACACTGCCTGTTAGCGAGCCGGAATTAATTTTAAATCTCGGTGACGGCAAGGTTTATCGCGAGAGTTTATCTTCCATTATGCCTGGTGAGGTTATTGATTATAAGCTTAAAACTCAAATTTGGCGAGCAGACAAAACTCTTCCCGAGATAATTTGCTTAGAAATAATTTCTAATCCTTACGAAACTCATTATGAAAATAAAACCGAGGATAATTTAATTTGCTCAAGTAATGTTAAAAATTTATTAGTTTTTCAAGCTTATCCAAACCCAACAAATCAAAGTATTACAGTTGAATATGTTTTAGCCAAAGAAAGTGATTGTCAGGTTTCTGTAATAAATAGTATGGGCGAATTAATTTATAAAACAAATTTTGAGAAACAAAAAAGCCATAATAAATTTAGCTTAGATGTCTCAAATCTCCCTACGGGAATTTACTTTTTGCAAGTCAGAACAAAAGATGAAGTTGAAACAAGAAAGTTTGTTGTACAAAACTAATTAACATAAGTCCCGAAAACGAAGTGTATAGGAATTGTTACAACACAAAATTAATTTTCTCACACAAATCTACAGGTTTATCTGCAACTAAAATGTCGTTTTCTAACCTAATTCCGAAACCTTCTTCGGCTATATAAATTCCAGGTTCGCAGCTTAATACCATTCCAGGTAAAAGAATTGTATCTTTTTTCCCAACATCATGAACATCAAGCCCAATAAAATGAGAAAGCCCGTGCATAAAATATTTCTTTAAAACTGGAGAATCAGGGTTTTGGTTTTTAATTTCTTTTGTTGTTAAAAGGTCTAAATGCAAAAGTTCTTCTTGAATTAAAAATTCACATTCTTTATTTAATTTATTTATAGTAGTTCCTGGAATCATTCGAGTCTTCATTTCGTTCAATACTTTTAAAACAGAATTGTAAACATTTTTTTGCCTTTGATTAAAATTACCTGAAATTGGAATAGTTCTTGTTAAATCTGCTGCATAATAATTAAACTCTGCTCCAAAATCCAAGAGCAATAAATCGCCAGCTTTACACATATTTCTATTGGTTTCATAATGTAATACACAATTATTTTTCCCCGAAGCGATTATTGGTAAATAAGCATGAGATTCGATCCCCATAGAAATAAAATATTTTGTTATTTCCGCTTCAATTTCATATTCATACATTCCTGGGCGAATAATTTTTAAAACTTTTTCAAAAGCTTCTCCTGTAATATCAATAGCCTTCTGCATACAAGTAATTTCCTCAGAAGATTTTTGCAATCTAAGTTGCATTGACAAAATATCTAAGTCTTTAAAATAAATATTCTTGTCGTTTAAACTATTTTTCCACTCAGAAATATTATTATTACAATATGCTAAGCCTCTTACATTCGACGACATTGAATAAAATACAGTTGAAGTTTCTGCTAATATTGAATTTAAAATATTGTCGAAATGATTTATAAAAAAAATATTTTTTATTCCTGAAATTTCTTTCGCCTCATCAATAGAATATTTATGCCCAGTCCATATTAACATTTTTGCATTTGGCTCGATTATAAAAGCATATTCAGTTTGGTTTTTATCTGTTTTATGTAATAAAAGAATAGTTTTTTCTTGCTTTAAGCCTGAATAATAAAACATATCGCTATTTTGACGATATTTATACAAGGCATCGCCATTGCGTGGAAATGTTTCAGCAGAAAAAACTAATGCCAATGAGTTTTTTGGCAAAATTTGAAAAAGTCTTTCTCTATTTTTTGAAAAAAAATTATTATCAAGAATGTTCTTCATATTTTTAAGCTATTTTATGCAAATTTAATGAAAATTAGACTAATAAAATTTTATTAAACTTAGAAACATTCTTTTTTTGTACTTTCTTAAATAAAAAACTTGCAATGATTTTATAAATTTCATTTAGTAAAGAATTTTATTTATTTTTACAGCTAGATTATTTAATAAGGCAATTTTTTAAAATATTTAAAATGAAATATCTGCATTTATTTTTACTTTTCCTCCCTCTGACAATGTTTTCTCAATTTGTTGACGATTTCTCAGACGGCGATTTTACTAATAATCCAACATGGACAGGCAATACTGATAATTTTATTGTAAATACAGCAGAGCAACTTCAATTATACATTAACCCTCTTGAAGAAGGTGTGTCATATTTGTCAACTCCTTCAAGTGCAATAAATGATGCAGAATGGGAATTTTTTGTGAAAATGAACTTTACACCTTCTTCTTCAAATTTTTGCGATATTTACATTGTTTCAAACTCGCCTAATTTAAACTCAGTAACAAACGGATATTTTTTGAGAATTGGAAAAGATAATAAAGACGTTTCTTTATACAGAAAAGACCCCAGCTCTTCAACGAAAATTATTGATGGGCAAGACAATCGTCTAGTTACTTCTTCGATTAATTTAAAAATAATACTTAGTCGTGACGGGCAAGGCAATTGGAATTTACAAACTGATATTTCAGACGATTCCGGTTTTTTAAATGAAGGCAGTGTTTTTGATGATACTTATTTAAACTCTTCGTTTTTCGGAGTAAAGTGCGAATATACAAAAACTCGTTCTCAGCACTTCTTTTTTGATGATTTTGTTATTTCAGGTACTGCATTTGTTGACGAAGACCCACCTCAACTAATTTCGGCATTAGTTTTAGATTCTCATTCTCTTTTACTCGAATGGAACGAAGTTTTAGATGAAACAAACTCATTAAAAATAGAAAATTTTCAAGTAAATAATGGAATTGGAAACCCAAGTAATGCAAGCTTTTATCAAGATAATCCGGCAAGCATTTTATTAGAGTTTCAAAACGAGTTTATTTCTCCTAATAATTATGTCTTACAATATCACGGCATAGCAGATATTAACAATAATTTGGCTAGTGGCAGTAAAAATTTTAGCTATATTGTTATTGCTCCAGGTATGGTGATTTTTAACGAAATCATGGCTGACCCCGATCCTCCTGTTCAACTCCCTAATGCAGAATATGTAGAAATTTTTAATACAACAAATTTTGTAATAGATATTGGAGGTTGGTCTTACACTCATAGTACAACAACAAAGCAAATTCCTCCTTACCTTATGGCAGCAGGGGAATATTTAATTTTATGTAATACCGATTATGTCGAAATGTTTTCAGAATATGGAAATGTTCTTGGAATAAGTGCTTTCCCTGCAATAACTAACACTGGGCAAACTTTAATTTTAAAAGATATTGAAAATCAAGAAATAGATAGGGTTTCATATTCAATAAATTGGTATGGCGAGGCTTATAAAGAAAATGGAGGCTGGTCATTAGAAAAAATTGACCCAACAAATACTTGTGCTCCAACAATGAATTGGACAGCTTCTATTGACCCAAGCGGTGGTACACCTGGACGTAAAAATTCTGTTTTTTCTACAATAAATGATACAATTTCACCCTATGTAGTAAATGTTTCTGTAAGTTCAGCAAACGAATTGCTAGTAAAATTTTCTGAACCTGTTGATACAATTACTAGTTTAGTTTACGCTAATTACGACCTACAGCCTGATTTTGGCAATCCTATTTATGCTTATTCTAATGGTAATCAATTTGATGAAGTTATTTTGCAATTTTCTTCATCTTTTGGCGAAGATATAGATTATACCTTGACAATAAAAAATATTAGGGATTTATGCTCTAATTATATGCAAACACAAATTTTTAATTTCAGTCTTTACGAATCAAATGAATATGATATAATAATTTCAGAAATTATGGCAGACCCCGACCCAGTTGTCTTATTACCAAATGCAGAATATATTGAACTTTATAATCGTAGTAATAAGAACATAAATTTGAAAAATTGGGTTTTAAGCGTTGGTAGCACAAATAGGGCTTTGCCTTCTTGCACAATAAATGCAAATTCATATTTAGTTTTGTGCAATACAAATACAGTAAATTTATTTTCAGATATTACTAATAAAATTGGAGTTACAAGCTTCCCAGCCATACCAAACACCAGTGGGACAATTACCATAAGCTCTAGTTTCAATAAAGTTATAAATACAGTTACTTATTCAGACAAATGGTATCGTGATAAATTCAAAGCTGAAGGAGGTTATTCTTTAGAAATTATTGATTTGAATAATCCTTGCGAGGGGCAAAATAATTGGAAAGCAAGTATTGCTAAATCAGGTGGTACACCTGGCAAAATTAATTCTGTGAATGGCACTAATCCTGACATAACACTCCCCTATCCAATTGCAGCAGAACTAATTAGCACAGACACATTAATAGTTTATTTTAACGAAATCCTCAAAAAAGATTTTTCTGAAAATAATGAAAATTATTTTGTTGAAGGATTTGGGAATCCAAGTTTTGTTTCAGCAGCAAAACCTGGATTCAATAAGGTTTCAATGAAATTTGACCAAAATTTTGAAAAAGGAAAAGTTTATTATTTGAATATCAAAGGAAAAGTTCAAGATTGTGCAGGAAATACAGTCGAAAAAAATACATCTTTTCGTTTTGGCATTGGCGACTCTATCACAAAAGAAAATATTGTTATAAACGAGATTTTGTTTAACCCATTAAGCGGAGGGAGTGATTTTATTGAGCTTTATAATAATTCGGATAAAATATACGATTTAAAATCCTTATGGTTTGTAAATAAAACTGTCGAGGCTGAGATAAACTCAAGCTATCAAATTACTCCTATCAGTCGCTTATTGCTACCAAAAGAATATTGCGCAATTTCTACAGATATAGAATTTTTAATGCTCAATTATTTTATCCCTTTCCCAGAAAATTTATTTTCAACTTCAAATTTACCATCTATGCCTGATAAAGAAGGCAATATTTTTATTATTGATAGATTTATGAACATTATTGATTCAGTTTATTATAACGAAAAACAACATTATAAACTTCTTTCAACAAAAGATGGTGTTTCGTTAGAAAGAATTAATTACAATAAAAGTTCAGCGAATTTAAATAATTGGCATTCTGCTTCCGAAACTGTTGGTTTTGCAACGCCAGGGTATGAAAATTCTCAATATTCAACAGAAAACCACTCAGATTCGCAGATTAGCATTAGTCCAGAAGTATTTTCGCCTGATAATGATGGGAAAGACGATATTTTATACATTAATTACAACTTGAACAAGCCAGGGTACACGGCAACAATAGCAATTTATAATGCAGACGGCAAATTCGTTACATATATTGCAAATAATGATATGCTAGCTATGGAAGGAAGTTTTATGTGGGACGGTTTTGATAATTCTAATGCACTGTGTCCTATTGGTATTTATATAATATATATTGAAATGTTTAATTTAACGGGTGAAAAAATCGTTGAAAAACGAACAGCAGTTTTAAGCAAAAAAGTATATTGATTTTGTAAAATAAACATTAATAATGAATACAAACTCATTTAATAAATATTGTATTGATTTACACAATTACGAACGTATTCCTACGCGTGAAGTCAAAATAGGTGATATGAAGCTCGGAGCTATGAATCCTATCCTATTACAAAGTATGATTAACGTGCCAGCAAGCGACATTATAAGGAGTGTAATTCAAATTAAATCAATATTTGACTCAGGAGCAGATTTAGTAAGAATAGCCACCCCAAGAATTATCGAAGTCGAAAGCCTTAGAGAAATAAAAAGAATATTAAATAATGATGGATACAAAAAACCTCTAATTGCAGATGTTCATTTTAATCCTATTATTGCCGAAGAAGCTGCAAAAATTGTTGAAAAAGTAAGAATAAATCCCGGCAATTATATAGATAAAAGAGCAAGATTTCAAAAAATTGAATTTACCGAGCATGAATACCAACTTGAATTAGAAAAAATTCACGAAAGAGTTTTGCCACTTATTAAAATATGTAAAGAATACGGCACAGCAATTAGGATAGGCTCGAATCATGGTTCTCTATCCGATAGAATTTTATCACGATACGGGAATACTGTTCAAGGAATGGTAGAAGCTGCCATTGAATTTATTGAAATCTTTGTGGCTGAAAGTTTCTATAATCTTGTCATTTCAATGAAAGCCAGTGATGTAAGAATTATGACGCAATCATCTCGTCTTTTGAACGAAAAAATGTTGGAAAGATCTTTAATTTTTCCTCAACATCTTGGCGTTACCGAAGCAGGTGCCGATATAGATGGAAGATTGAAATCAGCAATCGGAATTGGCTCATTATTATCTGATGGAATTGGTGATACATTTAGAGTTTCCTTAACAGAAAGCCCTGAAAAAGAAATAGAATTTTCAAAAATAATTTTAAATAATTACAAAAACAAAAACTTTAAATATCAAATTGCAAGTCAAACTCATAACAGCTATAATCCATATATTACCGAGAATAAATATAAAACTTTAGATTTTTCAACAAATAAATTTTCAATAATTAGCGAACTTGATTCAGAGGATACAGATATTATTTATTCAAAAAACCTGAACAATAATTTTACTGATAAACAAATAATTGTAGATTTTAAAAATTGGAAGGCTTTTAAACAATTTAAAAACATTCATCCATATATAGAATTTGATAAAAGTAAGCTCCCAAATTTTGATGATAATTATTATTATTTTATAGGTGTAAATTATTACAATCTTCAAAATACTAACTTAAAACCTATTTTGGAGAAAACAAATATCTGTCTTGTAATAAATTATTGTTCAGAAAATCCTTTAGGAGAAACAAGATATTTCTATAAAAAAATAAAAGAAATAAATCCGGATATTCCTATAATATTGAAATATACTGCCAGTAGCTTAAATCACGAGGACCTTTTAGTAGAATTAGGAATTTTTCCTGGAACAGCATTATTAGATAATTTAGCTTCTGGTCTTTGGTTAGATGTGCCAAACAAGGAAATAAATATAATAGAATTACAAAAAGATTTGTTGCAAGCAGTTGGTTTACGTTATTCAAAAGCTGAGTTTATTTCCTGTCCTGGTTGCGGAAGAACCGACTATGACTTAGAAAGTTTGATGAAAGAAGTAAAAAAAGAATTTTCACATTTAAAAGGGCTTAAAATTGCAGTTATGGGTTGTATCGTGAATGGTCCAGGTGAGATGGCTGATGCCGATTTTGGTTGTGTTGGTGCTGCAACAGGTAAGGTTCATATTTTTAAAGGGAAAGAAGCTGTACTTAAAAATATTGACCAAAAAGATGCAGTTAAAGAATTAAAAAAGCTAATTGCAAGAGAAAGTGAAGGTTTAGATATATAAGTTTATAAAAATTTGTAAGAGGCAATTTTACAATAACTATTCTATATATTTACCAAACAGGATAAGTTTATAAAAAAAAGAAGGCTGTCTTCAAAAGAAAACAGCCTTTTCATTTTCAAAACTAAAAACTAAAAAACAACAAATTTTTGTGTTCTAATTTCTTTACCAGAATCAACATTTATAAAATAAATCCCACTATTAGGAAGAATATTGATGATTTCATTCAAATAAATTTCGTGAACTCCAGTGCTTAATTTAAAATCTTTCATTGCAATAATTTCGCCAAGAAGATTTGTAACAAATATTTTTGTATTTGAATTATCACTTAAGCTAAATACTAAGCGAGAATCGAGATTACCTGGGTTTGGCATAACAGAAAACTCAGATAATAAAATATTATTTTCTATGTCGGTTGCATTTGAAGTATAAGTCAGGTCAAATCCATCGGCAACAGTATTTGAATTAGTAATAAACTGAACATAAGCCACTCCACTAGAGACATGAATAGTCCCGCTAGGAGCATTATCTTTATTAAAACTACCAATCAAGTTAGCAGTTTTGATGGCATCTTTATAAATTTTCACATAATCAGAATTGTCGGCAATACTAAACTTAGTAAAATTAATATTAATATATGTAGCACCTTCAGGTTCAATTCTCCAAGTGCAAACGGTAGAATTATTATAGTCGCAAGTTTTACTACCATCACCAAAGCTGTCGCTAGGCGCAGAAAAAAGAGTATTAACTTTACAATTTTTCACAGAATAGCTAGCTTTCCAGCCGTTGGCTTGCAATGAGGAGTTAGTGTTGAACCTAATAGTTAAAGCGCCTTTTTCACTAGCAAAGGTTTGAGAACCAGGAGAATTATTTATATCGAAAGAGGCAATTAGTTCTGAACTAGTTTGATCTCCGTCAAACAGTTCGACAATGTCTCCATCAGCAAGATCGAACATTGGAAAACGTATTTCAACAACAGAGCCACAAGTTGGTTTAATAACATAAACACAGGACTGATTTGCTTCATAATTGTCAGAGCCACTACCGTCGTCAAAAGAGCCTTCGGAGCCGGTAATTACTTTAGTTCCTTGGCAATGTGGAGGATAAACCCCAGTTGGATAAATATTGATAATCATTTCATTGTTTTTATTAAAATTATTTTCTTCACCTCCTGATGTGGCAGTTGAAATTAAATTATCTAAAGTATAGTATCCGTTTCCTGCACCACCCCAGCCCCAGTTCATGTGGAAGCTATCATCTTGGTAACCGTCGCAATTCCAAGCATGTCCGGCACCAGAGGTTGGATTACCAGCATAAACAACAGGCATTTTGTCGTCAATTTGCTGTTTAATTAAACTTTTCCAGTTGGCGTCAGTATAGCTAGATTTTTTAACATATTGAATAGCTGAAGAATATTTAAAATAAGTTGTAAGGGCTGTTTTGATATTTTGAGTTCCCGACCCAGAGCCATCAGGTCCCCAATACATTGCCACAGCAACGCCAGCATGAAAATTAATTTTCCCTAATTCAGTATTAACTATTGTTGATGCCTTATCAGGAATAGAATACCAATCATAAGTTTGTTGTGCGAAATTAATAGTAATATTACCATATCCGCCATTAGCAAAGTTTGCATGGTATTTAGAACCACTACCACTAGCTGGCCAATTATAATACTTCATAACTTGAAGCATTGCAGTAGCAACACAGCCAACAGGCACATGTCCATTCATACCATAGGTAGCGTCTGGGTCGCTAGGGCATTGTGAATTGTAAGGCCAATCTTGATTCCAATTAATATTTTCAAGAAGAATAGGCGAAGTTGATTTCAAAGAAAAATCTTTTGTAGGCGTAAAATTTAATAATTCTTGCCATTCATCATAAGCTTTTTCTCCAGATGCAATTACATTATTCCAAGCATATTCAATGCTTTCGTCAAAATATTTTAGGAACTCGGCTTGTCCAGGCGACATATCGTAAAAGTTAAAACCGCCTTCAAAAGAATAAGCCAAGATAGGTTTTAACTGATTGTCAGAAGAAACAACAACATAACCTTGGTCACCATTTATATTAAAAACATAAAATTTATGAATATCATTTTCGGCGGGGTCAAAAATACAATTTAACTTAATATCTTCCCAAGATAGTGATTTAAAACTAAGGACACTCTGATAAGCGTGATTTTTAGCAACAATTTCAGCTTCTTTTCGAGGCACAAAACCTGCAAAAACGCTTAAAGAAATGAACAAAACAAAATTTAATAGCAAAAAGTTTTTCATAATAAAATAAATATTAATTCTAAATTGTAAAAGAACAAAAAATATTTTTAATAACTATAATAAAACACAAAAATTATACTTTTGGTTGCACAATGTCGGCTAAATCTGAATTATAATGCAGTCCTATTGATTGTCTTCTTTCCTTAGCCTGCTTAATTATCAAGTAACCTACGTTAATAATATTTCTTAATTCACAAATACTTACTGAAATTTTCGATGCTTTATATAACTCTTCTGTTTCTTTAAAAATTACTTCTAACCTATCCATTGCTCTTTGTAGCCTCAAATCACTTCTTACAATTCCGACATAATTACTCATTATTTGCTGCACTTCTTTTCTAGAATATGATATTAAGACAAGTTCTTCATTCTTAATAGTTCCTGCGTCGTTCCAGTCGAGTATTTCATTGAAAATTTCTTTTGAATACCATTCCGATTTAATAGAATCTTCGGCAGCTCTATGAGCAAAAACTACAGCTTCTAATAAAGAATTAGACGCCAGTCTGTTAGCGCCATGCAAACCAGTGCTAGCAACTTCGCCGGCGGCATATAAATTTACAATACTTGTTCTTGCGTGTATGTCGGTTTTAATTCCGCCACAAAGATAATGAGCAGCAGGCGTTACAGGTATTAAGTCTTTACTAATATTAATTCCTATTTCCATACATTTAGCAAAAATTGTTGGGAAATTAGTCATTAATTTTTCTTTAGCTATACTTCTAGCGTCAAGAAAAACATGATCTTCGCCAGATAATTTCATTTCTGTATCAATGGCACGTGCAACAATGTCTCGTGGGGCAAGCGAGCCTCTTGGGTCATATTTTAAGCAAAAATCTTCGTCTTTATGATTTTTAAGGATAGCTCCAGCACCTCTCAAAGCCTCGGTAATTAAAAAAGAAGGTTTTTCAGTTGGATTATATAAAGCAGTTGGGTGAAATTGAACAAATTCCATGTTTTCGACTATACCTTTTGCTCTATAAACCATAGCAATTCCGTCTCCTGTAATTCCCACTGGGTTAGTGGTATTTTGATATGCGTTGCCACAACCGCCAGTTGCTATCAAAGTGTTTTTTGATAAAAACGTAAAAACTTCTTTTGATTTTGTATCAAAAATATAAGCACCATAACAAGTAATATTTGGCGTAGATTTCCTAACTATATGCCCTAAATGATGTTGTGTTATTATCTCAATAGCGAAATAATTTTCGTAAACGAAAATATTGGGGTCTTGCATAACCCTATTTACCAAAGCCCTTTGTAATTCTTGCCCTGTTTTATCTTTAAAGTGTAAAACTCTATTTTCGGAATGTCCGCCTTCTTTTCCCAAATCGTAAGTTCCGTCTTCGTCTTTATCAAAATGAGCTCCAATATTAATTAAATCATACACTCTTGTAGGACCTTCTTTAACAACAATTTCGACAACTTCACGATCATTTAAACCTGCACCAGCATTTATTGTATCTTCGATATGCTTTTCGTAAGAGTCGGGATTGTGCATTACAGACGCAATTCCGCCTTGAGCTTTTACTGTTGTAGTATTATAAATATTTTCTTTAGAAATAATAGCAACTTTTCCATATTTACTGACCTTAAGTGCATAAAATAAACCTGCTATTCCACTACCAATAACTAAAAAATCAAAAGTTTTTTTCATATTAACATAATTCCTATTTTCTATTTTAAGAAATTAACAGCAAATATAATTTAAAATCACTTTTATTAAAAATTTTAAAACTATTTTGATAAAAATACGTTATATTATAAAACAATGTAATATTATATAGTATGAATGAGAAATTAATAAGTTTGGTTAACTATCGCTACGAACACAGAGCAGAAATATTAAAAGACAAGTTAGAAGAAGAAGGTATTGAATGTACAATAACCTATGATAGCGTTTTTGGACAGATTGGCGGGTACAAGGTAATGGTAATGGAAAAAGATTTGGAAGAGGCTATAAAAGTTTATCAATATATCAGGCATTTGTATGATAATCATACTAATGATGTTATTGAAGATATATCTGAATAAACTTAAACCATTTCTTTTAATTCTTTAAGAACTAATTTTTTACCCATGTCTCGATTTTTTCTAGCAGTCAGGGTAAAATAATCATGGTTTTCAATAAACTTATACTGCATTTTATTCCATTGGTCGATTGTACTTATTTTATTTCTTTCAAAAAGTTCTCTAAAAAGGTTTTGCGAAATTGGAATAAAATCAGGGCGTCCTAGGTAGTCAAGGTCAGCGTCGCACATTATTTTTTCTAACAAATCAATTGGCTTAGTAGGCATTTTTGTAGCTATAATAAGCCTTTTAACAGTTTCGATTTGTGTAGGTGAAAAATTATTTTTTTGCAAAGTTTCTTCCGCCATCTTAGCACCTATTTTTTCGTTATCATCGTAACTAACAATAAATCCTGCGTCATGAAAGACAGCAGCGCATTTTAAAAGCAACATTTCTTCTTCGTTAATACCTTCGTTTCTACCTATCTCTTCTGCAACATAAATAAAATCGAGGGTATGTTTTACATTGTGATAATACAAATTTGCAGGAAGATTCTTTTGCAATAAATCTAAAATATCTTCTTGAATAATTTTATATCTTAAAAACTGAAGTTTCACAAAGAAGTCGTGACTTGGCGTCTTTCTATCAGAGTTTTCGGAAAGTGTTTTTTTAATTTCATGAATAAAATACATTTCCATTTCACCTTTGTATTTAACATCAATTTTTCCTCTATACTGGCAAACAAAAAAATCTTTAACGCTTTTATAAGTAGTTTCAGAAACGTTAACTTTATTAATTAGCCCATGCGATTCCATTCTACTAGCAATATTCACAGTATCGCCCCAGATATCATATTCTAATTTTTTTGATCCAACAACTCCTGCAACTACAGGTCCAGTGTGTACACCTATTCTAATTTCAAGTTTTAGTGAATTTTCTTCATTTATTTCTTGCATTTTTCGTTGCATTTCTAGGGCAGCAAGAACAACTTCAACAGGATTTGTGTTATCTCTATTGGGCATTCCCCCAGCACACATATAAGCGTCTCCAATAGTTTTAATTTTTTCGATATTGTATTGAGCAATAATTTTATCAAAACTAGAAAAAATATTATTCAAATGTTTTATTAATTCTTCAGGTTTAGTGCGTTCTGCAACTTCTGTAAAACCTTGTATATCAGCAAAAAGTACTGTTACCATTTCGTATTTGTGAGATTTTGCTTTTCCAGTTTCACGAAGTTCGTCGGCAGTATTTTGAGGCAACAATTTTTTTACTAATTGTTCGGTTTGGTCTTTTTGATATGCCAGTTCATTAGTTCTATCTTCAACAAGCTTTTCTAACGAAACCCTTTCTCGCACATGACGAAGTTCATTAAGTTTCAGAACTAATAAAATGATTGAAATCAAAATAATAATATAGATCGAATAAGCATACCATGTTCTGTAAACAGGAGGTTTAATAGTAAAGAATAAGCAAGCCTGATGGCTAATATTATTATGCTGGTCTCTAGCTCGAACACAAAATTTATAATCCCCTTCTAATAAGGAAGTGTATTCTTTATATGTTTCGGTGCTCCATTCAGACCATTGATTATTAAATCCTTCTAACTTTACTTGATACTCAGTACTTCCGAAACTAGAATAATTTAGTGCCGAAAAGTCGAATCTCAAAACTTTATCCGAAAAATTAAAAAAGTAATGATCATCATTATCAAGTTCATGAGGTAAAAAAATAAGTGAATCGTTATGTATGGTAATACGTCTAATTAAAGTTTTAAACTTTTTATTATCATTATCTTTTTTATCTTTTTCAATTTTTATTAAAGCATCAGACGATCCCAACCAAATAGTACCATCTTTTTCGGGATAAATACTTTCGATAACATACCCTTTTAACTGAGAATATTTAAAATTTTGTGAAGAGTATTTAGCATTAACGCCACCAAACATAAAGCAGCCTGTTTCTCTTTCATATTTTCCGTCAGTAATGCAGCTATACCAGATATTTTTATTTTCATCTTCAACTAAGGGATATAAATATGAATTGGATTTATCATAATCTTTACTAAACAAAGTATCTTGCATAAAATAATTACTAGAATAATCATATCTATAAACTCCTTTGTTAGTAGCAAATAAAATTCCCTGAAAAGATGGAAAAACATCAATCCAATTAATATCTTTATCTAAGCCCTCATTTTCAGAAAAACTTTTAATCATGGGATTAGTAGTTAAACATGAAAAAAAGCTAGTTTGAAATAATCCATCTTCGTTTGTACCAAGCCAGAAATTTCCGAAATAATCTTCACAAATAGTTCTTGTACTATAAGAAAAGTTTTTGAGATAACCTAGTGTATCTATGTTCTGATTTTTAATTTTTGCTATCAACAAGCCTTTTGAAGACCCTAATAAAAAGTTATTCGGATAAAAACTCATTTTCGTGAGCGAAAAAAACTCTCCTTTAAGCTTAAGTAAAGATTTGTCTTCAATTATTTGATACAGCCCCTCGCTAGTTACTGCATAAAGTTTATCTTGAAAGACAACCAAACTCCAGCACATAGCTCTTATGCCTTCTATTTTTTTAAATCGTTTTTTATAATCAAAAGTATTACGCGATTTATCATATATACTCGAATATTTATAAACATAAACCCCGTTAGAAGTTGCAACATACAAACTACCTTTAACTCTAATAATACTTAAAACTGCACCATTAAACCCATAAGAAGAACCGTAAAAGCTAACATCGCTTTGCGTTTCAGCCAGAGTAATCCCATTAAAGCTAGTAATCCATAGGTTATTGTCGTTTGCAACAAATAAACTAGTTATTTGATTATCCATAAGTCCATTATCTCTATCTAATGAAAATAAATAATGCCCTTGATTATTAATACAAACTAAGCCGCCATGCACAGTTCCAATAATTATTTTATTCTCGTTAATTACAGCATTGCAAGAATAAATATTTGTCTCAATAAAATCATCAACTTCTGTTTCAAATCTGGTAAGTTTTGATTTAGAATACTTAAGGAATTCTTTACTGTCTTGTTCCTGAATTAAAAACTCTTCAGAATTTAAAACTATTAAATCACCAATATTCAAATTCTTAAACAGTTCCGAATTTTCAAAACCTTTGAGTTTTCCATTTTCCCAATAAAACAAACCTCGCTGAGGAATGCTTATTAATATTTTATTATTTAATTTAAAAACATTTATACCAGGTAGATTTGATTGCTCTATTTCTATACTATCATTCTTAATAACAACAAGTTGATGATTTGTTATCGCAAACAGTTCATTATCTGTTGCCAATATTTTTTTAATTTGCCCTAATTTATACTCATTATCAATCTTAAATTTTTTTAACCCTAGTTGCCCATTATTAAAAACAAGCCTCCCTATTTCGTTATAAGCTCCATAAAAAATTTCATTTTTAGAATTAATTGTTAATAAAGGTCTTCCTCCTACTTTTATTAAATGCCAAGAACTATTATCGAATTCCATAATTCCGTTTGCATTCCCAAAATACAACAATCCGTTATTGCTCTGAACAACACTAAAATTTTGGTTTTCTTGTCCGTAATCTTTGGGAGAAAAATTTTTAAGCCCTGGTATCCCATTTTCAAAACTTTGACAAAATACATTGGCAACAAGAAAAATTAGTATTAGTATTGCATAAATCTTTTTCATAAAGAGTAAAATATTTTAAACAAACTTAAGTTTAATTTGTAAAAATACAAAACAAATATTTAAGAACAATTTTAATTTAATTAAAATGGCAGTAGGTAAAGAAAATAAGGCGCATATTGGCATTTTTGGACGCAGAAATGTTGGCAAAAGTGCATTAATAAATAATTTATCTGGGCAAAACATCTCCATTGTTGCCGATATTGCAGGAACAACTACTGATCCTGTAAAAAGGAGTTTTGAAATTCATGGTTTTGGTCCTGCAATTTTTATCGACACTGCTGGAATTGATGATGAAGGAGAACTCGGAAAATTAAGAGTAAAGAAAACTTTAGATACAACAAGTAAAATAGATCTAGCAATAATTGTTTTTTGTAATAATGTATTTGGAGAATACGAAGAAAATTTAATAAAAGACCTAGATAAACTTAAAGTTCCGATTATTTTATTACACAGCAAATCTGATATACAGCGACTTAGTCAAGAATTACAAAATAATCTTTATGAGAAATATAAAAAAAGAGTAATAGATTTTTCGATAAAAAACTCAGAAAAAAAAGATGAAATATTTAGCTTAATAAAGTCATTAATTTCGGAATTATCATTAAATACAGAAAGTTTGCTCGGAGGGATAGTAAAAAAAGGAGATATAGTTCTTTTAGTAACACCGATAGATTCGGGTGCGCCAGCAGGGCGTTTAATATTGCCTCAAGTTCAAACAATTCGCGACATTCTCGACAATGATGCAGTATCAATAGTTCTTAAAGAAGATGCAATTTTAGATTTTTTTGAAAAATCCAAGCTCAAGCCTGATTTAGTTATTACTGATTCTCAAATTTTTGGAAAAATAGATAAGATAATTCCGAAAGAAATACCATTAACGGGGTTTTCAGTTGTTTTAGCTCGACTCAAAGGAGATTTTGAAGCTTATATTAATGGAACCCCGCAAATTGAGAATTTAAAAGACGGTGATAAAATATTAATTTTAGAATCGTGTAGCCACCATGTTTCATGCGGAGATATAGGCAGGGATAAAATTCCAACTTGGCTAAAGTCATATACAAAAAAAGAATTACTTTTCACAATTGTAAGTGGCTTAGATAATATTCCAGGCAATATTCAAGATTATGCTTTGCTAGTGCAGTGCGGAGGTTGTGTTCTAACGAAAAAGCAAGTTCAAAGCAGATTGAGACCGGCACTTGAGGCAAATATTCCTATTACAAATTACGGAATGCTTATAGCATATCTCAATGGGATTTTTTATAGAGCTATATCGCCTTTTAAAAATCTTAAAAATAAAAGTTTGTAATTAAAAAAAAGTATTATTTTTGTAGCCAATTGCCCGGGTGGCGGAATCGGTAGACGCGCTGGTCTCAAACACCAGTTCCTTCCCTGGAGTGCCGGTTCGACCCCGGCCCCGGGTACTTTCCTCCGCTTGGAGGATTTTTTTTAATGTAAAACAATGAACAAAATTACTAGCCAAAAACAAAAACAATTTGACAAACATTATCTCGAAATGGCTACAATTTGGGCTAAAAACTCATATTGCAAAAGACGACAAGTCGGAGCTCTTATCGTAAAAGATAAAATGATTATCTCCGATGGATTTAATGGTACACCCGAAGGGTTTGAAAACGAATGTGAAGACGAAAATAACAAAACTAAAACTTATGTCCTACACGCCGAAGCTAACGCTATTACTAAAGTCGCAAAATCTGGAAACAATAGCTTGGGAGCAACTTTGTACGTAACAACATCGCCTTGTCTAGAATGTTCTAAACTAATTATCCAATCCGGTATTAAAAGAGTAGTTTTTTTAAACGAATACCACAATACCGAAGGTGTTGATTTATTGAAAAGAGCAAATATAGAAGTTAGTAATTTTAAAGAAAATGAGTGAATATAACAATTCTAAATATGCAATCTTATTACCTGTAATTATTGCCACATCAATACTGGCAGGAATATTAATTGCCGAAATATTTAGTAGAAATAATGGTGCCGGAATAATTCTAATTCCACAAAAAAAAGATAAATTAAGCTTAATGCTAGATTTTATTGCAAACGAATATGTTGACAATATTACAAAAGACGAGATTATCGAACTTACTATACCAAAACTTTTAGAAGCACTAGACCCGCATACAATATATATTAATGCAAGCGATTCCAAAAGAATGCAAGAAGAGCTCGGAGGGAATTTTGAGGGAGTAGGAATACAATTTAATATTTTTAAAGATACTCTACTAGTTATTAACACAACAAAAGATGGACCTTCCGAAAAAGCAGGACTTAAAGCTGGAGATAGAATAACCCACATTAACGATACACTAATTGCTGGAATAGGTATAAAAAACGAAAAAGTAATGTATATGCTTAAAGGTCCTGCTAAATCAGAAGTTAAACTCAAAGTCTTTCGTAAAAGTGAAAATAAAAATATAGATTTTACAATTAGCAGAGACAAAATACTTTTATATAGTGTTGACGCATTTTATAAAATTTCTAATAAAACCGGTTATGTGAAAATTACTAACTTTTCACAAAACACTCATTCGCAGTTTATTGACGCAATGTTTACTATGAAAAAAACCGGACTCGACACAGTAGTATTAGACCTTAGAAATAATTCAGGAGGATATTTAATAGCTGCAACTAATATCTTAGACGAATTCTTTGAAAAAGGAGTAAACCTAGTTTATACCGAAGGAAGACAAAAAGAAAAACAATACATAAATTCTACTGCTAAACGAAATTATTGTCAATCAATGGAGATAATCGTTCTTATTGATGATTTTTCCGCTTCGGCTGCCGAAATTGTTGCAGGTGCTATTCAAGACAATGACAGAGGTTTCGTAATCGGCAGAAGATCTTTTGGTAAAGGTTTAGTACAAGAAGCTACAAGCTTCGATGATGGATCTGTTATTAGGCTTACAACTGCAAGATATTACACCCCTTCAGGCAGATGCATACAAAAACCATATTCTAATGGTGTAGAAGAATATAACCTAGAAGTCTATCAACGCTTTGTTCATGGCGAATTTTTAGATAAAGACAGTATAAAACTTAACGACTCTCTAATTTTTTATACCACAAAAGGGAGACCCGTTTTTGCTGACGGCGGAATTATGCCAGACGTTTTTGT
>CAYRQZ010000018.1:0-15434 GCA_964426585.1 uncultured Bacteroidales bacterium | reverse complement strand
AATAGCCAAGATCCTGTAATTGATACAGTTATGAATATTATTCGAGAAAATAGAAAGCTGTAAGCCTAAACTCATTTTTTTATTTTATCATATTCTTCAAATAACGAATCTAGCATTTCCTTATGATTGGCAGGATTGGTAATAGGTAACTCGTTACCATTTAGTTCATATCCAAGAAGTTGGGCTTTTTTTAGTTTTCTAATTTTTGGAAGTCTGCTTCTATTTGTAGTCATCTGATATTTACCTTCTTCATCTACAATAATAATTTTTGGAGAAAATACAGCTTCCCTCCCAATAAACTTATCCATAATACTAACTGCTTGCTTATATTCTTCTTCTGTGGCTCGTCCTAAAGCCTCGTATTTTTTTATTTGTCTATTGTCCCAGGTGTTAACAGTTGCATGGCTTTTTGAAATTCTTTCTTCAATATTTGTTTTCAAATTTAAAGTATCATGTCCGCTTGGCATAAGAACGACTTTTCCGCCACCGCCCTCAATATTGGCAGCATAGCGTGCAAGTGTAATTCCTGAAATCCAGCCTTGTAAATTTTTAATATAAATTTCGCCAATTTGAATAGGTGTTATAAAATGAACTATGCCTTTTTCTTTATGACATTGCAATAAATAATATGGATGAACACCTACCCAGAACATGCGTCTAAAAGTTTCGCCTAAAGTTTTATAATAATCATTTACGTGATTTAATAATACGGTTTGATTTCTTACTGTGAAACCATAACTATTAATTAGTTTTATAGCCTTGTAAAATTCTTTTGTAATTTCTTGATAATGATTTACATGTGTCATAAAATACACATATTTATCAATTCCTTTATTGTATTTATTTGAGGCTGTTTTTATTAATTCTAATAATTGCTCTGTAATTGCCATTGGAAGCACTACTGGCACTCTTGTCGCAATTCTAATAACTCTAAGATGTTCGATTTTACTTAATTCTTCAAGTACAAATTTCAAACGTTTTTCGTTAATTCTTAAAGCATCTCCACCTGTAACAAGCACTTCGTTAATATTTTTATTATAATTGATATAAAATAAGCCTTTTTTAATTTCTTCTGTATTGATATGAGTTTCTTTATCTAGAGATTTTGCCCTTTGACAATGATTACAATACGAAGCGCAAGAAGTGTTTTCGGCTACAAACAAAGCTACTCTATTGGGATATCTTTGATAAACAGCACCATAAGACCTTGAGCTTTCTTGCATAGCTTCTTCTATTCCGGCATTTTGAAATAATAAATTTGCAGGTGTAGGAACCGATTGCCAAAAAATTGGGTCTAAACGGTTTTCAGCCTTTTCGCCTTCTAACATAATAGGATGAAAAGGGTCTTTTTGCATTAAAGAAGCATAATATGGGGTAATACGCAAAGGGTCTTTCCCTTCCGAGTGCATAGTGTCCACAACTTTTTTAATTTCTTGAAATTGATAATCGTTTAAGTCTATTACCCGGCTTAATTGTTCTACTGTTCGTATCGAATTTTGTAATTGCCAATTAGGGTCTTGCCAATCTTTTTCACTAATGTTTTTCCATAGTTTAATGTTTTTAAAATTTCTACCTGAATACAAAAAAGAATTATTACTCATATATTGAATTTTTATTAAAATTAAAGTTATTAATTTGGGGTTCTCCGAAACGAGATATGCAAATATTATAAAAAAATAAGAAAAATCAAAATGCAATCTTAAAATTTTTCAAAAAAAAACTTAAAATAAAAAACATTCAGCTCAAAGCAGTATCTTTAGCTGAGTGCTAATTATTTTTCAACTTTCTTTTAATTTCTCCGCATACCAGCGACAAATGCGGGCATTAAATACTTTAAAATGTTTAATTTTTTTGAATCCTTTTTTTTCTAATTCTTTTTCCATTTCATCTGTAAAAGCAGAGTAGTTTATCCAGTCAGATTTTATCATTCTGCTAAGGGTATATTTCCAAGGGAAGAAATATCTCACAAAATCTTTAATTTGTTGAAATAAAAACTGTTTTGATGATACTTTTAATTCTTGTTTATCAAAATAAATTTTTAAAGGCTTAAAAAACTTTTGGCAAACAATTTCATCATACAAAACTTTAGATTCTCTAAATTGATAGGCTTGATTTTTCCAGAACTCGACCAATTCCATATCCCAAAAAAAATAAATATGCTCAAAACCAAAATAAGTAAACACAAAAGAAGAACGAGCAATAAATTTAGACAATTTTTCTTTTAAATCCCAATCTTCTACGCAAGGGCAATACTGTTGAAGCCGTATTGTATTATATTCAGAGTTTAGGAAATCTTTCCGTAATAAATCTTTAATTTTATTTTTTTCTTTTCTTTTTTTCTTTTTGAAATTAAAATACTTTTCTTCTAAATGCTTTGCAAGGTCAATTTTATTATTTTTAATCTTAACAGTTTTATTTACATAAGAACCAGCCAAAAAGTCGCCCGAATGTCCGGGTAAAAAGACTGAATCTTCGGGGATAATAGAGTTTTCTGTTAAATATTTTAATGCAAAATATTCTTGTAAATAAGGCATTGAGTATCCATTAGCGTAAGCAAAAGCATAATCTAAAAATTCGGTATCGTAAACAAAATTATGATAATTAATTTTTTCATAATCAACAAAATACCAATCATATCCGCAAATTTCTGCTGCTTTACGACTAATCTCAACTTCTTTTGTTTGTTTTCCGTATGTAAAACAAATAACTTTTTTGTAATTATTTTGTTTTAAAATACTTAATATCAACCTTGAGTCAAATCCACCACTTAGTGGCAATAAGGCTGTTCGCCCATCTAAAAATTTTATTAAACGAGAACCAGCTTTACGAAAAACTTGTTCACCTAAATCAATATTTTCGTTAAAATTTTTCCCTTGAATTTTATTTGGCAAAAAAGAATAAATATTAGTAAAGGTGATACTTTGATTAGTAATTTTAGCAACTTGTCCTGCTTTGGTTTTTAAAATGCCCTTATCTAATGTTGAATTTCTTAGAGTAAAGCCAACATTTAAAAAGCAAGTTTCTTGCTCTGAATTAAAATTTACTCCTCCTTTAATATTAGTTAAATAATTCCAATCATTAGAAATATTCCAAACTCCATTATTTTGAAAAAAGAATATGGGAAAAAAATTAGAAATGTCTGTATAAACGATAAGTTCTTGATTTTCAATTATTAAAATAGAATAAATTCCACTAAGTTTATTTATTTCTGCAATATTATTTTCTTTATGTAAGTTTAAAAAATAAGAAATTGCATTTTCGTTTCTAAAAATTTCGCCTTTTAAATTATAAAAATATCCAATAAAGTGGCAATTGTTAAATCCACAAGTTTTATGAGCTGAATATTCTGTAAAATTAATATTGAACATTAGATATAAAAACTAATTCCAAAAGCTAAAATCAACATACTTGTCCAAAATACATATTGCTTAATAGGCAGGTATAAACTTGGAACAATATTATGTTTTCGTTTTAAATAAATTACTAAAAATAAGCTTTCAATAATATATGAAATAAGAGTTCCGATTGCCACGCCAGCAATTCCCCAAAACTGAATAAAAATAAGGCTTAAAATAATATTTACAATAATTTCGATAAGCGAAGACCAAAAAATAGGTTTTGTTTCTTTAAAACCTATCAAAATTGTTCGCGAAAATATAAACCTTATCATAATTATCATTAAATAAATATTGAAAACTACAGCACTGTCAACGAAATTTGGATTAAAAACAATTGGATATAAATATTTGCTTGTCAAAATTAACAAAACAGAGGCTGGATAAATCCACGACATCAGCCTTTTTGTTCCTTTTTTAAGTTCTTGTATTGCCGAATCAAAATTTTTAGCCTCGGAGAACTTTGGTGTCATAGCATTTCCAAAGGCATAAATCAGCAAAACAAAAAAGGGTAATTCGCGAGCTCCATATCTAAAAATTGCTAATCTTGCTTCATCAAATTTAAACGAAACTAAAAATCCGTCAATATATTGAGCACTTCCACTTAACAATGATGCCAAAATTAAAGGAAACGAAAGTTTAAAAAACTCAATAAAAAAACTTTTAGAAAATTTAATTTCAGAATATTTATATACCATTAAGACTAATAAGCCATAACGTAAAATATTTACGAATACTAAGCCATACAGTCCATAACCCAAATCATAGCCTAAAATCACAGGTAAGGTAACGCAAATCAATTGAAGTCCAAAACTAATAAAGCCATAGATAAGCGTATGTATTGGTTTGTCTTTTAGAAGATAAAAATATTCTACTAAATTAGCTGGACCAGAAACAACAATATACATGAAAAGAATTTTCATATATGGGATTCGGTTTCCGCTAAGGCTAAAGAACTTAGAAATAATGTCTTGGCTAAAAAGAACAATTAATGCAGAAATTAAACTTAAAAAAGTAAATAGAACTAAAACGTTAAAAAAGATTGGATTTTTTTCAGCGTTTCCAAAAGTTTTACTGTTAGAATAAACACCTAATAAAGATTGAAGCATGCCACCTATCCAAAAAAAACTTATACTACCAGCAATTAGTAAAAAGGTTTCATAAACCCCAATTTCGCCGAGTTTAAGATTAGATTTTGTAAAAATTACACTAATTAAAAAAAGTATTCCAAATCGAAAAACTTGAAATGCTTGTAAGGCTCTTACACTAGTAATATGTTTTCTAATGTTCAAATTTATTTTCGGAATTTCTAAATTTAATCTTTCTTTTCTAAATAAGCAGCCATAATTTTTTGAATATATTTTCCAATAATATCAAACTCTAAATTAACAATGCTGCCGAGTTTAAAAGTGTGAAAATTAGTAACTTCATAAGTAAAAGGAATAATAGCAACAGAAAAATGGTCATCTTGTGAATTTACAACAGTTAAACTAACACCATTTACAGAAATTGAGCCTTTTTCCACAGTAATATTTCCTTTTGTTTTGTCGTATTTAAAAGTAAAATACCAAGAGCCGTCCGACTCTTTAATGTCGACACATTCGGCTGTTTGGTCAACATGCCCTTGAACTAAATGCCCGTCTAAAAGTTTATCCATTGTCATACTTCGCTCAAGATTAACTTTATCGCCAGCTTTTAAAAATCCTAAATTTGATTTATCCAAAGTTTCTTGAATAGCGGTTACTTTATAAATTTTATTTGTCTTATCAACATCAACTACGGTAAGGCAAACTCCGTTGTGTGCAACACTTTGGTCAATTTTTAATTGCTCGGCAAACGAACAAGTTAAATAAAAATTATAATTTGATTGATCTTGCTCAATTTTTACAATTTTTGCGGTTTCTTCAACTATTCCTGAAAACATAATTTTAATTTTTTATTTAATTCTGCAAAACTAATAAAACTATCAAATCTTAACACTTAATTCTGTTTATTATTGTTTAGAATTTCGAAATTAGCGATAAGCTTTTTCCTTCCGCACCGTAAAAATGAAGTATTTGCAAACTTACGATTAAATTCTCTGTTACTAATGTTTTCTAAACTTTCAAAATCAATATTTTTGAGTTCTATTTCTAATTCAAATTCTTTTAAATAAGTTTCTAAAGCATTTCGATTATAAGGGCAAACATTTTGACAAATATCACAGCCAAAAACTTGGTTTGTCATTTTCATTTTAATCTCTATTGGAATTTCAGTCTTATTTTCGATAGTATGATAAGAAATACATTTTTTTGCATCTAATCCAGAGTCGCTTAAAGCACCTGTCGGACAAGAACGGACACAAATATCGCAATCTTTACAAGAATCTAAAATTTGTTCATCAGTTTCTATTTCTGCATTCGTAATAAAACCGCCAATGAAAACCCAAGAACCAAATTTTTTATTAATCAAGCATCTATTTTTACCAATAAAACCTAATCCAGATTGTACAGCAAAATATCTCTCAAAAACTGGTGCAGTATCGCAAAAAATAGAATATTTAAAACCTTCAAATTCTTCTTCGAGTTGTTGGCAAATTTCGTTAAGTTTTTGTTTTACAACAATGTGATAGTCTTTTAAATGAGCATATTTTGCAATTTTTAAATTATTCGGATTAGGCTTAGTGTTAAAATAGTTCAAAATAACAACAACAACAGATTTTGCACCAGTTAATATTTGTTCGGGACAATATCTTTTATCGACATTTTTTTCCAAAAAATTCATGCCGGCATTAAAATCATTTTTCAACCATTTATCAAAAAATACTTTAAGCTCATTTTCGATATAAGCTGAAGAAATACCACAATCATCAAAACCTTGAAGTCTAGCAAAAGATTTAATTTTTTGAGCAGGAATTTTCAAATTAATCGTTTTTGTAAGTTTTTCCTTGGTGGTAAATATTTTCGGAATTAACACCAAATTTATATTTTACACAAGAACCATGAAGTTCAAAACTATGAATTTTTTCGTAAGAAATAATTTCAACATTTTGTCCGTCAAAAAATTTTAAATATCCAAGATTATCAATCCAAGCAACAACATTATTTTTTAATTTAAATTCGTTTGGGATAAAACTATCGAGCGTAAAAACTTTACCGCGATACCACAGTTTAAAGTAATTTTGCACGCCAAAAACCATGATTTCATCAGCAACTTCGTAAAATATTGGTTTATCAAAAGAAATAATTTCAGTTTTATAATTATAAAATACTTTTAAATAATTATTTGCATCAACATAAGCCAAAAAAGAATCTCCTGCTTTATATGAATTAGGCTCAAAACTTTCTAAATCAGAAATATCACCATAATACAATATTTGCAAATTGTTAAGTGGTTCTTCAACATAAGCTATAATATCTTTTCCTATTGCCACTGATTTTACTCTATCGTAAAATCCAATATTTTCAATTTCGCCTTCATAAAAAGCATTAAAATATCCTTGCGAATCAACAAAAGCTACAATATTTTTGCCTATAAAAACTTCGTTTGTCATATCTGCTGCAAGAGCATCGTCTAAATCATAAATCTCTGCATCGTAATAGGCTTTTAACTTTTTTTCATACTCATCATACCAAACAACAACATTGCTTGATAAAAAATATTGTTTAACGTTAGTACTCAATGTTTTTGCATTACCATTATCAAAAACTTTTAATTGAGTATTCATTCTCCAAATTGCTAAGTGGCTGCTAAGCATATAGTTTGAGGCAAAGCTACTAAGTTTGTGTAGAAAATGATTATGATAAATTTTAAAATTACCAGTATTATCCTCGTAAGCAAACATATTATTGCTTACTGAATAAGATTTTAGTGGCAAATGTTCTAATTGTTTTAATTGTCCATTATCAAAAACCGAAACATTATTTAAATAATCATTTAAAAATGAAATGTTTTGAGCGAAAAATATCATTCTGCTTTGCAGTAATACCACAAACAATGGTAAAAACATTGTTATTTTAATATTTTTCATAATTATAATTATTTAGTTTTAACAAAAATAAGAAAACTAATATACTTTTCATACTTTTGCATAAATAAAATCAAATATTTTGCCAAAAAAGATTTATGAAAAAAAATATTGTAACAGAAATATCGAATTTAGGAGAGTTTGGTTTAATTGACAGGCTTACAAAAGGCTTTACTGTAACCGATAAAGATTTAATAAAAGGGATTGGTGATGACGCTGCAGTTTTTGAAGCCGGCGAGGGTAATTGCTTTGTTGTAACAACAGATTTATTGGTCGAAGGTGTTCATTTTAATTTAATCTATACTCCTTTAAAACACTTAGGTTATAAGGCTGTTGTAGTTAATTTAAGCGATTTATACGCAATGAATTCTCTGCCTAAATACATTACAGTTTCGATTGCTATCAGCAAAAAATTTTCTGTCGAAGCCCTTGAAACGCTTTACGAAGGAATAAAACTAGCTTGTGAGCGGTTTGATGTAGAATTAATTGGTGGAGATACAACTAGTTCATTATCAGGGTTATTTATCAATATAACAGCTATTGGCCAAGCAAAGAAAGAAGATATAGTTTACAGAAGTGGTGCCAAAAAGAATGATTTAATATGCGTAAGTGGCGACTTAGGCGCAGCTTATATGGGTTTGCAAATTTTAGAAAGAGAAAAAGAAGTTTTTATTCAAGACCCAAGTATTCAACCCGACTTACAAGGCTATAATTATATTGTAGAAAGACAGTTAAAACCAGAGCCACGGCGAGATATTATAAATAGACTTAGCGAAGCAGGGATTAAGCCAAGCTCTATGATTGATATTTCAGACGGGTTGTCATCGGAGATTTTACATTTGTGTAAAAATTCAAAATTAGGAGCTATAATTTTTGAAGAAAAAATTCCTATTAACCATGAAACAGCCGAGGTTGCTGAAAAATTTAGTTTATCCTCACTAATTCCAGCTCTAAACGGTGGCGAAGATTACGAGCTTTTATTTACTGTTCCGCTAATCGACAAAGATAAAATTGAAAAAATTTCAGATATTAGTATTATCGGCTATATGCACGAAGATTCTAGTAAAAAAGTTTTAATTCCAAAAAATGGCGATGAAATAGAACTAACGGCTCAGGGTTGGAATCCGTTGTAAGAAGGTAAAAGTAAAAAATAGAGACCTAAATTACGTTTAAGACTATTTTTAAAACTGAACTTCGCTTTCGTTTTTATCAAAATAGCCTTTTATTATTCCACGTTTGGAGTTGCGAATAAACAGAATAATTTCATCACGTTCTTTAGTAGCAGGTAGTTCGGCTTCGATAAAAGCGACAGACTGAGACACATTCATTCCTCTACTAAACAATACTCTATACACGTCTTGGATAGCATTAATTTTCTCATTACAAAAATTTCGTCTTCTTAGTCCGATAGAGTTAATTCCAGCATAAGAAATTGGGTATCTACCAGCTTTTATATAAGGCGGTACGTCTTTTCCAACTAATGAGTTTCCGGCTAACATAGTATGAGCTCCTATATGGCAAAACTGGTGTATTAGAGAGTTAGCAGAAATAATAGCAAAGTCATCAATAATGACTTCTCCGCCGAGTGCAACTCCATTAACAAGAATAACGTTGTCGCCAACGATACAATCATGGGCAACATGAACGTAAGCCATTAATAAGCAATTAGATCCAACAATGGTTTTTCCTTTGGCAGCAGTGCCTCTATTGATAGTAACAAACTCTCTTATTGTTGTATTATCGCCAATTTCGGCGGTGGTTTCTTCGCCTTTAAACTTCAAATCTTGAGGTATAGCTCCAATAACAGCACCAGGGAATATTCTACAATTTTTACCAATTCTAGTCCCTTCCATAATTGTAACATTAGAGCCTATCCAAGTTCCTTCCTCAACTATTACATTTTTATGAATAGTAACAAAAGGCTCAATTACTACGTTGCTAGCAATTTTAGCGTCAGCGTGAACAAAGGCAAGTGGTTGATTCATAGGTTATTATATTGATTTAACAATTTGAGCATACATTTCGGCTTCGCATACAAGTTCTGTGCCAACAAAAGTTTCGCCTTGCATGTGGGCAATTCCTCTTCGGATAGGTTCCATGAGTCTAAGTCTCATTACAAGTACATCACCGGGTACAACTTTTTTTCTAAATTTCACATTATCAATTTTTAAGAAGAAAGTTAGATAATTTTCGGGGTCGGGAACAGTAGATAAGACTAAAATGCCTCCAGTTTGTGCCATAGCTTCAACTTGAAGTACCCCAGGCATCACGGGTTCGTCGGGGAAATGCCCTTGAAAAAAGTTTTCGTCATTTGTAACACATTTAACACCTATAACTTCGTTTTCGTTTAGTGATAAAATTTTATCTACTAATAAAAATGGATGGCGGTGAGGCAAAAATTCTTTTATTCTAATTACGTCCATTAAGGGTTTTTGGTCAGGGTTGTAAACTGGAATATTAGCTTTTGCTAGGTCTTTTTTTAGTCCATTTATGTGTTTGCGAATAATTTTTGCAATATTTATATTAGCATAATGACCAGGTCGTCTTGCAATAATATTTGCGTTAAACCTATATCCTGTCAAAGCTAAGTCGCCAATTAAGTCGAGCAATTTATGACGGGCAGGCTCGTTAGTGAACTGTAATTTTAAATTATTTAAAACACCCGAAGATTGAACCTCTACGCTAGGTTGATTAAACAATTTTGCTAAACGGTCATATTCATCTTGGCTCATTCGTTTGTCAACAATAACAATAGCGTTATCAAGAGCACCGCCTTTTATTAAATTTTGTTTTAAAAGAGGTTCTAATTCGCTTAAAAACACAAAAGTTCTACAAGCAGAAACTTCTTTTTCAAAATTTTCTAAACTATTAAGGACAGCATATTGGTTTGATAAAATATCTGATTTATAGTCAACTAAAACCTGAAGTTTATATTCTTTATCAGGGAAAACCGAAATTTCTATACCTTTTTCTTCATCAACAAAATTCAAATTTTCTTTTAAGTCGAAAATTATGCGTTCTTCATCTTGCTCTACTATTTCAACGCTTTTGTATGCTTCAATAAAAAATTTCGCACTACCATCTAAAATAGGAATTTCGGGTCCATCGATTTCAAAAATAACATTGTCAATTCCTAACGAATAAGTTGAGGCTAACAAATGTTCTATTGTACTAATTGTTACTCCATTTTTACCTATTGTTGTTCCTCTTGAAGTATCAACAACATTATCGGCAATAGCAGAAATTTCTGGTTTAGACTCTATATCAGTTCTTACGAAAACATATCCAGTATTTGGTTTGGCAGGCTTAATAAAAAGATTTGCATTTTGTCCATAGTGCAAACCCTGACCTTTAATCTTAATTTCTTTAGAAATGGTCGTCTGTCTCATCATAATAAAATCTTGTAATTAAATCCTATAAAAATTTATTGGCAAAGATAGTATTTGTTAATTAATTTGAAAATTTTTTATTTCATTAAATATATTCAAAGAAAACCATTCATAAAAGCCTGGTTATCAAATTGATTCTTTGTAAAAATTTGTATTAATTGTTATTAAAAAAAATTATAAGCAAAATATATAGATAAAAAAATGTTATATTTGTACTCAAATTTTTTAATTATGAAATTTCTAGTTAATTTATTCTTGTTAATTTTTCTAACATTTAATTTCGCTTGCAAAAATGATAATTCAGTCAAAAAATCTGATTTTAATGATAAACTTCCCCAAGTTTTGCGTACAGACAGCCTTATTAATTCAACGAATGTCGAAATTAAAGACACATTTGCAAATAACAATCCGAAAATCGTTCATTTTATTGATAAAAACGATAATAACAAAGTTTATGAAAAACAATATTATGAATCAGGCAAACTATTTATGGAAGGTGTTTTAATAGATGGAAAACGTGATGGAAAATGGGTTGCTTATTATGAAACCGGCGTATTTTGGAGCACTGGCTATTATAAAGAAGGCTTAAAACACGGAAAAAGTAATGTATATTACGAAAATGGAAAAGTTAGATATACAAAAAATTATGAAAATGACATCGCCCAAGGCTTATGGCAATTTTTTGATGAAAATGGAAAGCTTTTGAAAGAAATAAATTTTAAAAATGGGAAGGAGATTTTAGAATAAGAGGAAACGCTTACTCTGATATATAGTTTAAAGGAACAAACTGTAGGAAATTCTTATTCTTAAAAAAAGCCTCTCAACTTCACATTTGCATTATGAATAATTTTTGTGTTAGGAGATTTTCGGGCTGTGTAGTTAATATTTATTTGCAAACCATTTGATAGTTGTCGCTGAAATGATAAAGCCCAATTAATATTCATGCCGGGCATAAAGCCGTCTAGCATTTCGTAAGCCAAAGCTCCATTTGTATTTGAATTATAAATAAATTTCTAAAAAATCTTAAAAAAACACTTGCATTATAAAAAATAAATGTATATTTTGAAAAATAACTCTCATAAAAACTTCGTCAAGCTAAGGAATGTGGGTTGTATAGGCAAGAGTTAATGAGGGGTATAAGTGAGTTAGCGGTCAGGCAAAAAGACCGTGCAAACTATAACGAAACGACTTTAAATAAAAAATGGACGCAGGGAAAAGAACCATCAACGGCATTTTTAACGGAAATAGAATTCGTTTTTTCAAAGAGCTTATGTTTGAAGTGAAGAACAATGAGAAAGACTTTTGGAAGATATGGAATACGTTAGCCAATCTAACAAACCATATTTTTTAGGTTCGATTATTCTCAAACAACAACCTACAATACAGAAAACCGAGTTGGAGATAAAAGAACTTTAATTGACGGACAACTGCGTTTGACAACGCTTTCCATTTTCTTTAAAGTTTTATCGTTGAAAGCAGGCGATGATTACGAGTTTAACCGAATGTTCAAATTGAGAGGTTTAATTGCTGTTCAACACAATTATAATGACATTGATACTTACGAACCTGTAATAAATTTGAGCGAATTAAAAGACTTTGAAAGTTCAGATAATATCACAAGAGCATGCAATTACTTTAAGTAAAATCTAAATGCAGATAATTTAGACATCAATAACATTCTTTCAAAGATTTTATTCGTTGGTATTGACCTTGGCGAAAACGAAGATGAACAACAAATTTTTGACACAATTAGTTCGTTAGGCGTTAAACTGACAACTGCCGAATTATTGAAAAACTACTTTTTCAACCGCGACGAAATTTCAACCTACAACACCTATTTGAAAAACATTTTTGAGAAAGACGATGAGGCAAAAAATTATTGGGGTAGAGAAATTACCGCAGGTCGTTTAAAAAAGAGCATTCATTGATTTGTTTTTCTTTTCGTATCTGCAAATCAAAATTCAAGACAAAACTCTCATTGTAAAAACCCAAGATAAAATCGAGTTTTAAAAAGTTGAACATTTATTCGAGTCTCACAAAAGTTTCATCAAAAACTATTTAGGTAACGATAAAAAAGCCTTTCTTACCGAAATCAAAGATTACGCTTTGATTTTCCAAGAAAATTTCGATTATGACATTGTAGAAAATGAACTGACAGACATTTCAGGTATTGAACGGATTAACGCAATCATTTTCGGATTGGACACTTCTACACTCATTCCGTATGTGCTTTACGTTCTCAAAAATGTAGCAAACGATAACGACAGAAACCAACTTTTCGACTTCCTTGAAACTTACATAATGCGAAGAATGGTAGTTCACGCCAACACGTAAAACTTCAATCAACTTTTTACGGACAGACTAATCAACAATGAATTTTTATTGAAAGAACAGTTTGTTGACTTTTTGGAAGGACAAGCGGACAAAGTAAACTATTTACCAACAGACGAAGAACTTAAAAACGGTTTTGACACGACATAACTCATCAACAAACATTCCGCAGGAATTTTGTATTTCATTGAATCAAAAATCCGAAACCGAAATTTACAATTAACAGGACTTTTAGGAATCAACAAATACAGCTTGGAACATTTAATGCCTAAAAAATGGGAAAACCATTGGGGCAAACTTTCCAACCAAGAAGACAGAATTAAGCGTAACAGAAAACTCTTGACTTTGGGTAATTTGACAATCATTTCACAAGCTTTAAACTCAACAATCAGAGATGCAAATTGGACAGTTAAGCGAAAAGGAGAAGCTGATAAAAAAGGCTTAAACACATATTCCTCAGGACTTGAAACAATAAGCTATTATTTGACATTTGATGAACAGAATGAGCAAACCATCGAAGAACGAGCAACTTTTCTGAACGAAAAAGCAAAAGAGATTTGGAAAATTTAGCCTTTCAAAGCAAATTTTATGGATAAAATATGAATACAATATAGATATTTCATATCTTTGTAAAATTCTTTTTTAGATAAAATACGGATAAGATATGGATAAATTCATTCAGAAGCTCAATTTTGATTTTGCTACAAACCAAAGAATATTACAACTTATTGGTTACATTGACGGTTTTAAAGGCAAATGGAACATTGCGGAAAAGCAGGAAAACCGTTATTTAAAAGAGTTGCGAAAAATTGCGACTATTGAAAGTATCGGTTCTTCTACAAGAATTGAGGGCGCAACGCTTACCGACAAGGAAGTGAAAGAACTTCTAAATAACATCAAAATCACGAAATTAAAAAGTCGTGATGAACAGGAAGTAATCGGCTATTACGAAGTTTTGGAACTCATATACGGCAATTATTCTGACATAAAACTTTCGGAAAGTTATATCAAGCAACTGCACCAATTATTGCTGAAATACAGCAATAAGGACGAAAGACATCGAGGTAAGTACAAGATTCTATCCAACAAAGTAATAGCAACCTATCCTACAGGCGAACAACGAACTATTTTCGCAACTACCGAACCTGCATTGGTAGCAGGAGAAATGCAGGAGTTGGTTGATTGGACAAATGAACAATTGGAACAAAACAATATTCATCAACTTATTGTTATCGGGAGTTTTATTTACGATTTTTTGAGCATACACCCATTTCAAGACGGAAACGGCAGACTGTCCAGATTACTAACAACGCTTTGTTTGTTGCAAAACGATTACGCTTTTATTCAATATATTTCGTTTGAAAACCATATCGAACAAAATAAAAAAGTCTATTACGAAGTCTTGATGAACGGACAGAAAAATCAGGGAACAGATGAAGAACGGATAAATCAATGGTTGATTTTCTTCTTGGAAAGTTTGAAAACATTAACCAAGAAATTGGAACAAAAATATGACGTGTTCAAATCAAAAGGCGGCTATCTGAATGAGAGGCAAAAGCTGATAAAAGATTTTATTTCAGAAAATCAGCCTATAAAAGTAAGTGATTTGGCAAAGCAATTTCCCAAAATAGGATTGAGTACGTTGAAAAAAGATTTACAATATTTGAAAGACGAACAAGTGCTGACAATGATTGGAAAAGGCAAAGGAAGCGTGTATGTATTGAACGAAAAAGAATGACCTGAAAACTGCCCGAACCGCTAACATATAAGGTTTAAACGCCTCGAAGCGCCAGTGGAGTTGCGATTTAAACGATTGTTGACAAATGCGTAGCTGTTCTTTTTTCATAAGCTATGGAGTTTGAAATTTAAGGCTTGCTTTAGAACAAGCCTTTTAACTTTAACTTTTGAAGTATAGCTTTGTTATTTCTGATAACTTGCTCCCCAGCAGAGACAACTTCCTTTTAAACAGATTTTGCAAAGCTAAATCATTTGTTTTTTAGTTCATTAAAAGTTGAAAAATAAACAGTCTCAAAAATGTCCATTATACCTATTTTTTACTTAATTTTTTAGGCAGATGACTTGACAAAGATAGCAATATTAATACCCAATTTAATAATTTGCAAAATAGCTTATATTCTTTGCTAATATTCAGTTTTATTTAGATTAAAAATAAATTTCTAAAAAATCTTAAAAAAACACTTGCATTATAAAAATTAAATATATATTTTTGAAAAATAACTCTAATAAAAACTTCGCCAAGCTAAGGAATGTGGGTTGTATAGGCGAGATTTAGTGGGAGGGTATAAACAAGTT
>CAYRQZ010000017.1:0-36362 GCA_964426585.1 uncultured Bacteroidales bacterium | reverse complement strand
ATGATTTGAAAATAAAACCAAGTTTCATAAGGATTTGCGAACGAATATTAAATTTTAATATTGCTCCTCCCATTATCATAGATTCAACTCTTTCGGGGTGGTCTTCGGCAATTTGGCGTATAATAATTGTTCCTAATGAAATTCCAATAAAATGACTTTTTTTAATTCCCTCAAAATCAAGAACTTTCAAAACATCATCTGCTATAAAAGGGAAAGTATATTTTTTACTTAAGCTTTGTAATTCCAACTTACAAGATCGACCATGTCCGCGTAAATCGATTAATAAAATATTATATTTTTGAGCAAAAGATTTTACTTGTTTATACCAAATAGTTGAACTCCCTCCAGCCCCGTGAATAAAGGTAACCCACTGGTTAGAGTCTTGATTTTCATATTTAGTATATTTTATCATACATGACAAAGATATGCAATTATTTTATTGATGTCTATTTTCCTATACAAAATTTTGAAAAAATTGCTCCTAATATTTCTTCATTGTTAATTTGACCTGTAATTTCGCCTAAATAGTGCATAGCTTCGCGTAAGTCTTGAGAAATAAAATCACCACTTAATTGATTTTCAATACCTGCAACCGACCTATTTAAGGCGATATCAATTTTTTGTAAAATTTCAATATGCCTTGCACTTGTCAAAATCACATTTCCTTGACCGGTTTTTAAAGAACTAACATAATTTCGTAATGAGTTTTGCAACAAATTAAGGTTTCTATTATGCTTTGCTGAAATATAAACACTTTCGTAAGGAAAATTAAACTCATTTAATTTATTAATTTGTAAGTCGATTTTATTAAAAACTAAAATTAACTTTTGAGAAGGCAAAAGACTTTTTTCAATTATTTTTATTATATCAGAAATCTGATTTACAGTATTATTACTATCAATTATTAAAAGTATTACTTGAGATTGTTTAATTTTTTCAAAACTACGTTTTATTCCAATTTCTTCAATTTTATCTTTACTTTCTCTAAGGCCTGCGGTGTCAATAATTCTAAATCTAATACCGTCAATATGAATTTCTTCTTCAATGGAATCACGAGTAGTGCCAGGAATATCTGAAACAATAGCTCTTTCTTCGTTTAATAAAGCATTTAATAAAGTAGATTTTCCGGTATTTGCTTGCCCTACAATAGCTACCGGAATACCATTTTTTACCGCATTTCCATATTTGAATGAGTCTATTAATTCTTTTATTTTAGATTTTAATTCAGCAAGAATCTTTAAAATTATATTTCTGTCAGCAAATTCTACATCTTCTTCACTAAAATCTAATTCTAGCTCCATTAACGAAATTAATTCAATCATTTTATTGCGAAGATTTGACATTTCATTAGAAATTCCACCTTTTAATTGATTGAAAGCAATTTTATGAGCCTCGAAAGAATCACTTGAAATAATATCTGCAACAGCCTCTGATTGAGACAAATCCATTTTGCCATTAAGAAAAGCTCTTTTTGTAAATTCCCCAGGTAAAGCTATGTCTGCACCATTTTTGATCAAAAGTTGTAAAATTTCTTTTTGAATATATTCTGAGCCATGGCAATATATTTCTATCATATTTTCGCCTGTAAAAGATTGTGGCGAATTAAATTTAACAATTAAAACTTCGTCTAAAACATTATTATTAGCAATAATTTTCGTAAATAATAGTTTTCCTGCTGATAATTTTTTGAATTTTTCTTTTGCACTAAGAATATTTTCAACAATTTTGTGAGATTTTTCCCCTGTTAGGCGAATTATTGAAATTGCTCCCACGCCAGCAGGCGAAGAAATAGCACAGATAGTATTATTCAAAAAGTTTTTCATTTTACAATTACTTTATACTCAATATTTTTAACACAATTTCCTAAATGACGTGCTGAGTGAATACCATTATTTTTTAAATCTTTGATAATTTCGTTTTTATACTCATAAGGTAAAGTAAAAAGCAGTCCACCAGAGGTTTGGGCATCGCTAATCATTAGCTTTTTAGTTTCACTAAGTTGTTTTTCCCAAATAAAATTTTTAGAAAAATGTTGAAAATTATTTAAACTACCGCCAGGCAGTATTCCAGCAGAGGCTAATTCTTCGGTTTGGTCAAAAAACAGTAAATTTTCCTCAAAAATTACGGCAGAAATTTTACTAGCTAAAATTAACTCACTCAAATGTCCGATTAGTCCAAATCCACTAATATCAGTACAAGCATTTATAGGATATTTAGAAATAATTTCGGCTGCTTTATTATTTAATTCCATCATCGAGGCAATAACTTGATTTTTAGAATAATCTGACAGCAAATCCCTTTTTAAGGCAGTTGTTAAAATTCCTGTTCCTAAGGCTTTGGTCATAATTAGGGCGTCTCCATCTTTTGCTCCAACGTTTGTCCATATTTCATTGGGTTTACAAACTCCATTAACAACCATTCCAAATTTTGGTTCGGTATCATCAATAGTATGTCCGCCTAGAATAGAAATTCCGGCTTCTGAGGCTTTATCCATAGCTCCTTTAAGAATTTCGTGCAAAACAGATAATTCTAATCTCTTAGCAGGGAAACCAACAATATTTAAGGCAAAAATAGGCTTTGCTCCCATTGCATAAATATCGCTCAAAGCGTTTGCAGCAGCAATAGCTCCAAATTGATAGGCATCATCAACAATAGGAGTAAAAAAATCTAAAGTTTGCACTAAAGCTGTACTATTATTTATTAAATAAACAGCAGCATCATCAGAGTTTGAGGCGTCAACTAAAACATTTTTATCAAAATTTACAGGTAATTTTTTTAAAACTTGTTCCAAGTCTTGAGGTCTTAATTTACAAGCACAACCAAGCCCTTGAGTATATTTTGTTAATTTGATATTTTCAGATTTTAAAGGTATCGTAGAATTAAAGTCATCTTCTGTTCTTAAATTTTTAACAATATTTACAATTATTTTTGCAGCTTCTCTAATTTCACTTTCTGTTGTTTGTCTTCCTACCGAAAAACGAATTGTACCCATTGCATATTCGGTTTCTAAACCTATAGCACTAATAGTAGCAGAAACAGACACAGAATCGGTATGACATGCAGCTCCTGCTGAGGCAGCAATTCCTTGAATTTCCATTTGATTTAATAAAATATTAGCTTCAATATTTTTAAAACTCAGGTTTAAAGTGTTTGGCAATCTTAATTCTTTGTGCCCGTTAAGTTTTATATTTTGCAAATTCTCAGTTAAGATATTGTGGAGTAAATCTCTCATTTTTAATGAATGATCAATATTTTTTTGCATATCTTTTTCTGCAATTTCGCAAGCCTTACCAAGTCCTACAATTTCTAAAACATTTTCTGTTCCTGCGCGTTTGTTTTGCTCGTGATCGGCACCGTGAATAAGTTTTTCTAAAATAATTCCATCTCTAATATACAAAACGCCAATTCCTTTTGGTGCATAAAGTTTATGTCCTGCTAAACTCAACATATCAACGCCAAGTTCGTTTACTTTTGTAGGAATTTTACCAACAGATTGAGCAGCGTCAGTATGGAAAACTATTCCATGTTCTTTTGCAATTTTAGAAATTTCGCCTAAGGGCTGAATGCTTCCAATTTCATTATTTGCATGCATAATGCTAATTAAAATTGTATCTTTTCGTATCGCTTTTTTAAGTTCATCTAAATCTATAATTCCAAAACTATCAACTTTGACGTAAGAAACTTCAAACCCTTTGGTTTCCAAATATTTACAGACTTCACTAACAGCAGGGTGTTCAATTTGAGAAGTAATTATATGCCTTCCTAGATTTTGATTAGCGTAAGCATAACCTTTTATAGCATAATTATTAGCTTCACTTCCGCCACTTGTAAAAATTATTTCAGAAGTTTTGCAAGCTAACAAATTAGCTATACTTTTACGGGCATTTTCGACCGCTTTTTTGGCATTTGTACCAAATGAATGAGAGCTTGAAGGATTTCCATAATATTCGTGCAAAAAAGGCTGCATAAAGTTAGCAACTTGCGAATCTATCGGTGTTGTTGCATTATAATCTAGGTAAATTCCCATAATTTATTTTTTAACAAAATTAGAAAAATAAAACAAAACAATTATTATTTCTTTCGGCAAGTTATTTTAGGTTCTAAAAAACAATTTCTTCTTGAAAATCAAAGTCTATTTTTTGTGCATTATTGTTTTCTCCAATTTGCAAGTTTTCTTGATGTTCTTTATTAAGTTTTTTAACTAAATTTTTAACCATATAAAATGTTACCACAGCAGCTAAAAGGTCAGCGGTTGGAAAAGAATACCAAATTCCTACTTCGCCCCAAAAAATGGGAAAAATCATAACAAAAGGGATTAAGAATAAAAGTTGGCGTGATAATGCCAAAAACAACGAGGCTTTAGCTTTTCCTAAGGCTTGATATAGTCCAGAGCCAACAATTTGAAAACCTACAACAGGAAAAGCAAGAATAAAGATTCTTAAAGCTTTTGCACCTAGTTCAATTAATTGTTTATCTGTAGTAAAAATATTAACCATATAGCTTGAAAAAGCAAAGAACACAATTAAAGCGCCTATACAAAATGAACTAGCCCAAATAATAGCTGTTTTCATCGATTCTAATACTCTATTTATTTTTTTTGCTCCATAATTAAAGCCAGCAATTGGCATAAAACCTTGATTAATTCCAAAAAGAGGCATAAAAATAAACATTGTCAATCTATAAATTATTCCAAATGAAGCAATTGAAGTTGCTCCGCCATAGTGTAAAAGGGAATTATTCAAAACGATATTCATTACCGAGCCAGCAATTTGCCGCCCAAACGACGAAGCTCCTATTGCAAAAGTTTCTAAAGTAATTTTTTTATCGGGTAATTTCCATAAATTTTTTAGTTTTAGTTTTAATACAGAACGTTTATTCCTAGTAAAATACCAAACTGCCAAACTAAACCCTGTAAATTGGCTTATAGTAGTAGCAAAGGCTGCTCCCATCAATCCCCAGCCTAAACCAAAAATAAAAATTGGGTCTATAATTAAATTTAAAACCGCTCCCAAAATTTGCGAAAACATTGGAAATTTCGCATTTCCTTCGGCTCGAATTTGATTTACTAAAACAAATAAAAAATTCAAACAAAAAGACCCAGGTAAAGCCCAAGAAGCATATTGAACGGCGTAAGGTAAAATTTCTTCATTTGCTCCGAAGAGTTTAAGAAAAAAACCTAAATTTGAATAAGCAATACTAATAATTACAAGATTAATTACAAAAATTATGGTAACTAATGAATGTAAAGTTAAATGAGCTTTTGCTTTATCGCCAGCACCTAAGGCTCTCGAAATTATTGAAGCACCACCTAAGCCAATTGCTTGCCCAAAGGTCGAAATTGACAGTAATAAAGGTAAAGAAACAGAAATAGCGGCAATACCTAAAGTTCCAACAGAGTGTCCAATAAAAATAGTGTCAGCAGCATTATAAACAGTTACCGAAACCATGCCTATCATTGCTGGTAACGACAAACTCCATAATAGTGGTTTTATTTTTTCTGTTCCTAATCTCGCCGATCTATCCATAAATCTATTAATTTTCTTTAATAAGCTTTAGCTCAGCAAAATCAAAGAAAAACAAAGTCTAAATAATCAATAATTCATTATAAATTCTTAAATTTATAACTTTAAAAGGACAAAATTATAAAAAAAGTTAATAAAGTTTGTAAAGTTTTTAACCCAAGTCTTAAATTTCTAGTCTAAATTCATTTTTTATAGAGAATTGTTCTTTTTGCAGTACTCTTCCATTATAGGTTAAAGTGTCGCATAGTTTTAAGCTATGTTTTTTTACTCCATTGCTAAAATACAAGCTAATATTTAAAAATTCTTTTAAAAAAACATCAACATTGTCAATATTTACACTAAGTTTTGCCTCAATCATCGTTGCTATTTCTTGTTGAAAAATTGGATAAACGCCTTTATTTCCAAAAACCACATAAGAACCATCGTGGCGTATAAACAAAGATTTTAAGGGCTGAAAACTTTCTTCGAACAAACTTGCAGGAAAAGAAATCTCAATTTTATAGTCTTTTTCGACAATATTTCCAGAATTTCTAATTAATATTTTAGGATAAAAACTCATTGACGAAAATCTTCCTCCACTAAGTATGGGTAAGCCATTTGTATTATAAATTCCTAAAAATTCGAGCTCAGAAACACTTAATTTTCCGTAAAGACTCCTAACTTCAGCTTCGTCGAGTAAAATTGATTTGTTTTTTTGCCATTTATAATATTTAGAATCTGAAAACATGTGAGGCTGTCCATTATTTTCAGGAATATTAATATGGATAACAGAAGAATTTTCATCAAAATTTAAAATATTAATTATTAAGTCTTTAATTCCTTGATCAATTCTTGCTTGAATTTCGTGAAACAGCCACTCATTAGAGTGACGAAAACCTTTGACAAAATTAAAATTTTCAGCTTTTCCACGTTTTGTTTCAATTCCGTAAATAATATTTCCGCCACCTGAATTTGCAATAGCGCTAATATTTTTAGCTAATTTACTACAAAAACTGTCAGAATTATTAAAATCTCTACCTTTAAAAAACAATAATTTTGAATGTGAACGCAGTTTATCGGCAACAAGATTGTTGATATATTCTGTGGATATTTTTTCAGCCAAAATCATAAGGCAAAAATAAAGAAAAATATAAAAAAATTTAATTTTTTACTAGATAAATTACAAATAAAATTGTTTTTACGTATTAATACAAAAAATTAAAAAAATAATATGTACATTTTCCTTACAAATCAATTATATTTTATAATTTTGCAAACTTTTTCTAAAATAATATTTATCATATATCTACAATAACAATTTAGTATTATTGTGGTTAAAACAAAATGCAAATAAAGAATATGTCAATTAATAAATTAAGAAATATTGGTATAGCTGCACATATAGATGCTGGCAAGACAACGGTAAGCGAAAGGATTTTATATTTTACCGGTACAAGTCGAAAACTTGGTGAGACACATGATGGTCAGGCAACAATGGATTTTATGAAACAAGAGCAAGAACGAGGCATAACAATAGCTTCGGCAGCAATTACTTGTAAATGGAATGAGCATCAAATTAATTTAATCGACACGCCTGGTCACGTTGATTTTACTGTTGAAGTAGAGCGTTCACTTCGAGTAATTGATGGCATGATAGCTGTTTTTTGTGCAGTTGGTGGAGTTGAACCACAAAGCGAAACTGTTTGGAATCAAGCAGATAGATATAGAGTTCCGCGTATAGCATTTATTAATAAATTAGACCGAACAGGAGCAAATTTTCAAGAAGTAGTTGGGCAAATGAATAAATATTTAGATGCAAACGCAGTTCCTTTTCAAATACCAATGGGTATTGAAGATAGTTTTATTGGCACAATAGATCTAATAAATAGAGTTGCTTATACATTTGAAAATAACATTAGAAAAGAAAATCCTGTTCCTATTGAGTATCGTGAGCAAGTTGAAGAAGCAAGAAATTTTATTATTGAAAAATTAGCCGATTTTGATGATGAGATAGCAAATCTGTTTTTAGAGGAACAAGAAGTCTCTGCTGAATTAATAATAAAAGCAAGTCGCAAAGCAACTTTTAACATGCTAATAACGCCTGTATTTTGTGGTGCTGCATACAAAAATATAGGTATCCAATTATTACTCGATGCAGTAGTTAATTACTTACCTTCGCCAGCCGACACCGGCGCAATAGTAGGGAGTTCAATTAGTGAACAAGAAAAAACTCATACACGAACTCCCTCTCCTAACGAAGCTTTTTCAGCCTTAGCATTTAAATTAATTAACGACCCTTATGTTGGTCAACAAACTTTTATTCGTATTTTTTCAGGAAAGATTTCAAACGGTATGCAAGTATATAACGCTACTAAACAAAAATACGAAAGAGTCGGAAGAATTTTTAGGATAAAAGCAAAAGAAAGAGAAGAAATTAAAGAGGCAGGACCAGGTGAAATTGTAGCTTTAGTTCAATTAAAATACACAAAGACAGGAGATACACTTTGTGATTCTGAAAATCCAATTTTATTAGAGAACATTCTTATTCCCATGTCGGTTATAGAGTTAAAAATTCAAACTAAATCAAGTAAAGATAAAGATAAACTTGGCGAAGCTTTGGCTAAATTAGTAAACGAAGACCCCTCATTTAAGGCACGTTACGATGAAGAAACCGAAGAAACCATTATTGCTGGTATGGGCGAACTCCATCTCGAAATTATGATTGAAAGGTTGAAAGATGAGTTCAAATTAGATGTTGAAATTGGTGAACCTTCGGTTGCTTATCGCGAAACAATTACCGAATCGATAGAGTCAAATTATAGACATGTTAAACAATCGGGCGGAAAAGGACAATTTGCCCACACTGTCATCAGAATTGAACCAAATACCGAATCAGAATATGAATATGTTAATATGATTAAAGGAGGTGTTATTCCTAGCGAATATATTCCTTCGGTTGATAAAGGTATTAAAAAAGTTATAGATAAAGGTATTCTAGCAGGATTTCCAATTGTAAATGTTAAAGTTGTGCTTATTGACGGAAGTTTTCACCCGGTAGATTCTTCCGACATGGCATTTCAAATTTGCGGAGAAATATGTTTTAAACAAGGATTTCAAAAAGCAAAACCCGTTTTACTCGAACCTATTATGAAAGTTGAAGTAAATACCCCCGACGAATATATTGGTGATATCGTTGGAAACTTAAACCGTAAAAGAGCTAAAATAGAATCCATGAGAAGATATAGAAAAGGATCGCAAAAAATTACCGCCATGGTTCCACTAATGGAAATGTTCGCCTATGCAACCCAACTTAGAAATATTAGTTCGGGTAGAGCAAATTATTCTATGGAGTTTTTTAATTACGTTCAACTTCCTGCTAGTTTACAAGAAGATGTTTTAAAAAATATTAATAATAAAAACCAAAATAAATGACAATTCTTGGCAAAAATATAGAACTTATTGTTTCGCAAGTTAATGATACTATTTTAAGTTTCGAAACCGAAGAGTTTGGAACAGTGCAAGCCGAAAATAATGATTTAATATTAAAATATAATGTCGGTCAAAAAGTTTCGTTATTTGTTTTCCCGGAAAATCAAAATTCTATTAAACTTTTTGTCGGAAAAGCTTCTGCCCAATTAAACGAATTTGCAAGGTTAAAAGTCGTAGCAATTACTAAGCACGGCGCTTTCCTAGATATTGGTTTAGATAAAGATATTTTATGCCCATTTGCAGAACAAAAAACTAAAATGGAATTAAATAAATTTTATACCGTATTTTTATATCTAGACAACGAGACAAAAAGAATAGTTGCTTCGGCAAAAATCGATAAATTTTTCATTGACCAAAAACCCGATTTAAAAGAAAATGATAAGGTTAATATTATAATTATAAATAAATCACAACTTGGATATAATGCAATTGTAGAAAATAAATATCAAGGACTTCTTTATAATAACGAAGTGTATTCCGAACTGAAACCTGGCGAAATTACAAAAGCGATTATTAAAAAAATTAGAGATGATAATAAAATAGATTTACGCTTATTTAAAAATGATCATACAGATATTGCAAACTTTGAAACTCAAATTATCGAATATCTAAAAAAACATGATAATAAAATGAGCATAAATGACGAGTCCGAACCAGAAGAAATTTATAAAGCTTTCGGCATTTCTAAAAAAAACTTTAAAAAAGCTTTAGGAGCGCTATATAGAAAAGAAATAATAGACCTAAAAGATACATACGTCAAATTAATTGATAAAACAAAATAAATATTTTATAAAAATTCAATTTTTTCTTGGTTTTTATATTAATTAATTCTAATATTGTAAAAAATTGTATTGTTGTTATTATTTACTTTAAACTTTATTTTATGGATATTTTTGTCGCAAACCTTAATCCTTCTACAAAAAAGGAAGATTTAATTGAATTGTTTTCTAAATTTGGCAATGTCATTTCTGCAAAAGTTATTATGGACAAACACACCGGAAACTCAAAAAGGTACGGCTTTGTAGAATTTAACTCACAAACAGAAATTGAAAACGCTATCAAAGAACTAAATAATTTTGAATTTCAAGGGAATAAAATTATTGTCAAAGCCTCTGAACCAAAAGCTAAAGAATAATAAGCCTATTATTTAAAAGTTTATTTTGTTTGTAGACACAAGCGACAATAAATTAATTTCATACTCATTATTGAAAATATTATATCTTTTTAACAGATATAATTTATTTAGTTTATTACTGTGTGCAAATAATAATATAATATTTTAAAACAAAATTCTTCTGTGAATCTATGGCTGATATTTTGACATAAGATTTCAAGCAGAAATATTATTAGTCGATAATAGCAAACACCCCACTACGGACACAATAGATAAATATAATTTGCATTTTGCCAAACAGTACTTATAAGAAACATTTAAGCAAGTCCGATAAGTTGTTGATGATTATGCTCAAATATATAGTGCATATTCGCTATAAAGATATTGCGGGATATTGTCAAAAATTAAGAGTTTTGAAAGCGGAAAGACATTAAAACCGAGATGATAATGTATATAAAATCTATTAAAAAGTAAAATTATAACTTAACGACGGAATGAACGGAAAGATACACACTTGTTTTAAAATTACCTTTGAATTTGAAATATCAAAATAATAAAAATACGGATTTTTTCTGTTATAAAAATTATTAATGCTAAAACTCCAAGTTCTTTCGCCCCATTTAGTTTTTTTATTAAACTTAACTCCAATATCTAAGCGGTGATATGCACGCATTCTATAATTATTAATTCCGTCATAAATGAAAACTTGCGAATTATAATCAAAATTTACATTTTCAGGCTGCATCCATCTTGAGGCATCATTAATAACGTCATATCTACTTAAAGGCATAGAAAAAGGTTGTCCTGTACCATATACCCATGTTGCTGTCATATCAATATTATTATTAATTTTATAAAAAAATACGATACTAATATCATGCATTCTATCATATTTATAATTGAAAGGTTTTCCATTATTAATATTTACAAATTGTCTTGTATTTCGCGAAAATGTATAAGCTATCCACCCGTTAGCTCTACCAGTCTTTTTTTGAAGAAAAAACTCTATGCCATAAGATTTCCCGAGACCATCAATTTCAACTTTTTCTTGCCAATCTATGTTTGCATTAACTGTATAAGCACCTTCCTTATAAGCTATAAGATTATTCATTTCCTTATAATATCCTTCAAAACTTATTTCATATTTATTATTAAAAAATAATCCCGAAATTTCTAAAGCATAAAGCGTAGCATTTGCAGGATTAACTTTTTCAGTTGCTGGTAACCATAAATCTATAGGAATGCCTACACCTGAATTAGATAATAGGTGTATATTTTGTCGCATTCTTGCATAAGAAGACTTTAGAAAGAGGTAAGAGCCAATAGGAATAGACAATAATACCCGTGGTTCAAGCGAAAAATAATTTTTATCTTTAAGCTGATAAATTGAAAAACGCCAACCAATATCTCCAAAAAACTTGTCGCCAATGTTTATTTCGTTGGAAATATATGCAGCATATTCGAAAGCATTAAGTTTAAAATTACCAAATATTGTATCGACATCAAATCCAAGATTATCTTTTTGCTGATAACTTGCAATTCCTGGGGTAAAAGTATGATAAATATTATTTAAGCCAAATTTAACTTTTAATGCAGAAAAAGCATAATATTCGAAATCTATTTTTGCAGAAAGATCATTAATTCCTGAATAAAACTTAGAATATGCGGATTGATAATAATTTTCTTCTTTGATTATTTTAGACATATCATTTAATAAACGATATCTAGTATAGTAAAATACTGTATTGCTAAAAAGTTTTGAATTATAAATATGATTCCATCTTAATGCAAATAAATTATTACCCCAATTTTGACTAGACCTCAATATGCTAGAATTATAGAAAGAATTGTCTTTCCCTCGAAAAACTAATTTATCATCTCCAAGATAAGAACTAAAATAAAGCCTATCTTTATCAGAAAATTTATAATTTACTTTAGCATTAAAATCGTAAAAACTATATCCAAATGCAAGTCCCTGAGTTAAGGTTTGGGTCAAAGGAAGCATTAAGATATCATACATAAATCGTCTTATTGATACAATATACGAGGCTTTATCTTTACTTATTGGACCTTGCACAGAAATTTTTGAGCTAAGAGTTCCTATCATTCCTGAGGCATTAAATTTGTGCATGTTTCCATCTTTCATTCTTATATCAATAACCGAAGACAAACGGTTGCCGTAAATTGCAGGGAAACCACCTTTAAATAATTTAAAACTGCTAAGAGCATCAGAATTAAAAGTTGAAATAAATCCACCGAGATGATTTACATAATATAAAGGCACGTCATCAAGTAAGACAAGATTTTGGTCGGGAGTTCCGCCTCTAACATAAATAGCGCTTGAAGCTTCATTTCCCGAACTAATGCCTGGCATTAATTGCATAGCTTTCATAATATCCGATTCGCCACCAAGACTTGGAAGGTTGGAAACTTGTGAAAGATGAATCTTAACAACTCCCATTTCAGATTCTTTCTTTGTCAATTGAGCTTTGTTTGCATTTACAGGCACTTCCGGTAATAAAGTTCCTGAAATTAAATAATAATTTTTAGAAATATCTAATTTAGCGATTAAAGTATCATTTAAACTATTATATCCAATATATGAAATAATAAGGAAAACACTATCTGTTTTAGGAATAGAAAGGCTATAAAATCCATAATTATTACTAACGGTACCGCGTTTAGAATTTATGTCAAAAATATTTGCCCCAATAAGTTTTTCGCTTGTTTCAGAGTCAGAAATATACCCACAAATTGTAATATTTTGTGCATAAAATTTCATTGTCAACAAAAACAATAATGAAATGGAAAAAAACATAATTTTACTAAACGAATTTATCATCTTTACTTTTCAAAATGAATAAAACTTTGTAAGAGTATCAACAACTTCTGTATAAGCGGCAAAAATACCATATCCGCCATTTATATTTGTAAACATCAAACTTGGTTCGGTGCTACCCGACCAAAAATCGTTTTGAATACTAAATTGATGTATAATTAATTTACGTTTAAATTGGTAATAAAACTCACTTATCTTTCTTAAATGCACAATTACTTTTAGTTCTTTATATTGTGGGTATGAATCTTCAAGATATAATAGATTCTGAAAATTAACTTTTAGAGGATATGTTTGATTTATAAAATTTTCGTTACTAAAAATTAAAGTCTGCGGTTTAAATTCAACTAATCCTTCATTTGCAATAACGGGGTCGTAGTTTTCTTTGCAATAGTCAGCAATTTTCGTCTCATAAATACTGTCGGTAAAAGAACGCTTATACTTAAGCTCAATTAAAACTTCGTAATATTGATTTTTGTTTGAATTATCTTGAATATTAATTATTACTTGACTAATTGGGAAACCGGATTGGTCAATCAATACAGAATCGAGAAAGCTAGATGATTGCAGATTTGGCAAGCTTGGTAAAATGTCATAAGCCGAAACATCATCAAAATCATTAAAATTAGGTATTTTTAAAGTTATAAAATATTTTTTTTCTAATTTAAGTTTATTTGCAGAATAGTAAAAACCATCTTGATAAGTTAATTGACTATAAATTATATCATCCTCATATAAATAAATTTTTGCATTATTTATTATTGTTGTGCTTGTATCAAAAAGATTTTTTGTTTTACTTAATCGTAATTTTAATATTGTATCGTTTGTAAAAAAGCAGTTTACCACCGGCGATGACAAGTGCTTAGGAAGGTCAATATTAAGAACATCTACACAAGACAAAAATGAACTAAATGTCGCAGATATAAACAATAAGTTTAGTAGTTTAAATACTTTTTGCATAATATTCACTTTTCACCATTTTCTTTTCGATTAAAATTAAAATTATAAGTTAATCGCCATGAAAAAATAGATTTTCCACTATAAGCTAAATATAAATTAGAAAACTTATACATAAGGTCTAGATTAATTCTATTCTTAAACATGCAAATACTTAGTCCAGGAGCAATATATACTCCAAATCTATTAAAAACATGCCTTGTTATTCCCCAAACCCCAGATAGATAAGTGTAATTTATCCCACGATTATAAAAAATTGAAGTTTCGGCAAAAAGTTTAAAATTTTTGGGTTTATTTAAAGAAAACCTCGAAAATCCTCCAATATTTACATTAGCTGCATATCCACGCATAGTTGTATCTGACATCAAAGATAAGTATTCAGCTCTGGAGATTTCAGCACCAAACGAAATATTGTTATTATATATATATCCATAACGCAAGGCAGCAAACCGCTTTTTAACATTGCTAAAATCATGCCATATAACTCCATCAATACCATCGTAAACGTAATTAAGTTGCAACGAAACGCTGTGCCTGAAAATATTAAAATTACTAACAGTGTCGTTTTGTGTAAATACAAAAAAAGAAGTAAAAATAAAGAAAAGTAAAAATATTATCTTTATAAAAAGAGTTTTCATGTGAAATTTATGTAAAAATAAATAATATCTTAATATTTATATTTTATTATAAGTTAAAAAATACATCTATTACGCAAAACATAACATTATTCGCCAATAAAAGAATTAGAATATATAAAAGAAATTTGTTCATTGTTGTCTTTACCAATATGTTTAGTTGACAACAAAATTAATATATGCATACCTTACTATTTTTTGTAAAAGTAATTGTTTTTTTTTAATAAAACCCAATAAGTCTTAACATTTTATATTAAAATCCATATTATTTTAAAATAGATATTGTTTTTTAGTACAATTAACTTTAAAGAAATTATCCTTTACATTTATTAAAAAAGCTTTAAAACTGATAACTAAATTTAAATACCGGGTTTGGGTAAGGGCTAAAGCTTGTTTCGTTAAAATTAAATAATAACATCACTAATAAATAACTCCTATAACTAATTGGAGACTGAAAAGCAACCCCTAACATAGGCGAGTAAACATAATTAATTTCTCGTCCAAGCGGTTTATAATAATGGCTAATATTCATTGCATTATATTCTCCGTACAATAATATTCCGCTTCCCTCATAAAAGTTTATTACACTTCCCAAATTTTTAATTACAGTAAAACTAGCAAAAACATTTGCTCCATACATATTGCCAACAAAATTGTAGTAATATGATTTTGCGAAAGTGTAATTTATTCCTAAACCACTTGATAATCTGTTTGTTATTCTGTATCCAATAATCGGATTTACTGAAATATATGTTGAAGTTCCAAAAGAAAATCCTAGATCCCCACCAAAAAATATTCTTTGTTTTACAGAAGGATTACTTTCTAAATACTGAGATTTAGAAGAAATACTTATTAAAGTTATTAAGCTTATGACTAAAATCTTATAAAGTTTAGGCATATATTCTAGAATTTCAACATTTTTTCTAAATCTCTAATATTTTCAAAAGGGATTAGATAAAATCCATAGTTAATATTCAAATCTTTGGGAACAAGCCTATATTGTTCTTCGGGCAAAGCTCCCCAACTATTATTGCCGGCGACTCCTTGCATTTTATAATCAATAAAAACATCTATTCTGTCAGATTTTTCATATGCATCAATATGTTTTTTCTCATCAGCTGTTAATCTTGCTGCATCATTGTGCCAATCATCACCATTATCAATACTTTCCATTAAAAAGTCGGCAATATTAAATTCAAAACTATTTTCACTTGAAACAAAAGCCAAACCTTTTCCTGCTTCATTATATACTGCTAAAAATTTCGTATCAGTATGATGGCCAGCTTCTTGAGAAAAAACATACTTTTCGTTCATTTCAGCAATTTTGGCAGAATACCTTCCTATAAATGCAGAAGTTTTTCTGTCGCAATAATTAGACCAAGGACCTCGTCCATAATAATCAGCATTTACAAACTCATCTGGCATTTGCATTCTCATTCCCAGCCTAAATATTAGCGGCAAACTTGATTTTCTTGAGTCAAAAGAATTAGAAACTTTAATTATTCCATTATTATAAATAGTATATTCTAAAGCCCAATCTGATTTTTGATTTTTAAAATAATAATTTAGTTTTATCGTTAATGGCGAGTTAGCATCATTATTAACAATCAAATTATTAGCAGTAAGTTCATCATAACTTGCTTTTTTCCAATCTTCAAGTTTTTTAGGCAAACCTGCACCGTAATCGTTATCTAAAGGAGCTCGCCAAAAATTAGGTTTTAAGCCAAAACTATCTTTAATTAATTCTAAATTTTTATATTTATATGAAGTAATTACTCCTGTTTCTTTATTAATATCTAATGAAAATTCCTTGCCCACTATCTGTATTTTTTCAGGCATTTCAATAACTTGCAAATTACTTTTAGAAGGTTTCTCTTTAAACTCTTTAACATTTCCAATAATGAATTGCTCACTTGCAACTTTCCAATCTTTAGGTAAACCTATTTGCTCGTATTTTTGCCTAACATAAAAATTTATGATACTTTGAGTGCCGTCTTTAAAGTACTTTTTAATTCCGGGAATTTCGATAGTTTTTGTTTCTTGAGGGTTTAAATTAAAATTTAAAAATCCATTTTTTACAAGTTTCCCGTTTACAATTATCTCATACTCAATATAATACTGACTTAAATCAACAAAAAAGTTTTCATTATAAACTTTTACAGTTTGTGCTAAATGGTTAAAATCAGAGAACCAAACATTTTGATATATTTTCTTAAGTTCTTCTGTATGGGGTTTAGTAGTTCGGTCAGGGAAAACTAAACCGTTAATACAAAAATCTCCTGCCGAGGGAGTGCCTCTTTCGCCGTAATCGCCACCAAAATTCCAAATTTTTTCTTTTTTATCATTTTCTGCTAAAATCCCCTGATCGACCCAATCCCAAACAATTCCACCTTGCAAAAGAGGATATTTTCGAATTATATTCCAATAATCAATTAAATTTCCAAGGCTATTGCCCATAGCATGAGCATATTCACAAGGGATTAAAGGGCGATTTGCATTTTGTCTAAGAGCATAGGCTTCCATTTCGCTTGGCGTCATATACATTTGGCAAAAAATATCAGTATTCCATTCTAAACCTGCTCTCTCGTATTGCACAAGGCGTGTTGTGTCGTTTTCTTTTAACCACAAATAAGTTTTATAGAAATTATATCCATTTCCGGATTCATTTCCTAAAGACCAAATAATAACGCTTGGATGATTTTTATCTCGTTCAAACATACCAATTGTTCTATTTAGATGAGAATTTAAGAAGTCTAAATTATTTGCAAGACTACCTCCTACATGCAAACCATAACCCATACCATGAGCTTCGATATTAGCTTCGTCAATTACATAAATACCGTATTCATCAGCTAATTTATAAAATAATTCTGCTTGAGGATAATGTGCAGTTCGAGCTGTATTAACATTATATTTTTTGAATAATTCAAAATCTTTTCTCATTAATTCTTCATCAACATAATGCCCTGTTGTTTCGTTATGTTCGTGAATATTTACACCTTTGATTAAAATAGGTTTTCCATTTACTAACAATTGCTTATTATGCAATTCAACAGTTCTAAAGCCTATTTTTGAGCTTGTAAATTCAATGCTTTCATTGTTTTGATTAGTAATTTCAATTAATAAAGTATATAAATTAGGAGTTTCAGCCGACCATTTTTTAACTTTTTCTATGTTATTTTCAAAATTTATTTCTGCTAAGCCATTATTAAAAACAATAGCTTTTGTTTCACTTAAAATTTTCTTATCCTTATCATCAAAAAGCTGATAATTAATCGAATATCCTAAATTTTCTTGCTCAAAATTTTCAATTTTCACATTTAAGTTAAAAATCCCATCTCTATAATTCTTATCCAAACCTGCTTTTACAAAAAAGTCAGAAATATGAATTTTAGGACGAGCGTAGACATAAACATCGCGTTCAATTCCCGATACTCTCCAAAAATCTTGACATTCTAAATAATTAGCCTCACTCCATCTATGAACTTGAAGAGCTAAAACATTTTTTCCTGTTTTTACTTTTTCGCTAATATTAAATCTTGCAGGCAGTTTGCTATCTTTTGTCATACCTACAAATTCTTCATTCAAATATAAATATGAAGCACCTTTAATTCCATCAAAAGATATAATAATGTCTTTCCCCTCCCAAGATTCAGGGATTTCAAACTCTTTTCTATAAGTTCCAGTAGCATTAAGTTCTTTTGGCACAAGAGGCGGATTTGGTTTATCCCAATAAGGCGGAAAGCCCCACGAAGTAAACTCGTAAGTTGCATTCACATAAATAGGAGTTCCAAAACCTTGAAATTCCCAATTTCCGGGAACATTTATATTTGCCCAATTTTTATCATCATAAGAAAACTTATAAAACCCATCCTTTGGTCTATCATCAAAATTATTTGCATAATTAAACCTCCAAACTCCATTTAATAAAATGTAATTTTCAAGCTCCTCTTTTGGTTTTAACTGCAAGGCATCTGATTTTTTCAAATAACTAAAAAAACTTGCTCTTGCAGGTAGTTTATGCAAATCAATAAGATTTGTTTGACTTAGTTCTGAAAAACGTTCATCTTGATTTTGTGAAAAACCACCAAAAGTAAAACTTAATAAGAAAATAAAAACAATAAATTTCTTTTCCATACTTTAAAGACATTAGTAAGTGCAAAAATACAAAATATAAGTAAAGTTTTGAGACGCTCCTATAAATTATTAAAAAATAAAATTTCCATCCCTCCATAACAATATAGTAATAACATAAAACTATAAATATCTATTCTGTATAATTAAAATTAAACAAAATGAATGAAAAAAAATGTAGTGTAACAAATTATGTTACTATAAATGGTGGTAATAATATTATTGGCTGTTGTAATCCTGATCACATAAATGGTAGTAATGATTGCAATGCTCCTTATAACTTTAATAACCCACTTGATTCTGTTGGGGCATTGCACAATATTCTGTTTAAAGAAATTATCTTATATTCTGATAATAAAAAAATACCTAAATCGGGAATAGATGTAGTAACGCGTAGTGTAGAAAACAGCATATATATTTTCGAACTTAACAATTTAAAAGTTAAAGACAAGGATAATCTTCTTGGCATGGTAGTTAGAGCTGTTGATGATGTGGATAATTATTTTTTGAATTTTATCCAAAACATAGGATTATCTCAAGAATATGTAAATTTAATATCTGAATTAATAAAAAAAATAATAGAATTAGATGAAAAAGGAATAGATGAATATTGTTCTTTTAAAAGGTTAATAATTGGTTACGAAGATAAAATATTGGAAAAATTTTCCTTACAAGATAAAGAACAAGTTGGTATGTTGTGCTTTTTTTCTGTATTGCGTTTTTCTTTATTTCTAAAAGACTCTGATTTATACGCTTACAACATTACAACAAAGGCGGCGAAAGGAGTATTTAGAAACATTTGTGTTAATATTGGTGATGCTATTGGAGCAATAGGAGGAGCAATACCTCACCTAAAAGAAGATTTAGACAGTATTCTTGAGCATGCAACAGAAGGAGCTGCAACAGTAAGCAACGCAATCAGAGATATTTTTGACACTAATAAATAATAAAATTTTAAACCAAATGATAAAATATATTTTTGTTGCAATAATTTTAAGCACTTTTATGCTTAATGTATGCTTTAGCCAAGAAGAACACGAGTTTTATCTTAATGGTTATGTAGTTGAATCAGCTTGTAATTTAGGAGTTATTAGCAATATGTCAAAAATTAATGAGTATTTTAGTAATATACATAATGATTATAAAGATGTATCTTTTACAACATTGGGATTAGCTCATACAGAAGGTTTTCGTTTTCATGATGACAAATTTGCTGGGTTAATAGATTTAGGTGTAAATTATATGGATAAAAATGAAAAAAAAGAGCAATTTAAAAGACTTCTTTCATTTACGACTGCTTTATCCTTAGAATATCTTTATTTTGAAAATAAATACTATTTTTTGTCAATTAAGTCAGGTTATAGGTTAGACTTTACACGATTTTCCTATACACGAATGGAGACAGAAAACTCATCAGATATTTATGCAAAAACACGTTCTTATTCATATATTAATGGCTATGTCCCTATTACTTTAGGTATTATCTTTAAACAGAGTAAATCACAGTATTTAGGAATTTATCTACAATATAATATTTTTACAAACAACTTTAAAACCTCTTATTCAGGTACAAACATTAAAGCCAATGATGGAGTGCCTATTGTTACACAGAACAACTTACTTATTGGTTTTAGATGGAGTATTAATTAAAATATTATTTTTTAACTAATGACATTACAATTTTAATCGCAAAACAAATACAACATATAGTTTTACAATTATTCTTTAAAAACTGAAAATAATACAGTTCTGTCCGAAATTTTAACGCAATATATTCTTCCTACAAGTTTATTAAGGCTTATAGTAAAGAAGTAGCAATGGATTAATAACAGTTTTTTACATTCTTACGCATCCAAGTAGTTATTATAGTCTAATCAAATAATTACAAAAATCATATTTAGTTAAAATATAATTTCATATTTTTGCAATCAAATTTTACAAATAATTTCATATATAAATGACCAAAAAAATATTTATTGTTTTATTTTCAATTATTTTTCTCAATTCTTGTCGACCTGTTTTGATGAAATATTACGGCATTAAAAAACCTAAAATTGAAAACGAAAAAAGCTTAATTAGAAAAGCTAATAAATTTGGTTTAGATACAACAAATATTTTAAGTGTAAATTCTGGTGATTTTTTAAGTGTAATTAATGGACAAGGTATTCCGGACGCTAAAATATATGATAAACATGGTAATTACATAGAGTATAAAGAGAACGACAGCTCTTGCAATGCAGGATTATTTGAATTTATTCCTGAGTTAAATTTAAACACAGAATACACAATCAAAGATACTCCCAATTTTCACATAGAATACGCTAAATATCGCGATTTAAAAGGTAATGATATAGATAAGCCAAACTCTGCTGATTTTTATATAGTTATTTATTGGACAACTTGGACAGGTAGATTAAATAAAAATCATGTTAAAATTTGGGAGGAATTAGCTAAAGAAAATACAAATTGTAAATTAGAAGTTATCAAGATTAATCTTGATATGCAAGAATATTGGGATAAAGAAGATAGAGCAAAAATAATTAAGATATTTAATGGTAAAAAATAGACTAGTTTATAGTTTTGTTAAACAACAATAATTTAGGTCAAAATTTTCATTAAGAGTTTTTAATAAAAAGGCATTAGAATAATAATATTCCGAATGTTTTTTCCATAATTTTTGATAATAAAAATTTAGTTTTTTCTTATCTCTATTAAGAAAAGCAAGTGTTCCATTAAAATACAATCGCCACTCTTTATCAAAAAGTTTATCAAAAAAACTTGAGGATTTTTTCATGTATTTAATTGCAAGATCATAGTCATTATTACAAGCATAAAGCTGACCAATATGCCAATATATTGATTTACTATTTTTACATATATCAGCACTATCTAATAAAATTTTTATTGCCTCATTATATCTTCCACTATCAGCTAATTCTCTCCATAATTCCTTTGTCTGTATTTTACATGTATAAGTTTTATTGGTATTTTGAGCAAAATTAACACAAGAAAAAGCGAACATTAATATAAATGATAAATAAATTTTAAGCTGAGTATTTTTCATAATAGTTTCTTATAAATTATTCTTTACTATATTCTCATTAAATCAATTCCACTTCTTTTCCTTTTTCGGGTATTTCAATATTTTTAAATCCTAATTTCAAAAGATATTTTCTGTAATGTTCGGCAGAGTTTAAATCGCCATGCACCAAATATAATTTCTTCAATAAGTCTTTATTTTGACAAGAAATAAATTCTGCCATTTCTATATAATCGCCGTGTCCGCTAAAAGCATCAATTAGTTGGATATCAGCTCTTAGTGGATGTTCAGTGCCAAAAATTGAAATTTTCTTAAGTCCAGGTTCTTGTAACCTTGCTCCGAGAGTAGTAGGTGCGCAATAGCCAACAATTAAAATAGTGTTTCGCGGATTAGAGATGCTATTTGCTATATGGTGTTTTACCCTACCCGCCTCTGCCATGCCCGAAGCAGAAATAATAACGCATGGTTCTTTTGTATCATTAAGTTTTTTAGAATCATTTACGTTTTTAATATAGTGCAAACCTTCAAATCCAAATGGATCGGGGTCATAAGTTAAAACTTCTAAAACTTCATCATTATAATATTCGGTGTGCATTTTAAAAACTTCGGTTACATTTACCGAAAGCGGACTATCAACATAAACATTAACTTTTGGCAACCTTCCTTCATTAAACCAATTATTCATTAGTAAAACTATTTCTTGAGTTCGCCCCACACTAAACGATGGAATTATTAACTTACCTCCTTTTCTAACGCAAGTATCTTTAATTATACTTAACAATTTTTCCTCGGCGTCTGCCTTATTTTCATGAAGTCTATCTCCATAAGTTGATTCGGTAATTAAATAATCGGCTTGTGGGAAAACTTGTGGTGGTTTTATTATCTTATTATATGGACGACCAATATCACCGGTATATGCAAGCCTAATTTTTTTTCCATTTTCGTTAATTTCAATATTAGCAACTGCACCTCCTAATATATGCCCAGTATTTGTAAACTTCACACTAATGCTTTCATCAATCTTAAATTTTCTATTCATCGAAACACCTATAAATAGTTTAATAGCATTAATAGCATCTTTATGAGTGTATATTGGCTTTACTGGTGGTAAACCTTGCTTTATGAGTTTTTTATTGTACCACTTATTATCATTTTCTTGAATAAAACCAGAATCGGGCAACATTAATGAACATAAATTTCGCGTTGCATCTGTACAAATAACCGAACCTTCAAAACCAAGTGTGTAAATATATGGTATTAATCCAGAGTGGTCAATATGCGCGTGAGATAAAATAATATGATCTATAGCTTTTGGGTCAAAGCCTAAATCTCTATTCATTTTATCAGTCTCCATTCCCTTTCCTTGAAACATCCCGCAGTCTAACAAAATATTTTTTCCGTTTTCTAATTTTAAAAGAAATTTGCTACCAGTTACTTCTTGTGTAGCTCCTAAAAATTGAATTTTCATTTTTCTATTATTTTCTTATCACAAAATTATTAAAGATTTAAAAAAATAACCATATTTTTATAATAATTTCTAAAATTTAGCTAAACTATTAAATTTTAAGGTTTTATCAAATATTTTTTATGTCTGATATGATAAATATCATAATATTTTTTTTTATATTTGTAATTCTTTACAAGATTTTATTTATTTTTGAGATGATAAATTTAATGAAAATATTAATTATTTACAATTTTTGGTTCTATCGTTGATAATAAAATAACATATTGAAAATTAATTAAATACATTATGGAGTTTTTAAGCAGTTTTAAGAAAACCATTATCTTTCTTTTTGTAGTTGTGTTCCCAATTACAGTAATTTCTATCGCTTTATCTGATTTATTTGAGAAAAAAGGAAACTTAGAAGAATTAAAAGAAGAATATTCAAAAGAAAGGAAAAAATCTGTTGACCATTCAAAATTTGCCGAATTGCAAAAAGATTTTGAATCGCCTCACGAAGTTACGGCAGCTTGTTTATCTTGCCATACAGAAAGAGGTAATGAAGTTATGAATAATTCACATTGGACTTGGGAAAGTGAAGAATATATCGAAGGTCGTGGTGTTGTTTATATTGGCAAAAAGAATGTTTTAAATAATTTTTGTACAGGTATAATGAGTAATGAACAATCGTGCAATAAATGCCATATTGGCTATGGTTGGAAAGACAAAAGTTTTGATTTTTCTAATCAATATAACATTGACTGTTTGATTTGCCATGACAACACAGGCACCTACGAAAAAGAAACAGGAGGCGCAGGCTATCCTCCTATTGGTGAATTTGCCCCTGATTATAAAAAAATTACTGCAAGTGTAAGTCGCCCTAAAAAAGAAAATTGTGGTTATTGCCATTTTATGAGTGCAGGCGGAAATAATATCAAACACGGCGATTTAGGAATGGAATTATTAGACTGCGATAAAAACATTGATGTTCACATGGCTAAAGATGGTTTAAATATGGAATGTGTCGATTGCCACACAGCCGAAAATCATGTTATGAAAGGGAAATATTATGCTGTGTCCTCATGCAACGAAAATCGAGCAAGTTGCACCGACTGCCACGACCAATATCCACACAAACAAAATAAACTTAACGAACATACTGTTAAAGTAGATTGCCGAACTTGCCATATTCCTTATTATGCAAAAGTAAATTCAACAAAACTTTATTGGGATTGGTCAACAGCAGGTAAAAGGCAAGGGGGAATGCCATATTCTGTTAAAGATTCATTAGGAAATGATATTTATTTATCAGAAAAAGGGGACTTTACTTGGGGAAGAGATGTAAAACCCGAATATGTTTGGTTTAATGGCACTGCCGACCATCATTTAATTACTGACAAAATTACAAGCGACACAGTCAACATAAATACATTATTTGGTTCTTTTCATGATAACGAGTCTAAAATTATTCCTGTTAAAATTCATAGAGGAAAACAACCTTACGACACAAAACTAAAAAATTTATTACAAGCTAAACTTTGGGCTCCCCAAGAAGGACAAGGTGCTTTATGGCAAGATTTAGACTGGGATATTGCTCTAAATTTAGGAATGGAATATTTAGGATTACCTTATAGTGGCGAATATGGATTTATCGACACAAGAATGTATCTGCCAAAAAGCCACATGGTAGCTAAAGCTGAAGATGCCCTTACTTGTACCGATTGTCATACTCGCAAAGATTCAAGAATGGAGTTTGTTCCTGAAGCATATATACCTGGCGCCACTTATAATAAAACAGTAAATATACTTGGTGTTTTGTTCATTTTTATTGCCTTTGGTGGAGTTTCGGGACATGCACTTTTAAGAATTTTAGCAAATTATAAATCAAAAAAGAATAAAAATATAAAAAACTAATAATACTATATTATGAAAAAAGTATATATTTATAAAGGCTTCGAAAGATTTTGGCACTGGGCGCAAGCATTATTAATTTTCACACTAGCTTTTACAGGCTTTGAAATTAATGGAGCGTATTCTATTTTTGGTTACGAAACTGCTGTTAATGTTCACAATTTTTCTGCAATATCATTAATTATTTTAGTGATTTTTGCAATATTTTGGCACTTTACAACAGGCGAATGGAAACAATATATTCCCACAGCAAAAAATCTAAAAGCTCAAGCTCAATATTATATTACAGGGATTTTTAAAAATGCTCCCCATCCAACTCGTAAAACTATTCTTACAAAATTAAACCCGCTACAAAGATTAACATATTTAGCCTTAAAACTATTTTTAATTCCACTAATGTTTATTACAGGTTTAATTTATATGTTTTACCGATACCCTATGGGAGGAGAAATTTATTCTCTAAATCTTGGTTCAATAGGAATTGTTGCCATACTTCATACAATAGGAGCATTTTTATTAATAGCTTTTATTATCGCCCACATTTATCTAACAACGACAGGACACACTCCTACTTCAAATATTAAAGCTATGATTACAGGTTGGGAAGAACTTGATGAAGATGAAGATGAAAACTCAGAAAATAAAATCGAAGAAAAAAAGGAATAATATGAAAAAATCAATGTTTTTAATATTTTTTGCCTCTGTTTTTGTAATTGCTTGTTCTTCAAATGAAAAAAAGCAAATTTTACAAAGCAAAAATGGGTTTAATACTTTAGTGGAATATGTTGAAACTAATGCTAACATTTTAGATAACGGAGAATTTCCGTTCTTTTTATTAGCACCCGAAGTTTATCAGGGAATACGAAAAAATTTCTTAATAATTGATGTTAGACCACAGGAAGCATTTGAGTTTGAACATATTCAAAACTCTGTTAACATTTTGCCAAATAATTTAATCGACTATTTCCAAAACTCAATAAACCCAGCAAGTTTTGACACAATTGCCTTAATATGTTATACGGGACAAACTTCAACATTTTGCACAGCAGGGCTTAGACTTTTGGGATATAACAACGTATATTCAATTAAGCATGGCTTTGCTGCCTGGGATTCGACTTATGCAAATAAATATAAATTTAAAGATATTTCTAATTTATTAATTGATGAATTAAAAAATGAAGAAGTCGAAAAACGTGCTACAACAAAATTTCCAAAAGTTGAAACAATATACAACAATGCCTACGAAATTTTATTAGAAAGAGTAAAACATGAGTTTGAACAAAAAATTGGTGAAAATTTTGTAAAAATTGAGGAAATTTTAAATAATCCTGAAAAATATTATTTAATATCTTATGTCCCGAAAGAAATTTATTTACAAGGGCATTTACCAAACTCTATAAATTATGAGCCTAAAAATCCGTTTACAAAAAAAGAATTTTTAAACACATTGCCATTAGATAAAACTATCATTATTGATTGTTATAATGGCATTCAATCAAGTGCTGTAATAATGTATTTACGTGTTTTAGGCTATGATGCTAAGAATATTTATTTAGGCGAAAATTCATATATGTATGATAAAGTTGTAAAACAAGGAATGCCTGGTAGATATTTTTCAGAGAAAGACATTTTTAATTATCCATTATCTAAGACTGAAACCGTTACAAATACAGATGAAACTCCCAAAAAAGTAGTTCCAAAAGGTGGTTGTTAATTAAATTTTAAATAAAAACATAAATAAATGAATGCAAATATCCATAAAGAACAAAAAGCATATATGAATCCTTATTTAGCAGGGTTTTTATTAGGCTTATTATTACTAGTAACAATATTTATTTCAGGGCGAGGTTTAGGTGCGAGTGGCGCAATAAAAAGCGTTGTTGTTGCAACTACACAAACAGTAAATAAAGATGCTCAAAATATTTCAAAATTTTTCATTTCAGACGGTAATCCTCTTAAATCATGGTTATTATTTGAAGTAGTCGGAGTTGTTATCGGAGCATTTTTATCAGGATTCTTGTCAAATCGTTTGACTTGGAAAATTGATAAAGGACCACGAATTAAAAATGCAACAAGATTAGCCCTTGCTTTAACCGGAGGCTTGTTTTTTGGATTAGGATCGCAATTTGGAAGAGGCTGCACTTCGGGGGCTGCTCTTAGTGGTATGGCTGTGTTTTCTGCCGGAGGTTTCCTTACTATGATGGCTATCTTCGGCACTGGCTATGTAATAGCTTATTTCTTTAGAAAATTATGGATTTAAAAAATTAAAACTATGGGACCATTATTACCTCAAAATATAATTAACGGAGACCTAAATTTCTTTTTTGCTCTAATAATTGGCATAGGATTTGGGTTTATTTTAGAACAAGCAGGCTTTTCTTCTTCGCGAAAACTTGCAGGCGTATTTTACGGCTACGATTTTGTTGTGCTTAAAGTTTTTTTCACTGCCGGAGTTACTGCTGCAATTGGCGTGTTTTTCTTTGACTATTTCGGCTGGATTGATATGAGTTTTGTATATATAAACCCACTATTTTTATATTCCGCAATTATTGGCGGAGTCATTATGGGAATAGGATTTATCCTCGGCGGTTTTTGCCCGGGAACTAGCATTGCTGCTGCGGCAATAGGCAAAGTTGACGCCATAATTTTTGTAATTGGAATATTTATTGGGGTGTTCGTTTTTGGATATTTTTATGATATTTTTGAACCAATTTACTTAGCAAAAGATATGGGAGACCTAAGAGTTTTTGATGCTCTTGGGCTTTCTCAGCCATGGTTCTTATTCGCTCTAATTTTAATTGCTTTAGCTGCTTTTATCTTTACTCAACATATCGAAAATAAATCAAATAAATTTAAAGAGCTTTTAAATACTCAAAAATTAAATGTAAAATATTCTTTCGCTTTTGTTATTATTATTGCTTTCATAGCAGTTTTATTACCTCAAAATAAAAAAACTTATCTTCACGAACTTTCTAAAAACGAAATAGCTGCAAGCCTTTCAGACACTACAAGAATTGTTTCTGCACAGCAATTAGCCCACCATATTATTCATGATACAAAAGAATTTTTAATTGTTGATGTAAGAAACAATGAAGAATATCAAGATTTTCACTTGCCTAATGCTATTAATATTCCGAAAAATGAAATCTTAGCAAAAAATAAGGTTAAAAACTTAAACCTTGAAAACAAAAAGTTGGTTTTTTACTCTAATGGCGGACAAGAAGCTGAAATTTCATGGTTTTTGGCTTCAAGAGCTGGATTAGGAAATTTTTATGTATTAGATGGTGGATTAAATAAGTTTTTAGATGTAATTTTTGGCGAAATACCTGATTTTAAAACTACTGATATTAGAGAATTAAGTAATAGACGTTTTATTGAGTTTGCAAAAAAATTCTTCCACGAAGGCGAAATATATAAAAGAAAACATTCAGGCGGCGAAGTTTCTAAAGATAGCGGACATACTGTTAAAGCTGTTAAAGGCGGGTGTTAATTATTAACTATAAAATTATTTAAAATGAGAAATAATCAATTATTTAACGGAACTTTAATATTTTTCATCATATTGCTTGCAGGGATATTTCTGGGCATGATTACAAACTATACTAAAGAATGGAAAATTTCAAATCATGAATTATTAAATAAACTTAATGAAAAAGATTTTGTTATGAATTATTATGATTTTAACAATTTAATTAATCAAGAAAAAATTAACATAACTATTGTTGACTTACGTAACAAAGAGGCTTTTGATGAATCTCATATTGAAAATGCAATAAACATTCCCGCTGAACTCGCTTTAGATGATAAAAATATTAAAATTATTACAAATAAAGAAAATAAAATTATATTATATTCTGACAATCAAGCAGAAGCAGCACTTTATATGGCAATTTATACTTCATTAGGTATTGAAAATATTTACGTTTTAGCTGGAGATTATCATACTTTTTCAAAATGGCAAGAAAATAAAAATCCAGCATATAACTTTTTCGATGAAGAAAAAATAAGGTGGAATTATAAAGCCTTAATTAAACAAAACGAAATAGCTCCAATTATTGATATTAAACCGATGATGAACAGAGCAAAAGGAGGATGTTGAAAGTTTTCTAGAACTTTTAAATTCGAATCATTCCTGCTCCTACTGTTTCGTTAGTTGCTTCGTCAATAATAATTAAGCTTCCCGAAACAGGGTTTTCTTTATAATCATCAGCAAAAATTGCTGAACTTGTTTTGATACTAATTAAAGCTATATCGTTCATTTTAACGTCTTTATCTTCTGTATCGGGTTCTAAATTATTAATATTAATTTTATGCACAACATTAGTTATTATACACTTTACCTCGTTGGACGAATGACGTAAAATATATTTGCCTCTTAGTATTAAAGGTTTTTCGTTTAACCAACAAATCATAGTGTTAAATTCATTTAAAACTTTTGGTAAATTTGCTGATGGAGCTATCATATTTCCACGTGATACATCAATATCGTCTTCAAGAACTATTGTTATCGACTCGCCCGATTTAGTTTCGGATAATGATTTTTCAAACACATCAATACTTTTAATTTTTGAGCTCAACATTGACGGCAAAACAGTAACATTTTCGCCAACATACATTTTCCCGCCTGCTAAACGTCCTGCATAGCCACGATAATCGTGAAATTTATCATTATTCGGTCTTATTACATATTGAACTGGAAATCTTGCATTTTTAAGATTATAATCATCTGCAATTCTAACATTTTCTAACAATTCTAATAAAGTGTCGCCTTTGTACCACTCAAGGTTTTTTGACCTTTCTACAACATTATCGCCGTACTTTGCCGATATTGGTAAAATATGAGTATTATTTGCTCCGATTTTCTTTGCTAATTTATTTAAATCTATACTAATATCATTAAAAACATTTTCACTAAAAGCTACTAAGTCCATTTTGTTTACACAAAAAACAATATGTTTTAAATTTAATAAAGAGGCGATATAAGTATGTCTAATTGTTTGTTCAATAACGCCGTTGCGAGAATCGACAAGTATAATTGCTAAATCGGCTGTTGAAGCACCTGTAACCATATTTCGAGTATATTGAATATGTCCGGGTGTGTCGGCAATTATAAATTTTCGTTTAGGCGTAGAAAAATACCGATAAGCCACATCAATTGTAATACCTTGTTCGCGTTCAGCTCTTAAACCGTCTGTTAACAGCGATAAGTCTATATCGTCATTTCCTTTACGTTTAGAAGTTTCAGCAATATTATCTAATTGGTCTTCAAAAATTGATTTACTATCATAGAGTAATCGTCCAATTAATGTGCTTTTACCGTCGTCAACCGATCCGGCAGTTGTAAAACGCAATAAACCTATTTCGGGTTTTGAATTTTCCATTTTCATAATTTTAAAAATATCCTTCTTTTTTTCTATCTTCCATAGCGGCTTCCGACCTTTTATCATCAGCTCTCCCCCCTCTTTCGGTAATTCTTGAGGCTGCAATTTCTGAAACAATGTCATTAAGGTTGTCGGCAGAAGATAAAGTTACTCCGGTACATGTAATATCACCAATTGTTCTGCATCTAACATCTAATTCAACAATTTCTTCTGTTGGTTTTAACTGCATAAACGGTGCCCATGCCAACCAAACACCATCGCGATTAAAAACTTTCCGTCTGTGTGTGTAATAAAGGCTGGGCATTTCAATATTTTCTTGCATAATATATTGCCACACGTCAAGTTCAGTCCAATTACTTATTGGGAATGCTCTAAAGTGTTCGCCTAAATTTTTTCTACCATTAAAAATATTCCACAGTTCCGGTCTTTGATTTTTTGGATCCCATTGTCCGAAATCATCACGATGAGAGAAAAACCTTTCTTTTGCACGAGCTTTTTCTTCATCTCTACGCCCTCCTCCAATGGCACAATCCAATTTTAACTCTTCTATTGCATCTAATAAGGTAACAGTTTGAAGTTTATTTCGGCTTGCGTTCACACCTTTTTCATCAACACAACGTCCATTATCAATAGAATCTTGCACCTTAGCTACAATTAATTCACATTCTAATTCTTTAGCAAGATTATCTCTATACACAAGTGTTTCGTCAAAATTATGCCCAGTGTCGATGTGCAAAAGTGGGAAAGGAATTTTAGCTGGCCAGAATGCTTTTTTCGCTAGATGGACTAATACAATAGAATCTTTCCCGCCCGAAAAAAGCAAGGCTGGTCTTTCGAATTGTGCAGCAATTTCTCTCATTACAAAAATAGCTTCATTCTCTAATTGTTTTAAATGCCTGCTATCAATTTCAATCTTTTTGTGCATCAAATATATATTTTTTTATTATTTTCCATGAGTATGTAAACCACATTCTTTCCCCGAATTATTTTCCCACCACCAGCGCCCGGCTCTAAAATCTTCGCCAGGTTTAATTGCTCTTGTGCATGGTTCGCAACCAATACTAACAAATCCTTTATGATGTAAAGAATTATATGGGACATTATTTTTTTCGAGATAAGCCATTACTTCTTCTAAAGTCCAATTTAATAAAGGATTGATTTTTATAAGCCCATATCCTAAGTCTTTTTCAACAATTTGCATATTTGTTCTTCCCGAAGATTGTTCGGCTCTAATTCCGCTTATCCAAATATCAAAACCTTTTAAAGCTCTCCGCAAAGGTTCTACTTTTCGAATATTACAACATTCTTTTCTATTTTCAACAGATTCGTAAAAACTATAAGGACCTTTTTCGCTTAACAAATCTTGCGCAGCTTGAGTTTGCGGAAAATATACTTGTATTTTTTTATTGTACTTTTCAATAGTAGATTGATGAACTTTATAAGTTTCAGGAAATAATCTACCTGTGTCCAAGCTTACAACTTGAATATTTAAATTATTTTTAAAAATTAAATCTGTAATAACTTGGTCTTCAATTCCAAAACTTGTTGTAAATATTATTTTAAAATTTAAGTCTTTTGAGATAGTTTTTAAAATATCTACAGCGTGTAAGTTTTCTATTTTTCCTTTTATTAAGTCTAAATTCATGCGACAAAATTAAAAAGAATTTGAATCTTTTGCAATAAATATTCTTCGAATAACCCTCCGCCTTAGCATATTATAATGTCTCACATAAACTTTCATCTTACCCCAGCGTACAACATTCCAAGCTCTTTCGTGAAAATAGTATAAAACCATTTTTATTATTGCCTCAGCGCTTGCTACGCCAGTAGCTTTTTCAACAGCTTTAGCATCATCATGAAAGAAAAAGTATGCTAAAAAAAATGTAGTAATTGAGGCTACTATCCGCCATGTTATTGTTTTAACCAAACTTTTTACAGGGCGTTCTCGTACTTCGACAGTTTCTTTTGTTACTTTCTTTGTTGTCATATAAAAAAGTTTGCAACAAAAAACAGTATTTTAGTATTCTTTTGCACTAGTTTTTATACCTAAAATTTTAGGTATAAATACGTATTTTCTGTTTTTTTCATTCTTTTGTAGTATTTATATAAATAGGGGTGGTGAAAATTACCCGTTTACGCCGAATTAAGCACAGATAAACGCAGATGGGCAAGCTCAACTTCTAAATGTTTTTTTACAAATATAATTTAATTATTTTTCTGTAAAATTTCATGATTTTTTTAAATTTATCAAACAAATTAGTCCAAGCTTTAAAGCTAGGACTAATTTCTCGAAAAAAAATGAAACATTTTTGGAAAAAATACGTATAAAGGAAATGTACTACCCTAGGGGCAGGAAGATGGTGCGATTATCCACCGCAGGCTACGCCTAGGGTTAATTATATTTTGTCCTAGGAACAAGGGGAATTTTCGGCTAAAGTCGAAAATGGAAAAATTTGTGAATAAACCACGGATTAAGAATTATCCTTTTTTTAATTATTTTTCTTTTAAAATTAAATTTTGCAATACCTTCCGAAAGATAAAAATAATTCCACCACCAAGCACTAAGATTTTTAAAAATAATATTTTTCCTTATTTTATAAGTTTTATAATGTTTCATTATTCCTAAATACGAGTTCATACTAGCTTGAAAGGCTTGTTGTTCTTCTTTTGTTGGTTGATGGTCTCTTGCTATTTGGTTTTGCTTTTCGATAGCATTATAAAAATTCCCTTTTGTACGGTTTGCTATATAAATGCGGTTTGGCAAAATGACTGCTCCTAAGTATTTTACGCCTTTAGTATAATGTTGCAAATAAATTTTATCGGGGTGCAGAATAAGCTTTAAATTTTTAATCAAATAGTTTGATATTTTAGGCAAGATTGATTGTAAATAATATTTATCTTCATGTATTAAAATAAAATCATCAACATATCGTCCATAATATTTGATTTTTAATTCTTTTTTAACCCAATGGTCAAATTCATTCATATAAACATTTCCGAATAACTGCGATGTTAGGTTGCCAATAGGCAAACCGCAATTTTTTTTTGCATAAAAAAGGCTTTTAGTTTGTGGTAAATCTTTCCAGTCATCTTTACTTCCTTTTATTATGCAATTTTCTTTGGGGTCGTTAAAAATTGTTTTTTCTACAAGATACAATACTAATTCAGTGTCAAAATTTACTTTATTTATATTATGTATAATCTCACTTTTTACTTTATCAAATAACAAAAGTTTATTCATTGCCATAAAATAACCTTTAATATCAAGTTTTAAAATATAGCAACTTTTAGAATAATTTTGCGAACACGAGCAAATAAAATGTGTAATTCTTTCTATTCCATAGTGAGTTCCTTTACCTTTTCTGCAGCTATAACTGTCGTTGATAAATATTTTTTCAAAAATTGGAGAAATATAATTAAATATAAAATGATGAACCACTCTATCGCGAAAATCTGCGGCAAATATTTCTCGTTTTACAGGTTTATTAACAATAAAACAAATACTTGGTTTCAAAACATATCTGCGTTCAATAATTTCATTAGCTAATGCAAATAAATTTGCTTCCAAATGCTTTTCAAATGCAAGGGCATTGATGGTATTCCGCTTATTTTTCCGTGCATCATAATATGCTTGAAATAAATCGAGCGTAATTTTATTCTTCTCTATTTCGGAAAACAAATTGAGTTGTTGCATTCTATTTTTATAAAAGCCACGGAGAAATAATCCCCGTGGCTGTGTTTTCTTTTTAATCCCTCAAACAACGAACAGAAAACCCCACCTCCTTGTTGTTGTTGTTACTGTTTACATTGCCATCATTGTAGTTCATGTTCCGGTTTATTGCGTTATTGATATCGTTCTCGGTAGAACTCCACCAATTGCCGTTGTTTCCAATGTTGTTGAATGTTCCATTGTTGTTACGGTTGCCACCCGGAAGAGCAGTAAAAGTAGCCTCTCTATTTCTCATACCATCATGTTTCAGACAATACAATGCATTATAGCTAATATCAACCTGTTTTGGATATTGCAGGCATTTACAATACCAGCGGGCTACCGGATTTAAAATTGCTCGCTCGCCTATGCAGTAGCATAAACGACTCTGGCAGAAAACTTTTATTGTTGACTCTTTTGCCATCCACTTAATTGTTTTGATACTTCTTCAACTTTTTGATTTATAGTAACAAAGCGCTTTAAATTTATCTGCTTTAAATCTTTCATTAATCGTATAAGCAAGCGAATAACTTCAATATTTTCTCGTGCTTGTTGCAAAACAACATTTTTGTCTCTCCTGCTATTTGCCCGAAAAATTAGTGTCAGTAAATCTATAGTTTCTTTTTTTAAACTTTCACCTACTGTATATTTATATTCCTTGCTAAATTCCTTAGTAAACTCAAATATGCCAAGTAATAAATCATAACACGATTTGTAAACAGGTAAATCACTATGTAACTTCATTTTTAAAAAAAATTCGATGGGGCTACGCCCCATACCCCAAATAATCAAATTGTCAAAGTGTCAAATAGTCAAAGTGTCTAATCCCTCAAACAACGAACAGAAAACCCCACCTCCTTGAAGTAGTTGTAACTGCTCACATAGCCATCATTGTAGTACATGAGCCGGAGAATAGCGTAATTGAAATCGTACTCGGTAGAACTCCACCAATAGCCGCTGTATCCAAAGTTGATGAATGTTCCATCGTGGCGACGGTAGCCACCCGGAAGAGCAGTAAAACCTGTTTCATTAGTTGCTCCTTCGTTTGGTGCAGCCCAATGGGCAAAACCTGCTTCTTTAAGTTTGCCACCTGCGTTATCACCTAGATAATTAGTTAACACTGTCCATTCTGCATCGCTAGGCAAGTGCCAACCTGTAGGGCATACACCTTGTACACCGCTGGGATTCAAATCACTGCTTGTGGCTCCATTCATGGCTGCGGGCCAATTATAGAGTACTCCATAGGTTGTGTAATTGGCGGTGGCTTTAGCTGTATTTACATCAGTACCATCATAACCATATACGTAATAGTATGGGTCATCATTTGAGCCTGTTCCCGGACCAACTACATTTGGTAAATATTTTAAATTTTCAGCCATCCAGCATTGGCTACCTATTTGCACTGTTTGATATTGATTGCCATCGCGAGAATCGGTAAAAACATCCCCACATGAAAAAGGCGAGACAATAATATCGGGTTGATAAAAAATCATACTATCAATTTCGGTATTTACATTGAATTTTGATACCACAACACCTGACTTCATGATATATAAAGTATCGTTTTGTGCTGTTAATGTAGAATTATACAAGCTAAAACTTAAAAGCAAACCGAATGCTATTCTTAAAATTATTTTTATTGATTTCATAATTATTTCTCCTCTTATTGTTTAATTATTTTTACTGTTTTAATTTCTTTTTCTGTACTATAACGGCATAGATAAATACCTTTTGCTAAATCTCTAAGGTCAATTTTTACAAGATTATCTCCCATAGTTTTTTGCATATAAATTACTTTACCTTCGAGCGTTAAAACGCTTAAAGTTCCACTTTTGTTTTCAAATCCTGATAAATCAATATTTAAAATATCACTTACAGGATTGGGATAAGAAACAAATTGCGTTTCTGTAAAGGGAAGTGAGGTATCTTCAAAACCTGAAATTAAATCCTCAAAATTTAAATACCTAAGCTCGTTTAGAGCGTAAATATTTGTGGAATTATCAAATTTTTGAATATTTAAATTTCCTTCGGAAAAAGATAATTTTTGAATATTTTCCAAACTAAATGATTCTTGTGTATCACTAGTTTTTACGACATATATTGTTTGTGCCTGCAGGCTCATTTGACCTGCAACAAAAACAAATAAAATTAGAATTAAATTTTTCATACTTAAAATATTATTTTTGCAAATATAATAATATTATTTTTATA
>CAYRQZ010000016.1:25695-36734 GCA_964426585.1 uncultured Bacteroidales bacterium | reverse complement strand
TATGCTAATGATTACGCTGCTTTGTAGCTTGCAGAGCACACATTGCAAATTGTAGTTTATGTACGCAACAATGTCCCTACAACTCTTCTTTTTTTACTCTTCCAAATCTTAAAGCTTTTAGCATCCAAGTTGGTAATGATTTTTCAGGACTTCGTTTTCTTAAATTTAGATATATTCCAAATTTCTTTAAAATTGGAATTTTATGTGCTTCTACAAGTTCTATTAAAGTACCGTCTGGGTCTTCGATGTACGTAAATTGTCCAGCGGCTTCGCCCATGTCGAAAGTTTCGGAATTGTTTGGATTAATTGAGCTATCAACTGTAAAAGGGAAACCAAGGCTTTCGCATTTCTTTTTTAAAGAAGGTATATTTTTTACATCAAAGCAAATTTGTATAAATCCTGGGTCGCCCCAGTATCTATTTTCGTAAATTTTTCGCGGGGTTCTTTCTAATGCTTGAATTAATTCAATATATGATTGTCCGAAAAGTTTGCTAAAAGGTCCATTTCTTTCTTTGGAATGTGTTAATAAAACTCGTCTAAATTTTTGATTGCCGGAATTTAAGTCTTTAAGTTCATCAAAAGTGCCTGTTTTGTCTGCAATAATTTTATCATATCCAAGAATATCTCTATAAACGACCATGGCTTTGTCAATATCGCTTACTCCAATTATTCCGCCAACAATTCCGCCTGTGCTTCTTTTTTCGTTTCGAAAAATATAATTATCATAAACAATTTGAAATAGGTTTTCAAATTTATCTTTTACGAAAAATGTTTTATTCCCATCAAGACCAGTGTTAAGTCCGCCTATAATTTGAATGTCTTTTTTGTTTGAAAATTCTTGAAAACTTAGTTCAGGATTTTTTGATTTTATTTTTGCAGCAATTACTCCATAATCTCCAAGCTGAATATCAAAGTCTATTGTTTTAGGTTTTCTTTCGGAATATTGCCAAATTTCAAAGCCTCCACCGCCTTGCATATTAACAGCAATACAAGCATGTCGTTTTTGAGGGCTATTACCTGTATATGGCAACATAAGTTCGGCGATAGTGTCGTCCTCCAAAATTCTCACGTCCATATTAAAAACGTCTATATAGTGTTTCCAAGCTTCGGAAAAATTTTCCACACCAATTCCTATTTGTTGAATTCCACTAATAATATATTTATCCATAATTTATTTTATTCGGGTTTAATTTTACGAATTAATTTCTTTGATAAAGCAGGTAAAAATCTTTTAATATAAAGCATTAATAGTTCTTTTCCGCCGACAGTAATTTCGGTTTTTTGTTTTTTTACAGCTTTAATAATTTTTTTTGCAGCTTTTTGAGAGCTAATTCCTCCGGCTTGCCCTGCATCTAATTTAGAATGTTGAGTTCCGTCTTTTTCGAGAGCATAATACGAAATATTTGTGTTTACTCTACCAGGGCAAACGATTAAGACTTTAATATTTTTTTGAAAATATTCGGCCTGTATAGTTTCGAAATATCCATAAAGAGCGTGTTTTGAAGCAGAATACGCCGACCTTAACGGGAAGCCAAATCTTCCTGTAATACTCGTAGTTACAATAAAAGTTCCGGTATTATTTTCAATAAAATGGGGGATTAAAAGTTTTGCAATTTTAATAGGTGCAAAAAAGTTAACATCCATTATTTTTTTATCAACTTCAAAAAGACTGTCTCCGGCTAAAGCTCTTTGGCTAATTCCGGCATTATTAAACAAAAAGTCAATTTTTCCATTAAATGAAATAGCTTTTTGGACTAAGTTATCAATATTTTCTATATCAGCTAAATCATATTCGAGAATATCGCAAGAAATAGCGCCAAGTTTTAAGCATTTTTGTTTAATATCATTAAGCTTTGTTTTATTTCTAGCAGTTAGAATTAATTTTGTTTTATTGTTAGCAAATTCATAAGCAGATGCTTCGCCTATTCCTGATGAAGCACCAGTTATCCAAATGATTTTGTTGTTAAGATTCAGCATTAGAAATTATTTTAGAACATCGTTCCAGATTTGTTTTCTATATGAATTTATATTGTGAGGTTCACATTCTTCGACAGAGTCGATTTCTTTACTAGAATAAATCATTTGTTCAACAAATTCGGGTGCTCTTCTCACTCCTTCGCCTGTATTAATAATAATTGTTTCGCCTGAGTTTATTAATCCTTTTTCGAGAGCTTCAAAAAAACCGCCTAAACACACCGCCGAAGCAGGTCCGAGTAGTAATTTTCTTTCGTAAGCGATTAATTTTCCTATAGGCACAAGTTTATTTTCTTTCATTCTGATAAAAGTGCCATTTGATTTTTTAACAATTTTTGCAACAAGAGGGTAGGTAGCAGGATTTCCGGTTGCTAAAGTTGGAACTTGTGTTTTTGGGTCATCAATAATAGGATATTCATTTTCAAAATTTTCAGGAAAACCTTTAGCTTGTGCATTTTCCCAGGCTTGTACCATTGGGTCGCAGGCATCGGGTTGCACCATTATCATTCGTGGATTTTCTAAATCAGGATAAATTTGTTTAATTTCTCTAATTCCTTTATCAATAGCAATTGGTCCTGTTCCGCCACTTATTGCTTGAATATAAACGTCTGGCATTTTTCCAAGCTGACGAATCCATTCAAAGACCATAGTTTTTTTTGCTTCAACTCTTATGGGATCAATATTTCCTGTTGACATTAAAATATTATTTCTTTTTGCATATTCAGCAGCCACTTCTTTAGCTTTTGCATAGTCGCCTTTTACTCTGTAAACTTTTTGTCCGAATGCCGACATCATTGCTTCGGAAGCTTTAAGTGCATTTTTCGGAATAAAAATTGAACAGTTAATATCAGCAATAGAAAGATATCTGGCATAAGATGTTGCAGTATTTCCTGTTGAAGCAACGCAATATTGGTCTATTTCATTTTCTTTTAAAATACTTGCGGCTAATGCAGCAGCAACGTCTTTAAAAGTTCCAGTTCCGCCATTTAAGTCGTTGCGATAAATATAAATTTTTAAATCTAAATCATATTTTTCTTTGGCAAAATCTTCTAAAAAGCACCACTCTTGCAAGTCAATAGCTCCTTCATTTCTAGTAATAATATTTTCTCTATGTGTTAAAGGTAAATAATAGAAATATTGCCAAAAATTTTCTGGATTACCTTTAGAAATTAATGGAAGTTCTTTATAATCGCTATTATACCACACTTCTGAGTGTTTGCTTCCACAAATTGGGCAAGCTTGGTTTTGCTGGAACCAAGTTGCAAAGTCTGGAGTTATGTGTTCACATTTAACACATTTTAAATAATATTTTTCTTCTTTCATTTATTTAATATATTCAGAAACCCAAGCAAACTTTGTTGCTTAGGTTTAAATTATAAATTAGCTTATTCAACTCTTTTAGATTGCATTTCGGCGGTGTTATATAAACCATTTTCGAGATTTTTCTTGATTTTCTTAAACACTTCAATGGTTTCATTAACATCTTCAAAGGTATGTGCGGCAGTAGGGATTAATCTTAACATTAATAAATCTTTTGGTATTACGGGATATACTACGACAGAGCAGAAAATATTATGATTTTCTCTTAAATCTACAACTATATTAGTTCCTTCAGGCACAGAACCGCTAAAATATACCGGAGTAACGGGAGATTGTGTATTTCCGATATTGAATCCATTTTCTTTTAAACCTTTTTGAAGGGCTCTAGCAATTTCCCAGAGTTTATCTTTATGTTCGTGTTGATTTTGTAGCATGTCCAATCTTTTTAAAGCCCCGATAACCATTGGCATAGGTAAAGATTTAGCAAAAATTTGAGAACGCATATTATATTTTAAAGAATCGACAATAAGTTTATCAGAAGCCACAAAAGCCCCGATACCGGCCATTGCTTTAGCAAAAGTTGCAAAATAAATATCAATATGTTTTTGTAGATCAAAATGTTCGTCAGTTCCAGCTCCGGTTTTGCCCATTGTACCAAAACCGTGAGCATCATCTACTAGTATTCTAAAATTATATTTTTGTTTTAATTTAACTATTTCGGGTAAGTTTCCTAAGTCGCCAGCCATACCGAAAACGCCTTCTGTAATTACTAGAATTCCTCCACCATTTTCGTTTGCAGTTTTCGTTGCAAATTTAAGCATTTTCTCGCATCTTTCAATGTCGTTGTGTGGGAAAACAAAGGATTTTCCGCCTTTTGCTTTGTGCAAAAATATGCCGTCCATAATACAGGCATGAGACTCTGAGTCATAAACGATGACATCTTTTCTAGTTAAAAGCGAGTCGATAATTGAAACCATTCCCTGGTAACCGTAGTTTAGAAGATAGGCAGCTTCTCTTTTTACGAATTTAGCTAACTTGTTTTCTAATTCTCTATGATATTTTGTTTGTCCTGACATCATTCTAGCACCCATTGGATAAGCCATGCCAAATTCTTTTGCAGCGTCTGCATCAGCTTTACGAACTTCGGGGTGATTTGCTAAACCTAAATAATTATTAAGGCTCCAAGTTAGCACGTCTTTGCCCAAAAATTTCATTCTTGGTTTAATTTCTCCTTCTAACTCAGGAAACATGAAATAGCCTTCAGCTTTTTGTTGATATTGACCTAAAGGTCCTCTAGCATCTTTTAATCTTTCAAAAATGTCAACCATAATTTTTATTTTATTTAATATTTATATAATTCTAATTCTTTATACTGTTGTTTTTTATTAAAATTATTAGTTTGCAAATATAAAAAATTTGAAACAATTTCAGCAATATCCATTGCTTTTCCTTTCGAATAATTGTTAAATGTTTTTTTACACAATGGACAAGCTGTAACAAGAATGTCTGGATTTGATTTTAATAGTATTTCCAAACTGTTATTTTTAATTTTTTTCTCAATTTCTGAATCGATCTCAATATTAGCTAGACTTCCTCCACAACACAAAGAATTTTCTTTTTCATAATCAGAGATATTAAGTTTTCCAATTTTATTTAAAACATATCTTGGTTGTTCGTAAATATTGGCTCCTCGACCTAGTTCACAAGGGTCGTGGTAAATTAAGTTGAGATTAGATTTTTTTAATTTAATTAAATTATTTTCTAAAAGCATTTTAATATATTCGCTGTGATGCAAAATTTCAATATCGAGATTATATTCTTCTTTAAAAGATTTATAGCAAATAGGGCAGGAGCAAACAAGTAATTTGGCATTAGATGAATTAATGAGTTTAGAATTTTTTCTTATTAATTCATTTGATTGTTTGATAAATCCTTGTTGTCTTAAAGGGCGTCCGCAACATATCCCTTTGTCTTCGTCTATAAACCAGTAGTTTTGATTAGCAGCAGCAAAAATGTTTTTCATTGACTGAATAATGCTGGGAGTAAGGTGTGTCATGCAACCGGCAAAATAAATTACATCAACTTTTTTGTTAATTGTATTATTAATATTACAATAATCGTAATATGATTTGTTAGAATTTTCGTTTTTTGTTCTCATTTGCTTACGAATAAGTGTAAGCTCTAATCCAACGGGGCATGCTTGCGTACATCTTCCACACATCAAACAATTGTTAAGGACACTTTCTTTTAGTTTTGAATATCTTGTGTCCCTTAGAAAATATACAGACTGAACATTTTCGATATTTGCAGCAAAATTTAATTGACAAATATCGATACAAATACCGCATCTTGAGCAAGAGTTTATTTCAAAGTCGGTTAGTCCTGATTTTTGTTCATTATTTTTTATGCCCCAATTTTTTAAAAATATTAAAACAACTTCCGTAGGGATATGCATATATCTAGAAAAAGGGAGAGTAATGAAAAATAAGCATAAACTAAATGAGTATGCCCACCAAAGAGGCAGTTCAATTATTTGAGCAAAATTATTTGAGAACAAAGCGCCTACATTTGCTGTCAGGAAATTTCCATTATTTACAACAGCTGAACTAGAGCTTTCGGCAAGTAGTCTTAAAGGAAAGATTAACCACAGTGCGGAGAGAGCAATTTTATCATAAATAATATGTTTTGTAGTTTTTTTAATTCCTAAAATTTTTGATTTTATTCTTTTAGCAAATGCTAAAAATAAACCGCTTAAAACTATTGATAGCAGTAAGTCCATTGTGAATGAGAAAAACTCAGCTCCCCAAAAATCATGATTTTCGCGAGCAAAATATTTAAAAAATATTGCTAACCAAGGTTCCTCGAAGAGAGTTCCTGAATAAAATGAGGCTTCCATTTTTCCGACAACAATAAGTAAAAACCAACCAAAGGCAAGGCTCATGTGCATATAGCCGAGTAGGAAATTTCTTTTATAAATATTTCTATGGATTAAGGCTTCTCTAAAAGTTTCAATTATTGCTTTAATGGTTTTTTTACTAAAAAAATTCTTTAATATTAAATGTTTTTGTTTTTTTTCAAAATTTTTAAACCATTTTAAAAATTTGTAAATTAAAATAATGAATAATATGATAGCACCTAGTAGGAAAGGCAATATAAAACTTGAATATTCCATTATTTAAAATTTTTATATGTTATATCGTTAAGCATAAGTCTCATATTAATAATAATTGCTCTTGTGTTTACACCTCTTGGGCAAACGAGTTTACATTTTCCACAAAGCATACATTTGTCGAGTTCTTCGTTTAGTCCTTCAAACAGCCCTCTTCGAAATAGGAGCTGAGTTTTACGAAAGTTAAAGTTTGTATGATTTGTAGCAGAGCAAGTTGCAGAGCAAGACCCGCACATAATACAACGTTTTGCGGAGGGGACTTTTAAACATAAATCATTAAAAGCCTTTGTATTTGTTAAGTCAATATCAATAATTCGAGGTTTAGATATTTTAAATCCCCAATTTTTCATAATAAATTATTTAAGTATTGCGTAATTTGAATTGCAGCAGCTTTGGCGTCAGCAATTGTTTCGGGTATAGTTAATGGTCTTTTACAAGTTCCGGCTAAAAACAAGCCTTTTTGTGTTGATAAATTATCGTAATCATATAATCCTAAGCTTTTTGCGAATCCATATTCACCATTAATTTGGTTTTGAATCGAAAGTTGTTTAGTAGCTTCTGAGGCTTCAATTCCTACCATTAACACAAGTAGGTCAACAGTCATTTTTAAAGGCAATCCGCTTAAAGTGTCTTCTGCTTTTATTTGAATTCTATTATCTATTGTTTGAGCAGCTTCAGATATTCTACCTCTAATATAAATTACATTATGTTTTTCTTGAGATTTACGATAAAGTTCTTCATAAAATTGCCCAGCCATTCTAATATCCATATAAAAGCAATATGCTTCGGATTGGGGGTATCGTTCTTTAAATTCTATGGCTTGTTTTACAGCATTTATACAACATACTCTGGAGCAATAATGATTTCCAACTTTTTCGTCTCTACTTCCCACACAATTTAAGAAAGCAATTCGTTTAGGTATATTTCCTTGTTTGGTAATTATCTTATCTTCTTGGTACATTTTCTCAAAATCTAAAGAAGTGATTACGTTGTCGTAGATAGAATAACCTAATTCTTCTTTTCGTTTTGCATCAAAAACTGAGAATCCTGTTGTTAAGAGAGCAACTTCTGCGGAGAATATTTTATTTGACGTATTAATTGCTTTCCAATCGTTGTTTTCTTTAAAAAGTTTAACAATTTCATTATCAGTAATGATTTTAATTTTTTCGTTTTGAAGTTTCTTTTTAAGGTTTGAAATAACTATTTCGGCATCAGAAAAGTCGGGAAATAATTTTGCGTAAGCTTTAGCATTTCCTCCAATAATTTTATCTTTTTCTAATAATAAAACTTCAAATCCATTTTCAGTTAGAGCATTAGCAGCAACAATACCAGCTATTCCCGCGCCTATGATTAATACGGTTTTATTTTTCATAATCAACAATAAGGTTTTGTGGTTTATTAGGTTCACCAAGGAAATGCCCTGATTTTCCAATAAATTTATCATTAGGATTGTACTCAATTCCAATTTTATCTAAAAGAGCTTCAACTTGAACTTGATGGAGTTGTAATCCGAGGTCCCAAGGGTTGTAACCTAGTAATAGTCCGGCTAATTCTTCATAAGTAAGCACAGGTATTCCTCTATTTTCATTGTCATAAGTAATTCCTTCAATTTCGGCGATAGTATATTGCCAACGATCCATAAACATAGTGCAACCAGGGCAATTAGTTAGAATAAAATCTGGTTTAAATTCTTTCATAGACTCAAATTTCTTTTTTGTATTAGCAACAGAGTATCCGCGGTTTGCCATAACTAAGTATTGTCTGAATCCGAACCCGCAACAATGTCTTCTTTCGGGATAGTCAATAACCTTTCCCCCCCATTCTTCAATCATACCTGCCAAAACTTGTGGGAATTCGGCGCCTCCAATAGCATGTTTATTAAAAATTTTACCATAATGACAACCGATATGTTCAACAGCCCTGATAGGTTCTCCTGTGTGTCGATTTGTCAATTGGTATTTCATTTTCAATTTTAATTCTTTTCTGAATTTATAAATAATGTCAGAGGGGTGGGCAATGTTTTTTGGAATATCAAACTCTCTACCTGTTGCTTGTTTAAGGAAATTTCTAGTTTTTTCAAGTTCTTCGGGATAGTGTTCCCAAGTTTCGACAACTTCTGTAAAAACGCCAAAAGAAGTAACACATGATGGAACATAGTTTGTAAAGTTTGAATCTTTCATTAATGAAAATAGGCGTGCACATATTGTCATGGTTGTGTCAAATGGAACAACATCTGAATGGTATCCAATTCCTGTACAAGTATGTTGGTTTGGATCGTCTATTATTGTTTTTCCAAGTTCGTCTTTTAATATTTTCAAAAATGTTGTTTCAGAACCTGGGAAAAAAGATTGTCTAATACAGCTTCGTTCATAAAAATAATTGTCGTCAGCAATATCTTTTTGATAATTATTCCAATAATGTTTTTTTTCTTCCATTTTAATTTTTATTTATTATTATTGGTGTTTTCGCAATAGGTGTGAAAATAATATTGGTTATTAATACCTTCGTTTTCTATCTCGATATTTAATTGTGTTGCTTTTTCTTTTGAAAAAGATTCAATATGATTATGTAATTTGTCTCCTCCTGTAATTGTGAATATTTTTTTTACTTCGTCAAGATTTTTTTTATCAATGATTCTTAGCGCACCTGGTCCGTATTTATTATAGTTTCCCCCCATTCTGTCAGCAACTTCTTCTGCATTTTTTACATACCATTCCCAAATAGGTCCTTGTTCGGGGTGAAGCTCAGGGTGAACTGTGTCAACATGTACGCAGTATCCAATTTTTAGGATATTATCAGCAATGTTTCTTTTAATTGCAAATTGTTGTCTTCCTTTTTCGCTTTGTGTAAAAAATCCTAATTCTTGAGAAAGTTTTCTTAAAACCGAAATAATCATAGCAGGCACATTCCCACGCGGGCAACGCGATTTACAAGACATACATTGCCCACAATACCAGATAGTGTCAGATTTTAGTAAGTTTTCAATATTTTGATTATTCTGAGTTTGAACAATATTGCAAATTTGTCTTGGGTCGTAATCGTAAAACTCGGCTGCTGGGCAAATAGCGGTACATACTCCACAATTCATGCAAGCGTTTAAACCTTCTCTAAATCTAACATCTTGCCTTAATAAATTATAATAATTGTCCATTATATTTTTTTTCAAAAATACTTTGATAAGAATGTGTAGTAAATAGAAAAAATACTTTTTTTTAAGGGTATAAATACAGTAATTAAATAGTATTAATACTTAATATTATTGTTAAAAGTGTTGACAAAATTATTTTTGTCTAAATTTATTAAGATTATTTTGTAATTATTATTCTTTGTGTTTGTACTCCGCTTTCGGTTTTTACACGAATATAATATACGCCAGACTCTAATTCTTCTATCGGTATTTCTATTGAAGAGTAAGGAATCCCACGAGATTTTCCTTGTTCAAATACGACTTTTGAAGAATTGTTTAGCATTTTAATACTTTCAATATTTGTTGCATTATTAAATTTAATACTGATTGTTTCGTTTATTGGTTTTAATTGAACTTCAAAAGTTTTATTATTATCAATTATTTTATCTTTATTATTATCAATATTAAGAAAAGGGGCAGAATAGCTTAGCTCAATATTATATTGCGAAAACGCCATGTTTGATATTATTACGCTCACAAATAATGATAGTCTAAAACAATTCATTTCTATTTAATTTTTCTGTGAGCAAATATAGATACTATATTTATAACTACGCAAATAAAATTAAAAATTAATTAGGTATAATTAATCGTAAAAACATAACTGTCTAATATATTGAGGTTTATGTTTGTTTTTAATTAAAATTATTCTATTTCTATAATATAATTTAATTTATACCAAATAAAAATTTAGGCGTTATTTTGTTTTCCTGAGCTTATTATAAAAAAATCATTATTTATAAAGTAATTCTGCGCAATATTTTTTAATTCTGTTGGAGTTATTTTTTGGATTCTATTAAATTCTTCGTGAATAATATTATTGTTTCGGTTTGTTAAAATAAGTTTTTCGCATACTTTAGAAATTTTAAAAACGCCATCAAGCGAGCTAAGCATTTCGCCTTTTAAATAGTTTTTTACAAGATTTAATTCAGAATTTGGGATTGTTTTTGAGCATAGAATTTCAATTTCTTTTAAAATTTCTGAGATTGTATTTTTAGCGTATTCATTTCCGACTTCAGTTCTTACTTTAAAGCAAGTGCAGTCGTCAAATTCTGTTAAAAATGAATATATTCCGTAAGTGTATCCTTTATCTTCTCGAATATTTTTCATTAATCTAGAGCCGAAGTACCCACCTAGTACAGTATTCAATATATTAATATCAATAATTTCTTTGTCGCTTAATTTTCCTAAGTTTTTTGCAATTTCAATGCTTGTTTGAATAGATTCAGGCATTTCGATATGCGATAATAAATTAGTGTTTTGGACAAAGCCTTTTTTGTTTAAAAGAGCATGTTTTGTATTACTAAAGTTTTTAGCAAAAACATCATCAAAAATTTCAATTTCTTGTTTATCAAAATCACCTGAAATTTGAATAAAACAGTTATTTGG
>CAYRQZ010000016.1:0-25595 GCA_964426585.1 uncultured Bacteroidales bacterium | reverse complement strand
GAATTGTTCGATTTATATAGGAAAGTTTCTATTCCATTGCTAAGTTTTAGGTTTTGGCTTGGCGGAAAGTTTAAACTTTTGATATTATTACTTTTAGGCGCTTTATGTCTATTTAACATTTTGATTATTTTTTGATTTATAATACAAACAAGATAAATTGTCTTCTGAGAAAATTTTATTAGCTAATTCAATTATATCATTTTTGGTAACTTTCATAATTTTTGATTCAGTTTGATTAATCATATTTGCATTACCAAGAAGTTCATAATATGCTAATTCCATTGCTATGTTTAGACAATTAGTATTTGAAAACATTATTGTTGAAATTGATTTATTTTTCACTTTTTCTAAATCTTTTTCGTTAAATTCACCATTCTTAATTTTCTTAATTTCATTTTTAATTTCATTTTCGGCTTGTTCATAAGAAGTGTTTTCAAATAATTTTGCATTTACAATTAACAAATCGGGGTCAATACTTCCTAGTATATAAGCGTCTATTTGCGAAAATAGTTTTTTTTCTTTGATTAAAAATTTATTAAAAAGCGAAGAGTTTCCGTTAGCTAACAAATCAGAAATTAAATCGCTAGGGTAATAATCTTTGTCAAGTCTGTTACATGTATGGTATGCCATATAAATAGCATTTAAAGGTACATTGCTGATAATTTCTTTTGTTCTTTTATTTTTTTGAATAGGTTCTGATGGAATAGTTTGTTTTAATATTTTTCTTTTTGGAATATCTCCAAACCATTTTTCGCAAAGTGTTTGCATTTCGTTAGTATTTACATCACCCGCAATAGTTAAAATAGCATTATTAGGGGCATAAAAATTAAAGAAAAACTTTTTAACCTCATCAAGACTTGCGTTTGAAATATGGCTAATTTCTCTACCAATAGTTTGCCATTTGTATGGGTGAGTTGTGTAAGCCATGTTTCTTAGTTCAGCATAAGCATCCCCATAAGGTTGGTTTAAGTATCTTTGTTTAAATTCTTCAACAACAACATTTTTTTGAACATCAAGACTTTTCTGTGAAAAAGCAAGACTTAACATTCTGTCTGATTCTAAATAAAAAGCAGTTTCTATATTTTGTTTTGGAATAGTAATATAGTAATTTGTAAAATCGTTATTAGTGAAGGCATTATTTTCGCCCCCTGCTTTTTGTAGAACAGAATCGAAATTTTTGACATTTACAGAGCCTCCAAACATTAAATGTTCAAATAAATGAGCAAAACCTGTTTGATTTGGATTTTCGTTTTTTGCTCCGACTTTATACAATAGATTAAAAGCAACAATAGGAGTTGATTTATCTTTATAAACAATTACTTTTAAACCGTTATTTAAAATAAATTTATCAAATTTAATCATATTAAAAAAAATAAATTCAAAGATAAGCTTTTTATATTGATATAAAATTTTGAAAAAGATAAAATAAATATTTCATAAAATGCGTATTAAGTTTTAATTTTGGTGCAACCAAAAATGAATTTTATTTGTTATTAATTAACATTTTTAAAAATATTTTATTGTTATGAAAAATTTTTCTTTACTTTTTTTCTTTGTTATTTTCTCATTTAATTTATTTTCTCAAAAAGCTTATGAAACAGTTTTTTCTCAAAAATCGCCAGAAATTTATGAAATTACTTTTACAGTCCACGATTTTGCTTTAGATGAGTTAAACATTTCGGGCAATATTTTTACAAAAATTGATATGAATGTAAGTACTGTTTCAGAGACCAAAGGCTGGGCAGAATTGCCATTCATTAATGCTTCTATTGAGTTGCCATCGCAAAGATGTAGATTTGAATATTACTTACGTTGATTACATTGATATTCCATTAGAACACCCTTTACTTCCTTCGCGAGGAACAATTTATAGAAATCAAGATCCGTCTCAAATACCTTATGAAATTTCTCCTGAGTCTTTGGTTGATGAATTTTATCCTACTGTAAATGTTAGTTTAGATGACCCATTTATTTTTCGAGAAGTTAGAGGGACCACAGTTAGAGTTTTTCCTTTTCAGTATAACGCAGTTACTCAAACTTTAAGATTTTATTCTAAAATAAAGCTTGAACTTGTCGAAAATAATAACGAGCCTACAAATCCATTTTTACGCGAGCGTGTTAGTTTTATTAAGGAGGTGGAAAATATTTATAGCGAGATTTTTTTAAATTATAATGCTGCAAAAGTTTCGGCTAACCTAACATCAGGGGATTATGGCGATATTTTGGTTATTACCACCTCTGATTATTCCACAACAATGGATATTTATATTCAATGGAAAAAAGAGATGGGCTATAATGTAACAAAAACAATAGTAAATAAAGGGAGTAATGTTGCAAATACAATTTCTAGTGCATATTCGTCTAATCCAAATTTAATGTATGTTCAGTTGGCAGGCGATTGGGCAGATTTAAAATCTCCTACAATAAATGTAACAACTAGCACCGACCCTTGCGATCCTTTTATGGGTGCAGTTTCGGGTAGTGATAATTATATAGATATTGCAGTTGGGCGTTTTTCGTGTAGTAATACAACAAATTTATTAACGCAAATTAATAAAGCTATTAATTATGAGAAAAACCCTAATACTACTTCAAATTGGCGAGAAACATTTATAGGCATAGCCTCAAACGAAGGACCCGGTGATGATAATGAGGTTGATTATACACATATTCAAAGGGTTTATACTCAACGTTTACAGCCTTTTACTTATAATTCGCATAAACAAAATTATGACCCAGGTGCAAGTGCATCAACTTTGGCGGGTCACATTAATGCGGGAGCTTCAACTATTGCTTATTGTGGGCATGGTTCAGAAACATCATTTGTTACTACAGGTTTTAGTAATTCAAATATTAATAGCCTTACAAATGGCGATAAATTACCTTTTATAGTGTCGGTAGCTTGTGTAAATGGTACTTTTCATTATTCGTCTGATTGTTTTGCAGAAACTTGGCTTAGAAAATCAGGTGGCGGTGCTGTCGTAACATTAATGTCAACAATAAATCAGCCATGGACACCTCCACAACGTGGGCAGGATTATTTTTATGATATTTTGTCTGGTGGTTTTAATTATGATAATGACGGAATTTCTCAAACTGTCGGTATTAATACTTCGGAACAACGTACACATTGGGGGGCAATAGTTGTTAATTCTTTTGTTTTAATGCTTAAAGAAAGCAATACTTCATCAGATTTGGAAACAATAAAAACTTGGACAACTTTTGGCGATGCTTCACTTCAACTGCGTACAAAAGCACCTGATAACCTTACACTTAGTAATACTAATCCAGAAGTCGGCGTTCCGTTTACAGGAATTGCCAAAATTAATGGAAATCCTGCAAAAAATGTTATGATTTGCATTTCGGCAGGAGGAAATTATTATTCAGGCTTAACAAATACGTCTGGTCAATATTCAATTAATCATAATTTGAGTGAAGGGCAAGCCTTATTAGTTGCTACAGCTTTTAATTCTACGACAATTTACGAAAATATTCAAGTAATTGATTCTGACCCATGTTTACCTATAACAAATTTGAGTGCTTCGCTTAGTACAGGAAGTGTTACTTTATCTTGGTCGGCACCTGCCGAAGGAAGTGCTAGCGGATATAGAATATATCGAGATGGTATTTTATTAGCTTCAGTAACAAATTTATCATACACACAAACAAATGTTGCCACTGGATATTATGAGTATTGTGTTGCAGCTGTTTATGGAGGTAATGAGTGTTATGCTAAAGAGTGTGTTAACGTATTTATTAATGATGAAACTAATTCGGTTTGTGAATCGCCAACAAATTTAACCGTAATAGAGCAAAGTAGTTCTTTACATTCTCTCTCTTGGAATGCACCTTCGGGTAATAATGTAATTTTTGATGATATTGAAGCTCATGATGCTTTTACAATAAATAGTAGCGGATTTGTACCATGGACTTTTATAGATGGGGATAACGTAACAACTTATTCAATTGCTAATTATACTTTTCAAAACCAGGGTTCAAAAATGGCAAGCATTGTTTTTGATCCTAATTTAGTCCTTCATAGTACAAATAATACTCCATTAACGCAAACAACTGATGGATCTCCGTTTGAGGCTTATTCTGGAAGTCAATTTTTTGCATGCTTTAATGCGACCAATAGCACTCAAACAAATGATTGGATAATTAGCCCTGAATTAAATTTTAATGAAAATTTTCAATTTAAGTTTTTTGCAAGAAGCGGTCATAAAACTGCTTATGCCGAATCGTTTAGAGTATTATATTCAACTACAACAAATACCCAGGCTGCCTTTACAAATGTTTTGGAAAGTGTAAGTTCTGCTCCTTTTTCGTGGACAGAGTATTCATATTCTGTTCCTGCAAATGCAAAATTTGTTGCAATAAATTGTAATTCAAATGATAAGTATTATTTCTGTGTTGATGATATTTATATAGGTGATGGCTCAGCACCAAGTTCTCCATTAGTTGCCTATAATGTTTATTGCGATGGGAATTTGATTGGAACAACAAGTAACACAAATTTTGATAATTCTGAAGCTAGTCCGGGCAGTCATGAATACTGCGTTGAAGCTGTTTATTCAAATAATTGTGTTTCGCCTCAAGTTTGCCAAACTATAGGGCAAGTTGTAAACACTTTTACTATTACAGCTACTGCAGGGCAGGGTGGTAGTATTAGCCCGAGTGCTACTGTAACAGTGAACGAAGCTAGTAATAAAACATTTTCGATAATACCAAATGCGTGTTACGAGATTAACGATGTTTTAGTTGATGGTGTTAGCGTTGGTGCTGTAAGTACATATACTTTTAATAATATTAATTCAAATCATACAATTTTCGCTTCATTTAATTTGATTAATTATTCTGTAAACCTTACAGTAAGCGGTGAGGGCGATGTTTCAGGTATTAGTCCTACTGTAGTTTGTGGAAGTTCTTCTACATTGAATTTTTCTGCTGATGAATGTTGGCAATTATCAAGTGTTTTAATTAATGGTGTAAATCAAAATATTGCAAATAATTCTTTAGTTTTAAACAATATTAGCAACAATTTAGATATAATAGTAGAGTTTACAGAAATTTATTATTCAATTAGTACTAATATTGGCATTGGTGGTAGTATTACAGGTTTGCCCGAAACTGTTTTATGTGGTAGCAATGTTAATTTTGAACTTAATGTAGATGAATGTTATAATCTTGCGTCAATTTCTGTAAATGGCAATCCTATTAGTTTGAATGGTAATTTTTATTCAATTACTAATGTTTACGCGAATATGATTATTAATGTAACATTTGTGCCAATTGAATATTCTGTAAGTGTTTTCAGTGGAACTGGTGGTAGTATAAATGTTTCTCCTACAGTAAATTGTGGTGAAGATTTGTCAGTTTCTCTATCATCAGATGAATGTTACGAACTTAATGAATTAAAAATTAATGGAGAAACTCAAACAGTACTTGAAAATCCATTTATATATCAAAATGTACAAAGCAATTTAGAGATTAGTGCTAATTTTACGCAAAAAAATATAATCATATCTGCTTCGGCTGGCGAGGGAGGAAGTATTTATCCAGTAGGCGAGGTTGAGCTAGCTTGCGGAGCTAATCAAATTTTTGTTATTAGCCCTGACGAAGCTTATTATATTTATGCAGTTTATGTTGATGGAATTAATTATGGAATACCTGAAAGTTATTTATTCTCTAATGTAACAGAAAATTCTAGTATTGAAGCAGAATTTGCCTTATTATCAGGTTTGCTTGATGATAATTTCGGTAATAATTTTAATTTATACCCTAATCCTTGCAATGATAAATTTAGTTTAGTTGTTGCTGAAACAGATATTAATTCTATTTGTGAAATTTATTCATTAGATGGAAAAATATTGAGAAGTATTAAAATAGAAAATTTAATTACAGAATTTGATATTTCGAGTTTTTCTAAGGGTTCTTATTATGTAAAATTGCTTGGAAATGATAGTATTAATGTTTTAAAATTAATTAAGTTTTGAAGAAAAATAAAAGAGAGACTACATCAGTTTCTCTTTTATTTTTAATAAATGCTTTAAACTATATTTATACTTTTTGTCTCAGGTCAAAATATACAAAAAAACTAGAAAAGACCTTTTGTTATTGCTATCGAAGATACTGAAGTCCCCACAATATTTCACAAACCTATTATACGGATTTTTCCTAAAAATGTTTCATTATTTTTGTGAAATGAGTTCAACTTTTAAAAGCAGGACTAATTTGTTTAATTTTCGTAGTTATAGATTTGATAGCATGATTTAGTTTGAGAGAGCAAATATTTTGTCCCTATGGGACAATTATGGTAGCGGTATGACTTTTTTTGCCGATATTTAATCCCTAACGGGATTAGAAAAACATCGTACCGTTAGGTACGCAATGTCTGTAAACTAGATAATATAAAGAAAAACATTGTGCCGTAGGTACAAAATTTAAAATAATGAAAAATTAAGAATAAATAATGAAAATTTATTCAATTCGTTTTTCGTAAATTTATCACATAAAAAATGACAAGTCGGGAGATTTTATTAACTCAATTAAAATTAGTTATAATTCCGAAATATAAAGTTTTTATTTTACAGGAATTAAAAAAATATTTTATGAATATGGATATTATGAAATTTTTGTTTATTAATAATATTTAAAAAAATAAGAAAAAAAAAAGGCTACCAAATTATTTGCCAGCCTTTAAAAAGTATTTTAAATATTTTATTCGTCTGAATAAACTTCAAAGTCAATAATAGCTTTAATATTTTTGTAAATTTTAATATGAGCATTATAATTTCCGACTTCTTTAATAGCTTCGCCTTTAAGCGTAATATTTTTACGGTCGATATTAAATCCTTCTTTTTCGAGAGCTTCTGCTATCATTATTGTATTAATAGAGCCAAAAATTTTACCAGTAGAGCTAGTTTTAGTTGCAATTCTAAGGCTTAAGCCTTGCATTTTAGCAAGAATAGCTTCGGCTTCGCTACGAAGTTTTGCTTCTTTATGAGCTTTTTGCTTCATATTTTCGGTATGAATTTTTTTTGCAGTAACAGTAGCCATAATTGCATAACCTTGTGGTATAAGATAATTTCTGGCATATCCTGGTTTTACATTAACTATTTCGTCTTTGTGTCCAAGATTTTCAACGTCTTGTTTTAATATAATTTCCATTTCTTTTCCTCCTTTTTTTATTTCATCATGTCAGTAACGTAAGGCAATAAGGCTAAGTGTCTGGCTCTTTTGACAGCTTGTGCAACCTTACGGTGATATTTTAATGAAGTGCCGGTGATACGCCGTGGTAAAATTTTACCTTGCTCGTTTAAAAATCTTTTTAAGAATTGTGGATCTTTATAATCTACATATTTAATACGATTTTTTAGAAAACGACAGTATTTTTTCTTTTTAACTTCTACTGCAAGCGGAGTAAGATATCTAATTTCTGAACTATTTTGTGCCATAATTATGCCTCCTTTTGGTTTTGTTCGTTTTTCATTCTTCTTTTCTTTTCGCTATAGGCAACTGCGTGTTTATCCATTTTGAATGTTAAAAAACGCATAATTCTTTCATCACGTCTATACTCAGTTTCGAGTTTATTGATGAACATACCTTCGGATTTGAACTCAAATAAATGATAAAATCCTGTTGATTTTTTATTTATTGGGTAAGCAAGCTTTTTCAAGCCCCAATCTTCTTCATGGATTAATTCACCATTATTTTCGGTGATAACCCTTCTGAATTTGTCGACCGCTTCCTTCATCTGTGCTTCAGACAAAACGGGAGTTGCAATGAAAACGGTTTCGTACTGATTAATCATAAATTAACTTTTTTAAATTAATAATTTTATTTTAAAAATTTCGAGTTGCAAAAATAATATATTTTTTATTATAAAAAAATTTTTTATTTATAGATAGTTTTCGAGATTAATTGAATTGAAATTGTGTAAAATAAAAAAAGCTAATAGTTTTATTTCTCATAAATAAAAAATATTAGTTTTGTTGTATGAATAAAGTAATTGATAAAATTGAATTGTATTTATTGTGCTTAACGGCTGTTAGTCTTCCCTTATATGCTGAGATTAGCACGATTTTTATCGCTCTCTTAGTTTTTGTTTTCTTTTTAAAAAAGAAAAATTATTTTAATTTATACGAATTATTTAACTCAAAAGAGTTTTACATTTTAATATTTCCTTATTTGTTTTATTGGATAGGAATGTTAAATACTGAACATATAAAAGATGGTTTTTTCCAAATTGAAATTGTTAGTAGTTTATTGATTTTTCCATTTATTTTTTATTCTTATAAAAGTAATTCTTTAAAAAATACTTCTAGACACATTTTTTCTTTTTTTATTTTAGGTGTAACATTAAGTTATATTATTTGTTTAGCAAGTGCAATTCCAAAATATTTAGCCTCAAAAGATTTTGATGTTTTCTTTTATCAAGATTTTAGTAGTGCAGTAAAAGGACCGCAACACTTATCTTACAATATCTTATTTGCATTGATAATATTGATTTCAAGTTTGTTTGATAAAGCTAATTTAAGTTTTGATAAGAAAAAATATAAAGCTTTAATAATAGTTTTATTTGTAATTTTTTCGATTTATTTGCTTCAACTTTCAACCAAGTCGAGTATATTTTTCTATTTTGCAATGTTATTATTTATATTTATTTATTCTTTACATAAAAAACTTATTCTGTATAAAATTGCTGTACCAATTTTTGCTTTAATATTAGGAATAGCGATTTTTGCTTTTTCTTCGCACAAAGTTGAATTACGTTTTGGAAATTTTTTTAACTCGATTACAAATTATAAAGAAATTGATTTAAAAAGTCAAGAGTCTACTGCAATGCGAATTGCTGGTTTTAAAGCAGGAATTTCTGTTGTAAAACAAAATATTTGGTTTGGAGCCGGTAGTGGCGATGTGCTTTTCGATATGTATGATTATTACAAAGAAAATAAAATGAAAGGAGCTCAGATTCATTTTATAGGTCCACACAATCAGTTCATTAAAACTTTTGCAATGCACGGAATTCTTGGATTTCTTTCACTGGTTTCAGTCTTTGTTTTAATGTTTTATTTGGCAATAAAAAATAAAAGTTTTATTTTTCTTTTTTGGACTATCGTAATGTTTTATTTTTTTAACTTTGATGATATGTTTGTTGTTTCGGATAGTGTTATTTTTTTTAGTTTTTTTACCTCTTTTTTTATTTTTAATTATTCTGTAATTAATTCAGATCTGCCTCAATTATCAAATTAAATATTAGATTTGCTTTATGAAACAAACTTTAGATAAAATAGAGGTGTTTTTACTTTGCTTTACTGTATTCGCAATTCCTGTTCATATAAAAGTAACTTCAATTTCTATTGCTTTTTTGGTAATAATAGCTTTGTTAAAAAAAGAAAACTATGCTTTGTTTGTTAAAATGTTTAAAAATCCTAAATTTTACATATTGGTTTTACCATACTTGTTTTTCTTTACGGGTTTACTAAATACCAGCAATACAAAAGAAGGCTTTATGCAAATTGAGATAACAGCTTCTTTATTAGTTTTTCCGATTATTTTTTCGGCAATAAAGTCGAATGGAATATCTAAACGTTGGGAGCTAATATTGTCATTTTTTATACTTGGAGTTTTGTTGTCTTACTTTGTTTGCCTTAGCGTAGCAATTCCCGCCTATCTTACAAGCAAGGACTTTAATGTTTTTTTCTATCAAGTTTTTAGTGATGTAATAAAAGGACCTCATCACTTATCTTATTGTGTGATCTTTGCAATAGCTATACTAATATCAAATTTTTATAAACAGACTGTTCTTCCAGAGATTATTTCTAACAGATTAAAAATTATATTAATATTAGTTTTAACCATATTTTTATTTCAGTTATCAAGTAAAGCAACTATTTTACTTTATTTAGCTTTTATTTTATTTGTGTTTTTATATTCTTTAATTAAACGGCAGATTTCAATAAAAATTGGTATTCCTATAATAGTTTTTGTTATTATTTTAACTATATTAGGTTTTTCAATAAAGAAAGTGCACATGCGTTTTGAGAAATTTATTGGAGCAGTAGAAAATCGTAGAGAAATTGACCCTCGAAGTCAAGAGTCAACAGCAATGCGAATAGCAGCATTTAAAGCGGGAACTCAGATAGCTATGGATAACTTTTGGTTTGGTACAGGTACAGGAGATTTATTGCCAAGCATGAGAGAATATTATAAAGGGAACAATTTTCAAGGAGCATATATTCAAAATATTAGCCCACATAATCAATTTGTTAGAACTTTTGCAATGTTAGGAATATTTGCTTTTGTGTCGTTGATAGCTGTCTTTGTTTTAATGGCGATTGTAGCTGTTAAAGAAAAACATTTTTTAATGATGTTTTGGATTTTTATAATGCTTGTTTTGTTTAACGTTGAAGATATGCTTGCGATTCAAGATGGTGTTATTTTATTTTGTTTTTTTACTCCTTATTTTATTTTAAACCCAAAAGAAACAAATCGATAATAATTTTTTGAAATGATAATTAAAATAACAAGTCTAAAAAATAATGTAATTAAAGAAATTGTTGATTTACAAACAAAATCAAAATTACGCAAAAGTCTTGGCTTAGCCGTTATTGAGGGGATCAAAGAGATAGAAATTGCAATTAATTCAGGCTTAACACTCGACAAAGTTTTATTTTGCCCGAAAATTATTGATTTTGAACAGGTTAAGAAAATTTGTGGAGAAAAAATAAATTCTGCTAATATTTACGAGCTTAGCGAGCAAGCTTTTTCAAAAATTTCTTATCGCGAAACTACCGGTGGGCTGGTTGTTATTGCAAAAACAAATAATTATTCTTTAGAAAGTATTAAAATAACTCAAAAATCCCTATTCATAATTCTAGAATCTGTTGAAAAACCCGGTAATTTAGGTGCAATAGCTCGAATAGCCGATGCTGCAAATGTTGATGCAATAATTGTATGCGACCCACTAGCAGATGTTTATAATCCTAACGCAATTCGAGCAAGTTTAGGCTGTGTATTTTCGGTAAAAATAATAAATTCAAATTCGGAAAATGTTTTTAGTTGGTTACGAAAAAATGATATAATAAGCTATGCTGCCGAGCTTAGAGCTTCGGAGTTTTATCACAAATTTGATTATAATAAGGCAAGTGCTATTGTTTTCGGAACTGAGGCTAGTGGTTTGTCTGAAAAATGGATTAATTTTGCTGATAAAAGAATAAAAATTCCAATGCTGGGAAGTATTGACTCTTTGAATGTTTCGACTTCTGTTGCGGTTATAACGTTTGAAATATTGCGACAAAGAAACTTTTTGGTTTGATTATTGTATGATAAATTAGATATGCACTATTAAAATTAGCAAAATGAAAAAAATAAAGATTATTATCACATTACTTTTAGTATTTGTTTTTTATTCACTTAGTATTAGTGCCCAAACTGCTGATTTTGTTGATTTTACAAAAAAAACTCAACAATCTTATTTAGATAGAGGGTATGAATTAGTCGATTTTAAAAGTGATTCAATAATTGATATACTTCCTCTTGTTAGTTCGACTATTAGTTTTGATTATAAAACCTATTATATTGTTTTAGTGCAGTTAGACGTTTGCCTACACTGTGATTACAAGGTTCAATATGTTGATGAAAATGATTATTTAATTGAAATAGAAGTTGAATACTTTATGGATAATAATAGTAAACAAGCTATTTATAAGTTTACAAACGAAGAGGCTAAACAAGGTAAATTTGTAGTTTTATTAAATTCGAAGTTAGCATATTATGCAAATATTTTTGTTTTTAAAAAGAAATTTTGAAAAGAAAAAATTAATTTAAGATTTAGTCGTCTTCAAAAATCAGTTCTTCTTGATTGTTAATTTTTCCAATAAGTTTAAATTCGGTTCTTCTATTTTTTTGTCGTCCTTCGGGGTTGTCGCTACCATCTGGTTTTGAGTTTGGTGCAATAGGAAAATTTTTCCCATACCCTTTTGCAACAAGTCTTTGGGGTTCTATGCCTTTTGAAATAAGATAATCAACTACAGATTGAGCTCTATCTTGCGAGAGCCTTAAATTAAATTCTTCAGTGTCGATAGAGTCGGTGTGGGAGCTAATTTCAATAATAATATCGGGGTAGGCGGTTAAAATTTTATAAACGGTATTGTCTATTGTTGTTTTAGCTTCGGGTCTTAAATTTGCTTTTGCAAAATCATAATAAATATTTTTGACAATAAAAGATTGTTCGGGCAGGGTGTTAATAATAATTGCGTCAAGTTCTAAAGTATCGGATCTAGTAATATTTTTAGTTGTAAAAGATAATTTTTTCTCTTTATTATTATAATCTTTAACAGCGATATAATAGTCAAAACCTTGTTCTAAATTAAAAAAGTAATAGCCGGGGTTTGTAAAGTCGTTTTTTACAAAAAGCTCTTTGTTTGTATTTTTATCTATCATAAATAAACTAACCTGATAATCGTAAAGTAATTTAATGTCGTTGCTTTTATCAAGTACATTTAAACTCAAAGCCATTTCTTTTTGATATTCTTTTTCTATAGTTTTAAAGAAAGTTGAATCAGTAATTCCGAAAATTTTTCCTGTAACAGCAATGTTAATATAATCTCTATTAATAAACTCATAAATATCATCACAACAATTATCGTGTCGTAAAGAGTATCCGCCATTACGATTAGAAGTAAAAAAACCTCTTTGTCTATTTTCTTCTAAAATATAATACAAATCGTCGAAGCTAGAATTTGTAGGTACTTCGAGGTTTAAAGCTCCTTCAAAATTTTTTCCTTCGCCAAAAGACTTAAAAATATCAAAACCCCCCATGCCGGGGTGCCCGTCTGAGCTAAAATAGAGAGTTTTTGTTTCTATGTTATAATAAGGTGTAATTTCGTCAAGTGCTGTGTTAATTTTTTTTCCACAATTTTTAGGTTCTTTCCATTCATTTCGTTTTGAATCGAAGTATGAAAACCAAATGTCAAGTCCTCCTTGTCCTTGGTTGCGGTCTGAAACGAAATATAAAACATCTGTATTTATTCTCGAAACCCCAACGCTTGGCATGGTATTGGTAGTTTCGGTTAGATTTATATTTTCTGGTAATTCTTGGGCTTCTTGCCAGATGTTATTTTCGAGATTAGACACGAAAATTTTACAGATTACTTTGTTCGAATAATCTTTATTACATCTTGTAAAATAAAACCTTTTTTTATCGGCAGAAAAAGCACCATTTCCTGTGTTAATATCTTGTCCATTAATAGTTTCGTCAAATTCGCCTAAGTTTTTCCAGTTTTCTTCATTACGTTGGGCAATATAAAATTTTCGGACAGGGAGTTTATCTTTAGCAGGGTTGTAATATTTAATTTCATCTTCGGCTAATGAAGCCCAGATTAATTTATCATTTTCAAAAGGAATAGGTGAAAAATCAATATGAGGTTTATTAATATCTTTGCCAAGAAGTTTAATAATAATATTATTAGGTTTAGACTTCCACAACTGTGCAGCGCTAATACCTTCTATATGATTTTTGGCAAGTTTGATTTCTTCTTTGAGGTCTTTATTTTTTTTAGCTTCATTTAAAAAAAGGTTAAAATATTGTTTGGCTTCCTCATATTCTCCTAAAACTTTTAAACATTCAGCAGAATAGAACAAATCCATTATATTTTTTTTAGTATTTAATTTGTACGAATCAAAAAGATATTTTTGAGCTTGTTTATAATTTTTTTCTTTCAAAAAAAGTTTTCCTAATGCTGAAACAACTTTTGGACGTCCGGGGTTTATTTCTTCGTAAATTTTATAATAATCTATTGTGGTGAAAATATCTCCTTCTTTATTTGCTTCTTTTGCTAATTTTAAAATTTGTCCAGGTCTAAGTAGCATTGTGTTAATTTCGTTATTATCCTTTTGGGAAAAAGCTAAGTTCCAGCAAAATAACATAGTGCTTAACAATAAAAAATATCTTAACATTTTATTCATTCATTCATTAAATTTAATATCTATCGCAAGGTATTGTAACAGTTTTAATTATGTGTTTGGAATATTTATAAATAATCGAAATTTCGAAAGCCCCTTTGTTTTTAGTTGCAGCTTTCAGTGCTGAAATATTGACATCATAACTAAAACCTATATCGAACCCAAAAATACCTAATCCGGTAGTTAATATAATTGCATCAGCATTATTTAAAGAATTTCTTTCGTACATACCAATAAATACGTTTGATATTTGTTTTTGTGCGTTGAGTTTATAATCAAACACTCCACCAAGTACCCAGTCGCTTGCTTTTTTATGATACATTATTAGGATATTTGGTATTACAGAGGCTTTATTATTTACAGCTATGTTTGCACCTGTGTTAAAGGCTAAACGAATTGGTAGTTTAGAATTATTATTAAAAAAACTTTCTTTAGGCATGTTTAAATGATATGCAGAAATGCCGAAATGAGGGTTTAAATTTTTTATTTTTGCTTGATATTTCAGTCCAATATTTACATCAATATATTTAATTGCTTCAATTTGATTTGTAATATTGTTTGGAAGGTTTGAATCAAAATAACCTGAATTTTCATTAAATTGCGAAGGTAAACTTAATCCATTTAAGTTAAAATCTTTTGTAACAAATCCCAATTGTGTACCAATGGCTAAAAAGTTATAATCATTTAAACTTATAATATAGCTTGCATTTACAAATATTTTATTAACTAAAAGGCTACTAGACCCAGAGTGGTCGTTTACAAAAAATATTCCTAGTCCATAATGTTTTCCTTTTTTTGAATGTAAAGCTTTATCAAAGCCTGCCGAAATAGTTCTATATGGAACTCCAATGGCAGCCCATTGATTTCTATAATTGTTTGAAAATCTCCAGCTCTCATCAAAAAAGCCTGTTTCGGCTGGGTTTAGAGATAAAGGAGAAGCATAATATTGGCTAAAATGTATATCTTGCCCTTGTAATTTTTGTAAAAAACAACTAGTAAAAAGAGTTGTTAAAAATAAAAAAATAAAAATCTTTTTCAATGCACAGCTTTTTATGATTAAGATTTTCAAATATAACAATTTTTATTAAACGAATTATTTTTTTAATTTTTTTTTACAAATTAAAAAAAAAATGTTATTTTTGTTGATATTGTTAATTGTTGTTTAATAGGATTGTTTGATAATGAAAAAATCGATAGGCATATTATTTTTTATTTTTTGTATTTTGCATTTGATTTCTCAACCTGTTGCAAATTTTAATGTTTCTGGAAGTAAATTTTGTGCTCCAATCAGCATAAGTTTTGTAAATACGAGTACAAATTGTATTGGCACGGCAAGTTATTATTGGCAAGCTGGTAATGGGGATATTTCCACTAACGAGAATCCCACTTTTTTTTATTCTACTGGTGGTGTATATACTGTTAGTCTTAAAGTTACTTGTGATGGTTTTAATGATACTAAAACAATGAATGTTGTAGTTTATGATTCACCACAGGCAAATTTTAGTAATACAACTTTATACGGTTGTGTGCCTTTTGAGGCTAATTTTTCAGACTTATCATTGGAGGGCAGTGGTGATATTGATACTTGGGTTTGGTATTTTGGAGATGGAAATACTTCTACTGCTCAAAATCCTACACATATATATAATACATCAGGAAACTTTAATGTTACCCTTCTTATCCAAGATGAAAATTCTTGCACATCACAAATATCTCATAATAATGTAGTTAAGGTTGCAAATTTGCCAAATATTAGTTTTGTTGCCGACAACCCAACTATGTGTACTTCACCACACACGGTTAATTTCACTTCTACGGTAACCACCTCTTTTGGTTTGAATGCGACTTATTTGTGGGATTTTGGTGATGCTAGCCCAACTAGTTCTACAATTAATCCTTCGCACCAATATACCTCAGGGATTTATGACGTAAGTCTTACTGTTACAGATGAATATGGTTGTTCTAATACTTTAGTAAAAGAAGAATATGTAAGGATAGCACCAACAATTCCTGCTTATTCTGTTCTTGAAGGTGATACAGTGTGTAAAGGTATGCAAACTCATTTTGCTAATCAAACAGGGTTTTCATGTCATTGGAATTTTGGAGACGGCGCTACTAGCTCACAAAATACGCCTGTGCATATCTATAATCAAACAGGAAATATTACTTGCACATTTACGGTAGACCCTGGTGGAGAATGTGAAGCTTCAACAACATTTAATCTATTTGTTGAAAGCGTAACAGCTTCTTTTACAACATCACCAACAAATTTATATTCTTGCACGGTTCCATTTTTAGTTGATTTTACAAATACTTCATCTTCAAATGCTGTTAACTTTTATTATGTTTTTCAAGATGGTTCATCTTCAAATCAGATAAATACTTCGCATTTATACACAAGCCAAGGTTTATTTCAGCCTACATTGACAGTAACAAGTGCAGCTGGTTGCGTACATACATATATAGGTCCATTAATAAATATTGCCCCTCCTGATGCAAGTTTTATTGCCGACAGTGTTGAGGGTTGTGCGCCATTAACTGTTGATTTTACTTATACAGGTTCAAGTACCGCACCAATTTCAAATTATAATTGGAATTTTGGAAATTCTAGTTCTAATTCAAATGGAACGACTTGGGAATCGTCGGTTTATAACCCGGGTGATTACACCGTAGTTTTAACAGTAACCGACAATCAAGGCTGCACGGCAAGTTCAAGTATAGAAATTCATGTCGGAAGTGAATATGTTCCAAATATAAATGTTTTTGATAATGACTCTAATCATTCTCCTTTAGTCAGTCATTTTTTATGTGCTCAAGATACTGTTTCGTTGTGGGTTGAAGAATGGCTAAATGATGATTTTGAATTTACTTGGTGGATAGATTCAACGTCAAATGAAAATGCTAATGATGAATATACCGATTATGCCTTTGACCAGGACACAGGTTGGGTTTATTTGAATATAATTACTTTTTATAATGGTTGTCGTGATACTACATTTTGGGATAGCCTATATATTAGCGGTCCTATAATCAATGGTATTTCCTCTCATTACGATTGTGATAATCCTAGAGATTACGATTTTACTTTAAATGAAACTTTAGCAAAAAATTGGGATTGGACAATATATTATATAACAGGAAGTACAATAACAGTTATTGATCAAAATAATAATTCTACAGACCATAATTATAGTTTTTCTTTTCCCCCTAATCCGGATACTTTCTGGCTTAAAGTTACCGCTTACAATGATACTACAAACTGTGTTTTTGTCGATTCAATAAAAATAAATATTACAAGTCCATTTTCGAGTTTTTCTATACCTCAATATGTAAATTGTGCATATATAGATTTGATATTTAACGCCTCAGCTTCAGAAAATGTTAGTGAATATTACTGGGATTTTGGCGATGGTAATAATTCGGGTTGGGTAAACGAACCTCTATTTATTTATGAATATACTACTATAGGTATTTTTGATGTAGTACTAACTGTAAGAGATGCTAATGGTTGTATAAGTACAGATACTCATCAAGTTCAAATTATCGGACCTGAAATTCATGTTGATATAAGTGATGTTTATGGTTGTGACCAGTTATTAGTTCATTTTGTTGATAATTCTACCGCCGACGAACCTATTGTTAGCGTTTTATGGAATTTCGGTGATGGGCATAATTTAACAGGTTTTGATGTTAATCATTTATATGCTTCTGCTGGTGTTTATTCAGTTACTATACAAGTTCAAACATTAAGCGGTTGCTTAGGTGAATATACTTTCGAAGATACCATAACAGTAGCTAGTGTTGGTGCTGCTTTTAATGTAATTAATCCAACAGCTTGTGTTGAACAAGAAGTTAGTTTGTTTGCTTTTGAAAATGATCCAACTTATACATATACTTGGTCGTTTGGCGATTTAAGTTCAAATGTTTCGGGAGCTTTACCAACAATTACTCATTCTTATTCTTCTGGTGGACGATATGATATAAAGTTGGTCGTTGATAATGGCTTGGGTTGTGTCGATGAATTATTAATTGAAAATATGATAACAATAGAGCAAGTATTTGCAAGTTTTAGTTTAATTAATGATAATTTGCCATGTTATCCGGCAGATCCAGGTATAGTTCAAAATTCAAGTGTAGTACCTGATGATACTGAATTATATTATCAATGGATATTAGGGATTAATGATACAATAAATATGGAAACTCCAGAATATCTATATACAATGCCAGGAAGTTTTAATTTAGTATTAAATTTATCAAGTCCTGCAGGTTGTACCGATTCTTATTCTTTACCTTTAATAATTAATGGTCCTTATGCACAAGCACAAATTAGTGATACAATTGCTTGCGTAGGTCAAGAAATAGAGTTCTCAATTATTAATCAAGAGAATGTTGATTCATTTATCTGGGTTGTAGGCGGAGGAGATTCTTATTCAAGCGAGTCTTTTACTCATTCATATTCTCTTGTGCCGCCTTTAGGTTTTTATCCGGTAAATTTAGTCTTAAGCTCAGGAACTTGCGAAGTTGCTTTTGTGTATAATATTTATGTTTATGATGTTCATGCCGATTTTTATATTACCGATACAAATAATAACACAATAACCAGCGGGCTTTGTACTCCATTCGATGCAATTTTTGTAAATAATTCGCAAGACGAAGACTTTAGATATTGGTTTGTTGATACTTATCCAATAGGTAGCGGACAAGAAACTGAAATTTATAACTTTGTTAATAATCAAGACTATATCACTAGTCCCGAAGTATGCTTAGTTGTTGAAAATATTTACGGCTGCTTGGATACTGCAAAATTAAGTATTGACGTTTACCCTTTACCAGTAATTACAATTACTAATGATACTTTAATTTGTAAAGGTGATAAAATCACTTTGGATGCTACAGGCGGAATTAGTTTTTTGTGGTCTCCTAATCAAAATATTTCAGACATAAATTCAGATAAGCCTGTTGTAAACCCTAGTGAAGATATTACTTATTATTTGGAAGTGAAAAATTCTTATAATTGTGCAAAAAATGATTCTGTTAAAATTATTGTAATTCAAGATTTTACAGTTAATTTCACACCAGATATTGACTCGATAATTATAGGAGACACAACAACAATAGTTTTAGAAGCATCACAAGACAGTCTTTCATTTACTTGGACACCTAACAATCATATTTCTTGTTCTAATTGTCCAATGCCCGAATTTTATCCATTAGAATCGACAAGATATAGTCTTTTAGTTGAAGACTCGACAGGTTGTTTTAGGTATTCTTATTATTTAGATATTTATGTTATAGAAGAATATAGTTTAGACGTTCCAGGCGCATTTACACCAGAAAGCACAAACCAAAATAGTATTGTTTATGCACGCGGTTTTGGAATAAAAAAATTATTGCAATTTAGAATTTATAACCGTTGGGGCGAAGAGGTTTTCTTTACTGACGATATTAATCAAGGTTGGGATGGTTATTATAAGGGAAAATTGCAAAATATTGATAATTACACTTATTTTATTGAAGCAGAAATGCTTAATGAAACTATTCAAAGCAAAAAAGGACATATTTTATTGATTAGATAAGAAATAAGTTAAAAATATTGACTTTTTAAGAATTTGTTTATGTAAAACTTAGGTTTTTATAATTCTTTAAGCTTTGTGTTTTTGTTTTATTTTTTCAAGTTTTTTTACGTACTTTGCAAAAAAGATAATTAAAATGATAATAATTACTGGTGCAGCTGGATTTATTGGTTCTTGCTTAGTTTCAGAATTAAATAAAAAAGCATATAAAGACCTTGTTTTAGTTGACGATTTTAGTAAAAAAGAAAAAGAAAATAATTATTTTTCAAAAACTTTTTCAAAACTTATTGATAGAAAAGACTTTGTTTACTGGTTAGACAGAAATCATAAGTTAGTGCAGTTTATTTTCCATATTGGAGCAAGAACCGACACCTCAGAGTTTGATTATAGTGTTTTTGAAGAATTAAATTTAGAATATTCAAAATTAATTTGGCGTAAAGCTAACGAATATGGAATAGGGTTAATTTATGCTTCGTCTGCTGCTACTTATGGTGCCGGTGAACTAGGTTTTAGTGATGACTTATCTCCTAATGACTTACAAGCCTTAAACCCATACGGGAAATCAAAAAATGAGTTTGATAAATGGGCTTTAAGTTATGATAAAAAGCCATATTTTTGGGCTGGTTTTAAGTTTTTTAATGTTTACGGTCCTAACGAATATCATAAAAAAAGGATGGCTTCAGTAGTTTTTCATGCATATAATCAAATTATTGAGACAGGAAAACTTAAACTTTTTCGTTCTCATAATCCAAATTATGAAGACGGTATGCAATTGCGTGATTTTATTTATGTTAAAGATGTTTGTGCTGTATTAATCCATTTTATGGAAACCCGAAAACAGTCTGGTTTATATAATTTGGGCACTGGGCAAGCAAGAAGTTTTTTAGATTTAGGTTTAGCATGTTTTTCCGCTTTGGGAAAAGAGCCTAATATTCAATTTATAGATATTCCGGAAGATATTCGTGATAAATACCAATATTTCACTCAAGCAAATTTAAATAAATTGCGTTCTGTCATTAGTGATGTTCATTTTTATAGTCTTGAAGAAGGAATAAAAGATTACATTGAGAATTATTTACAGCATAAAAAATATTATTAAATTAAAATGTCGAATAAAAAAAAATATAAGGGCGAAGTTGAAGAGTCAAAAGCTGATAATTCTGCTTTAAAGGTAAATGAAGGTATTGATCAACCACCGCAAGTGAATCCGAATTTTCGAAAAATAAAACGTACTAAAAACATTTTGAGTATATCAGATTATGTAAATGGAATTTTGGGAGGAGATATAAATATTCTAAGCCAAGCAATAACTTTGGTCGAAAGTCGTTTGCCTGCACATCAAGAAATTGCTCAACAAATTATAGAAAAATGCCTTAGTTTAGGAAAGCCTTCAATCAGAATAGGTATAACAGGTGTTCCGGGTGTTGGTAAAAGTACTTTTATTGAATCTTTAGGCATGGAGGTTGTAAATAGCGGTCATAAATTAGCTGTTTTAGCTGTTGACCCAAGTAGTGAGCGTAGTGGTGGAAGTATTTTGGGTGATAAAACTCGCATGGAGGAATTATCGGTTCAAAACAATGCTTTTATTCGTCCTTCGCCGTCGGCTGGTTCTTTGGGTGGCGTGGCTCGCAAAACACGTGAAACAATAGTCCTTTGCGAAGCTGCTGGCTATGATACAATTTTTATCGAAACTGTTGGAGTAGGACAGTCCGAGACAGCTGTGCATAGCATGGTGGATTTTTTCTTGTTGTTAATGTTGTCTGGCGCTGGAGATGAGTTACAAGGAATAAAACGCGGGATTATGGAAATGGCTGACGCTATTGCAATTACAAAAGCAGACGGGAATAATGTTCAGAAAGCAAAACTTGCCCAAGCTCAATATCAAAATGCTTTGCATTTATTCCCTATTACAGATTCGGAGTGGAAACCAAGTGTATTAACTTGTTCTTCACTTGAAAAAAAAGGAATTTCTGAAATTTGGGAAAATATAAAACACTACGAGGATTATACGCGGAATAATGGATATTTTGAAAAAAATCGAAAACATCAATCAAAATATTGGCTTTTTGAGGCTGTGAACGCAGCCTTGAAAGAAAGATTTTATAATGATGCCATTGTAAAGTCAGAACTAAAAACTTTAGAATTAGAAATTGAAAAAGATAAAATTAGCAGTTTTGTAGCTGCCTCAAAATTATTAGATATTTATTTTAAGAGAAAATGATAGGACAAAAAATTGTTTATGAGACTTTAGAAAAACTTAATATAAAATTTGAATATTACGAGTCTCCAAGAGATTTTTCTAACGAAGAAGATATTTCTTTCTGGAATAGGATAGGAGCAACTCGTTGTAAAAACCTTTTTATGAGAAATCATAAAGGGAATAGGCACTTTTTATTAATTTCAGATTATTATAGCGATATTGATATTAGGATTTTAGAACAAAAATTTAAAAAAGGTAAAATTTCTTTTGCTTCACAACAAAGAATTGATAAATATATAAAAGGTGTAATTGGAGCTATTTCTGTTTTTTCTGTTTTAAATGATGAGGCTAATCATGTCGAGGTTTTTATTGATGAAGACATTAAAACAAAGCAAAAACTAACATTTTTGCCAAACGAACTTAATGCTTTAATTGCTATAAGTTATGAGGATTTTATTAAGATTTTAGATTATTCTGGGAATAAATATGAATTTTTGAATTTAACTGAGAGGGTATGATTTTGACGCGCTGTTTTTTCGGAACGGTTTGTTATAAATTATAAGTTTACTTAAATTTCACTATTAGTTGATTTTTAATCTGGATTTATTTCATCGCTAATGGGAAATATTAAATTTTTATAATCGTTATTAGGATTTTTAATACTGTCGGAAATTTGATAAGCGTTAAAGTTTGAGCTATCGAAAGGGTTTAGGATATTTGTAATTTCATTTAAACTTGCGTTTGAATTTAGCCATAATTTTTCTTGACTTGGTCTTAGGATTACTGGTGAGCGGTGATGAGGAATTTTTTGCATTAAATTATTTGCAACACTAGTAATTATTGCAAAAGACCTAATATATTCACCATTTTTTGTATTTAGCCAGTCGTCGTAAATCCCAGCAAAGGCAAATGCTCCAATTTTATCTTTCATAAATATTAGAAATGGTTTTGAAAGTTTTTCGAGGCTTGTACCTTCAATAAATGCGTCTGCTAATATTAAGCATCTATTTGAGCGTATTGGTTTACGAAATGCAGGTTTTATGATAATGTCTTTTGCTCCTTTATAGTTTGTGTCATTTTCTTTGTTTTTGTCGCCTTCTGCTCTTGCGTTAATTAAATACATTGGTTTTTTTGCCCAAAATGGTGTAAGTCCAAAAATTGCTGATTTTATTAGTTTTGGAGAGTCTTGAGCAATTATTAAGCTAGCTTTACCTGGGGAAATATTAAAAGATTCTTTGTATTTTAATCCATCGACAGCCTTAGCGTTAAATCGAGCTTCTAATTTTTCTAATTTTCTTACCAGAACAAAACGGCTACACATTTAGACTTTAGTTTTGGGATAATATTATTTCACTTTAATTTTTTGTCCTATTTGTAGTTTTGAGTTTTCTGAAATTCCATTCATCGAACATAATTGGCTAATTGAAATATTATATTTTCTCGAAATAGCCCAGAGAGTGTCTCCACTATAAACGATGTGATTGTTTCCGTCTAAAACTCCTTTTACTCCGCCGTTATTTGATTTAGTTCTTGTTTTAAGAAATGCAAATTCGGCAGGCATTAAAACAAGTGTATCGGTTTTTAATTGTTTTGTTTCAAAATCTATAATTAATTCAGGGTCGAAAGGGTTGTCTTGGTATCTAGTTTCAAAATGTAAGTGAGGAGCATAAGATCTTCCAGAATTGCCAGCTAAGCCTATAAGTTCACCTGCTTTAACTTCTTGATTTTTTTTACATTTAATTTTTGACAAATGAGCATAATAAGTTTCTAAACCGTTATAATGTCTTATAATAACTAAATATCCATATCCACCCGAATTCCATGAGGCGTAACGAACAATTCCGTCAAAGGCAGACACAATACTATCTTTATAAAGAAGTTCAATGTCAACCCCATTATGATGATGTGTCTTTCGCCAGACAAAACCACCCCACATTTTGCCATTATGTGGCATAACAAATTTATTTTCATCATTTGTAAGTTTTAAAGCCAAGGTGTCGGAAGCTCTACTATAACTTGCCCCTCCGTAGGCGAAAATATTTAAAGTATCCCAATTATTGGAAAAAATATCACTAATAGTTAAATTTAAAAGCCTATTTTCATAAATATCATTGTATAAATTAATAGAATCTCTGTATTTTATTGATGCTAAAACACTGTCTTGATTAGCATTTTCCAAAATATTATTTTCGTCAAAATTGTTAATTAAATCACCTGAGCTTGTTGGGTCTAATGCATTAGTCTCAATAGATTGTTGGGAATATGAATTTGTGCAAATTAATAAAATTAAAAAAAATAATAGTGTTTCTTTCATTATTTTGTTTTTTTGAACAAAAATGAAAAATTATTCTTATTGAAAAAATTTATTTTAATATAATTTATACAAACGCTATTTTAAAATATATAATTATTTTTATAAAGTTTGTAAAGTTATAAAGTGGAATTTATTTTCTTCGTTCTTTTTTTTAATATAAAATCATTACATAATTAATTCTATTATTGCATAAAATAATAATATGAGTAAACAAAATAAAGCATATTTTTTTGCAATTATCACTGTTCTGTGCTGGTCAACGGTTGGTACGGCTTTTAAAATCGCTCTAAAGTTTGTGAATTATGTTCAACTTTTATTTTGGGCGGTTTTTGTTTCGTTAATTGTATTTACTGTAATTTTATTTTTAAAAAAAATGTTTTTAGACTTGTTCAAACAATCTAAAAAAGACATTTTAAAATCTGCAATAATTGGATTTATTAACCCTTTTTTGTATTATTTAATTTTATTTCGAGCTTATGATTTATTATTAGCTCAAGAGGCTTTAAGTATTAATTATATGTGGCCCATAGTTTTAGTAATTTTATCAGTGCCGATTTTAAAACAAAAACTTAGCATTAAAAGTTTTTTGGCAATATTAATTTCATTTTTTGGAACTTATATAATTGCAACAAAAGGAAAAATATTTGATTTTCAGTTTTCTAATACTGTTGGTGTTGTTTTGGCTCTTTTAAGCACATTTATTTGGTCTGTATTTTGGCTTTTTAACCTAAAAGATAAGCGAAATGAAATTATAAAGTTATTTATGGTTTTCTTTTTTGGGTTTTTATATATTTTGCTTTATTCTCTAATTACAAATAATTTTCAAATACCTGTTAAAAACGGAATTTTTGCAGTTTCTTATGTTGGTGTTTTTGAAATGGGTTTAACATTTTTCTTATGGATGTTGGCACTTAGTTTGTCGGAAACGACAGCAAAAGTCAGTAATTTTATTTATTTTACGCCGTTTTTATCTTTAGTAATTGTAAATTTTGTGTTAAAAGAAAACATTCAAATTTCAACAATTCTAGGAGTGATTTTAATTGTTTTTGGAATTATTTTACAAAATATGCAGGTTTCGAGAAAATTATAAAATATTTTATAAAAAATAAGAAAAAAACAAACTACTCCTGCATGTTTTGTCATGATTTTTGCAAAAAGCAAAAATCCCGCCAAAACCCCACTGCCATCTTACCCCCATTTTAGCATATACGCCCCAAACCAAATAATGTTTCATTTTTTTCCATCAAATTAGTCCGACTTTTGAAAGTTGAACTAATTTTTTGTTTTTTATCAAAAAGTAATTTTCTCTTATTTATAATCTATCTAAATTAATATGAAAATATACTTTAATTTAAATATTTCTTGTTTTATTCAAAAAATTTATTATATTTGCAAAAGCTGTTATAAATTTAAAGCAATGTGTTAAATGTGTAAAAATTTAATATATAAAAGATATACAAAAATTGTTTTACCAAACTTAATATTTGACTTGTCCTGATATAAGTTTACAGAATTAATGTAAATTTAACACCGCACA
>CAYRQZ010000015.1:7795-38164 GCA_964426585.1 uncultured Bacteroidales bacterium | reverse complement strand
GCAAAGATAGTAATAATTTCCGTATTGTTACTTATAATCTACATTGTTTTTCATTGTAAATAAAATTATTTCTGATTTGCATTGCTGACCTTAGGTTGCCAATAACTATTTTATAAACTTTCAACTAATTTTAAAATCACCCAATAAATAAATGGTAAAGTAAAAATTGAAAGAACAGAGCTTACTAAGATATTTTCTACTGCTTGTTTATAATTAAGTCCGAAGTCTTCGGCAAGCACCGAAACAATAATCATACATGGCATTGCAGATTGTAGAACGGCACATAATAAAGCAGTATTCGACACTTGTATTCCTAAATATTTTATAAAAATTAGAAAAAGACTTAAAATTAATGGGGCTAAAATTAATTTGTTAAGGCTTAAAATATAAGATCTTAAGTTTTGAATTAATGGTTTTAATTTTGCTTGTGCTAAAATCGCACCGACATAAATCATTGAAATATAAATTGTGCTTTGTCCTATTCCGCTTAAGGGTTTGGATAGTAGTTCTGGAATTTTTATTTTAAAAATCATCATTAATAAACCCAAAATAAAAGAAATAGTAATAGGATTGATTAAATGTTTTATGCCTTTATCTGCTTTTTTGTTTGAGGCTTTGCTCAAAATTAAAACACCCCAAGTCCACATTAAAGAGTCGTGAGAAAGTTGAAAAATGCTTGCATAAATTAATCCTTCTCCTCCCGGAAATAAAGCGTCTAAAAGAGGAAAACCTAAAAATACAGTATTCCCAAACATTGTGTGTGCGTTGTGAAGGGCTTTATTGCCCTTGTCGAGTTTTAAAATTTTTGAACTTATATTGCTTAGCAAAAATAAAAGAACAACACTAATAATTGCAGAAATAAAGACAATAGGAAAGTTTTTCAAAATGTCTTCGTTCAAATCTGTATTAGAAAAAGTCGTAAAAATTAATATTGGTAAAGTTATTTTTAAAATTACTTTTACCAATCCAGTGTTGTTTTCTTTTGATAGAGCTTTGAGTTTGTAGGCTATCATGCCAATTAGAGCAATAAAACCCAAAATTAAAATTTGTTCAATAATTATTTGCATTTGGCAAAATTACTAATTAAAGCGAAATCTAATTCAATAAAATGTTTAAATTTGTAGCGTAGAAAAAATGAGTTATGAAGTTTGAGCGAATAATAGGGCAGGAAGAAATTAAGCAAAAGCTTATTCAAAGTTATAAAACAAATAGAGTAAGCCATTCCTACTTATTTTTTGGAACAATAGGTTCGGGAAAACTCGGACTTGCTATTGCTTTTGCTCAATATTTATCATGTACAAATAAGCAAGAAAATGATAGTTGTGGGGTCTGTCTTTCTTGCAAAAAATATGAAAAATTAATTCATCCCGACTTACATTTTGTTTTTCCTGTAATTTCTGAAAGTGGGAAAAAGAAAATTAGTGATTCCTTTATTCAGGAGTGGCGCGAAATGATTTTAGACGATGTTTATTTTTCGTATAACGAATGGATGCATCATTTAGGCTCTGAAAATAAGCAAGGATTAATTTCTGTTGAGGAATCTACCGAAATTTTACGAAAACTTAATCTAAAATCTTTTGAATCGGATTATAAAATAATGATTATTTGGTTGCCAGAAAAAATGCATATTTCTTGTGCTAATAAATTGTTAAAAATACTCGAAGAACCGCCTCAAAAGACTGTTTTTATACTCGTTAGCGACGAAAGGGAGGCAGTTTTGCCAACAATATTATCAAGAGCACAGCCTGTAAAAATACTCGGAATTTCAGATGATGAAATGCAGAAATTTCTTATCGAGAAGTACAAGTTAAATTCAGAAACTGTCGCTGACATTGTTAAAATTAGTAATGGTAGCTTTATTGAGGCTAAACAACAAATTTTGTCTGACGAAGAAAATAAATTTAATTTTCAACAATTCGTTAGCTTTATGCGATTGGCATATTCTCGCAATGTTGCAGAAGCTTTGATATGGGCAGAGACCATGGCCAAAATTGGAAGAGAACCACAGAAAAATTTTCTTAAATATTGCAATATATTACTTAGAGAAAATTTTGCTTATAATTTTAAAAATAAAAACATTTACTACCTAACAAAAGAAGAAGAAGATTTTGCAACAAAGTTTTCTAAGTTTATCACAAGTGAAAATGTAGATAAAATATCTAAAGTTTTTGATGAGGCACATTTTCATATCGAAAGAAATGGAGCTGCAAAAATTATTTTTACTGATATTTGTTTTTTGGTAATGAGACTAATAAGAAATTAAAAAATGACAGATAGAGAATTTGAAAGAGGTTGTTTACCACATAAAGTTGATGAAAATTCGGCAAATATAAACCAAAAATATTGCTGTAATAAACTCGATGTTTATGATTGGTTAGGCGATATTGATGACCCTTTGGCTCAAACAAAATATGTTGAAGTCAGGTTTAAAAACACAAGAAAAGGAATTTTTGAAAATACTTGCCAATTAGAATTAAACATTGGCGATGTTGTTGCTGTTGAATCATCGCCAGGACATGATATAGGTATTGTGTCAGCTGTAGGAAATATGGTATCTATGCATTTGGATAGATATAAACATGCAAAAGAACTAGGTTTAAAAAAGATTTATCGTAAAGCAAGACCTAATGATATTCAAAAGTGGCAAGAAGCAATAGCATTAGAAGTCCCAACAATGTTAAGAACTCGCGAGTTAGCTAATGATTTAAGACTTAGTATGAAAATCGGAGACGTAGAGTTTCAGGGAGATAAAACAAAAGCAATTTTTTATTATTTAGCCGAAGAAAGAGTTGATTTTCGCGAACTTATTAAAAAAATGGCAGAAGAATTTCGTATTCGTATCGAAATGAAACAAATTGGTGCCAGACAAGAAGCTGGGAGAATTGGCGGAATTGGACCCTGCGGACGTGAACTTTGTTGCACTACTTGGATGTTCGACTTTGTCTCGGTTTCTACAAACTCAGCACGTTTACAAGAACTATCTCTTAATCCTCAAAAACTTGCAGGGCAATGTAGTAAACTTAAATGTTGTTTAAATCACGAACTCGAAGTATATCTTGATGCTAGAAGAAACTTCCCTGAAAATATTGTTAATCTTAAAACTTCGCAAGGAGATGCAATACATATTAAAAACGACATTTTCAAAAACTTAATGTATTACGAAACAAGAGTTAACGATATTCCTGTGATAAGAGCATTAGATGTCGTAAAAGTTAAAGAAATTATACAACTTAATAAACAAGGAATTATCCCAGAAAATGTGTTCGAAAACGAAAAAAATAACTCTAAACCTAATATAAATTTCAAAGATGAACTTAATTCGGATAGCGTTACAAGATTCGAAAATAAAAAACTTAAAAAGTCTAAAAGACAAAAATATAGAGATAGCAAAATTAAAGAGAGAAATGAAAAACAAAATTAATATTTTTTTAATATTCCTTGCACTGGCTGGTATAAGCTTCTTATCTTCTTGTGATAGAAATAGATTATACGAACAATTTGTTGAAATTCCTGATTACTCGTGGAATAATAAAAATTTAATCAATTTTAAATTCGATATAGAAGATACAATTAACTTGCATAATGTTTATATTCACGTTAGACATGCCTCTGCATATCCGTATAAAAACTTGTGGCTTTTTGTTAAATCTTCTGCTCCTAATGGACAAGTTAAAATTGATACCTTAGAATGTAATTTAGCTAGCGATGCTGGCAAGTGGTTAGGAGACGGGAGTGGAGATATTTGGGATTTAAAAATCCCGTGGAAAATGAACGTTAGATTTCCTTATAAAGGAAGGTATTCTGTCGAATTTGAACAAGCTATGAGAGTCGATTTATTGCCCGGAATTATGGAAATGGGTTTAAGAGTAGAAAAAGTTAATATTAAATAGTAGTTTAATGTCTGCAAAAAGAAAATTAGAAAAATTTGCCCAAAATAAAACTTTCCCACATTTTTTTGAACCTAAGTTCAACTTCTCAGAACCTTCCGATTTTGAAATGAAAGGAAATTGGTCTAATAATTTTTTTAAAAATAACAAACAATTAATTTTAGAACTAGGTTGCGGTAAAGGCGAATATACTGTCGAACTTGCTCAAAAATTTTCCAATTTTAATTATATAGGCGTAGATATAAAAGGAGCTAGAATGTGGAAAGGAGCAAACGATGCTCTGAACTTAAATTTGAAAAATGTTGCTTTTTTAAGGTCTAGAATTGAATTTGCTCCATTTTGCTTTGGCGAAAATGAAGTGGCAGAAATATGGATAACTTTTCCCGACCCACAACTTGGACCACGAAAAAGAATTAAAAAAAGATTAAGCTCAACAAATTTTTTATCTATATATCAAAATTTCATTGTCGACAATGGAATTATAAATTTAAAAACTGACGATGACACTTTGTATTATTATACAAAATCTATTGTCGAATTAAATAATTTAAAACTGCTGATAGATACTGATGAATTATATAATTCTCCTTATTATAGCGGAGTTTTAACCTTGAAAACACATTACGAAAAAATGTGGAATAAAGAAAATAAAACTATAAAATATTTAAAATTTCAATTACCAAAAACTCTTAAATTAATAGAACCACCTTATGAGCAAGTTTAGTTCTGAAAATGAAAGTTTTTTTGATAGAGTATATAATGTAACTCGACAAATTCCTTATGGTAAAGTAACTTCATACGGAGCAATAGCAAAAGCAATAGGCTCTCCGCAAGCTGCTAAAATGGTGGGTTGGGCTTTGAAAAATTCTGGCAATATTATCCCAAAAGTACCTGCTCATAGAGTAGTTAATAGAAACGGAATTTTAACAGGAAAAAATCATTTTAATAGTCAGAATGAAATGCAAAAACTTCTCGAAGATGAAGGAATTACTATTGTTTCCAACAAAATACAAAATTTTAATGACTTGTTCTGGAACCCAATGGATATTGAAATAAATAATTTGTAAAAATTGTTTATAAGATTTGTACAAATTAACTCTCAATAATACTAATTAATTAATTTTTTGAAAACTATATTATAAACTTGGTAAACTATAAGAGTGAAATTTTAATCCAAATTTATTATTTTTAAAATTTTGTAGTTTATAAACTTGATAAATAAGGACTTATTATCAATTATTATAAAATTTAGAACTTTTTTGCTGTCATTTATTGTGCAAAAAGAATGTAAATATCAGAAAATTTAAATATTGTTTTTAAAGTTAAACTGTAATATTTTGATAAACAATAAATTAGCTTTAAAAAAAATAATTTTTAAATTATTATAAATTTCGTTGTAAGTCTGATAAATAAGTTAACTTTGCACAGTAATTATTAATTTAAAATTTAGAATGAACATTTTTATTGGAAGCTTGCCCTACTCAGTGAAGGACAGCGATTTACAAGGTTTCTTCGAAGAGTACGGAGAAGTTAGCTCGGCTAAAATTATTACTGACAAATTTTCAGGAAGAAGTAAAGGTTATGGTTTTGTTGTTATGGAAGACGAGGCTGCAGCTAAAAAAGCTATTGAAGAATTAAATGGTGCAGAATTAGAAGGACGCACTATTGTAGTTAACCAAGCACATGAAAGAACAGAGAGAAGCGAAAGTGACAGAAGATCTTATGGCAACCGTGGTGGAAGCGGGCAAAGAAGAGGCGGATATAACTCAAACAACCGTGGCTCAAATAACAATTCAGGCGAATAATATTTTATAGATATTTTTCTGTTTTGTGAAACTTCACTAAACTAATCTAAAACTTTTAAAAACTTGTAGAAACTCCAAACTTGGAAAAATCTACAAGTTTTTTTTATTAATAAAATTAATTTATTCAACTACTTCTTTAAACTTCGGAATTATAAAAATGTTGAGAATTTTTATTTAACTCATGTAATTGTTGGCTAAATTGCTGTTTTTATTAAGCATTTTCTTATTTTTGTAAAAAAATAATAAATGGACGATTTTATAAGAGCCGATTCCGATGATTTATCTTTTGTAGATAAAGAAATGGAAAAAATGCTTAGACCACTTGAGTTTAATGATTTTAGCGGTCAAGAAAATATTGTAGCTAACCTGAAAATTTTTGTAAAAGCTGCAAAAATGAGAGATGAAGCTCTCGACCATGTCCTTTTGCATGGACCTCCCGGATTAGGAAAAACTACTTTAGCCAACATTATTGCAAATGAACTCGGAGTCGGTTTTAAAGTTTCATCTGGACCTGTTTTAGATAAACCAGGCGACCTTGCTGGCTTACTTACAAGTTTAGATAAAAACGATGTGCTGTTTATTGATGAAATTCATAGGCTAAACCCAATAGTTGAGGAATATTTATACTCAGCAATGGAAGACTATAGAATAGATATTTTAATTGATAAAGGACCAGCAGCACGTTCTGTGCAAATTCCACTCGAACCATTTACACTTATTGGTGCAACTACTCGCTCAGGCTTACTTACAAGCCCATTGCGTGCAAGATTCGGAATAAATTCTCACCTAAATTACTATGAAGCTGAGGTTTTAAAAAAAATTATTGTTCGTTCTGCTGGTATTTTAGAAGTACCTATTAATAATGAAGCAGCTAATGAAATTTCTAGACGCAGCCGCGGAACTCCACGTATTGCTAATGCCTTGTTACGCCGTGTTAGAGACTTTGCTCAAGTAATTGGAGACGGAAAAATTGATGTAGAAATTGCTAAACACTCTCTCGAAGCTTTAAATATTGATAAGTACGGATTAGACGAAATGGATAATAAAATTTTATTAACTATTGTAGATAAATTTCAGGGAGGACCTGTCGGAATTAAAACTATCGCAACAGCTGTTGGCGAAGATGAAGGTACTGTAGAAGAAGTTTATGAACCTTTTTTAATTATGGAAGGATTCATTAAGCGTACTCCTCGTGGTAGAGAAGCAACAGAAAAAGCTTATAAACATTTGAATAAATATAATACTGGTTCTCAACAAACTCTTTTTTAATGAAAAAAATATATTGTTTAATTTGCCTTTTTTTAAGCATGAATTATTTATTGCATGCTCAAAATATTACTGGCGAAAATATTGATGTTAATGAATATATAATTAATTTGAACATAATAAATATCCAATCTAAATTTATTTCTGGATATACTGATGTAATCTTTAAGCCTGTCGAAAATAATGTGAATAACATTAGCCTCGATTTATTAAAATTAGAAGTAGATTCTATTGTTTGTGATATTTGTGAAATTTCAAATTTTGAGTATAATGACACGATTTTGAATATAAACTTTTCTTCTTATTTTAATCCCGAAGACGAACTTACGCTTAGAGTTTATTATCATGGCTATCCTGTTGTTGACCCTTCGGGCTGGGGTGGTTTTTATTTTATGAATGGATATGCTTTTAATATGGGAGTAGCTTTTGACGACATACCTCATTCCTACGGGAGAGTTTGGTTTCCTTGTAAAGATAGCTTTACCGACAGAGCAAAATTTTCTTGCAATATTACAACTTTAGATACCCATACTGCTGTGTGTGCCGGTGTGCTTGTAAATGTAGTTACTAATCCAGATTCGGGGTTATATGATACAAAAACTTGGGAATGGAAAATGGAAAATGAAATTCCTACTTATTTAGCCTCTGTGGCTGTTGGTCCATATAAGTTTTTGACTCATACTTATAATGGAATTGAAAGAGATATACCTGTAGATTTTTATATTTACCCCACTGATAGCGCCAGAACAGCACAATCTTTTGTAAATATTGACTCTGTTTTGGCAGTGTATGAAAATCTTTTTGGTGCTTATGCTTGGAATAGAGTTGGTTATGTTGCTGTACCTTTTTCCAGTGGTGCAATGGAACACGTAACTAATATTGCCATGGGAGCAGGTTTTATAAATGGTACATTAAATTATGAAGATTTATTTTACCACGAACTTGCACACATGTGGTTTGGTGATCAAGTTACTTGTTCGTCTGCCGAAGATATGTGGCTTAATGAAGGCTGGGCTACTTATTGTGAAACTATTTTTCGAGAATTTTTAAAATCTAAAGAAAATGCTTTGGCTTTTAGAAGAAGTGCTCACGAAAAAGTTTTAAGATTGTATCATCACGAAGATGGCGGTTTTCATCCGCTTTTCCCAATTAGTCAAGAATACACTTATTCAAGTACTGTTTATCAAAAAGGTGCAAGCGTTGTTCATAGTTTAAGAAATTATCTTGGAGATGATGTCTTCTTCCCTGCTATTAGCGAATATCTTAAACAAAATGCTTATACCTCAAAATCATCTTATGATTTAAGAGATTTCTTGTCAAACTATTCTAATGTTGATATGACAGATTTTTTCCAAGATTGGGTCTTCACTCCTGGTTTTGTTCATTATTCTATCGATTCTACAAAAATAATCCCTAATGGAGAAAATTTCGATATCACCGTTTTTATCAAACAAAAGCTTAGAGGACGCAACGACTTTGCTAAGTCTAATAAAGTTCCTGTTAGTTTTATGAAAGAAAATTTTGAAACTGTTACAAAAATAATAGAGTTTGACGGCGAATATGGTGAACAAACATTTAGCTTGAATTTTAACCCTATATTTAGCTTTTGCGATTATTTTGAACAAGTTTCTGACGCAACTATTGATGAAACTAAATTCTTAACTACATTAGGAACAAAAACTTATGCAAATATTTATGCAAAAATAAATGTTAAAAATATTGATACATTAGATACGATTCTTTTAAGAATTACTCATAATTGGGTTGCACCTGACCCTTTTGTAAACCAAATTCCGGGGCTGATTATTGCAAATAATAGATTTTGGACAGTAGAAGGAAATTTTCCTCAAAGTTTTTCCGCAAGTGCTGAATTTACCTATAACAACTCTGCTGGATTGTCTGCAAACTCATATCTCGATAATGAGTTTATTTTAAATAGTTTAGACTCATTAGTTTTGTTATATCGCCCAAATCGCTCAAGCGATTGGAGTATTGAAAATGCTACTAATTCCAAAGTACTTAAAAAGTTTACAGTTGAATATCTTAAAGAAGGAGAATATTGCCTTGGAATTTATGATTGGAGTATTTATGCCGATAATAAACAGGATAATTTTAAAGATAAAGTTTCAGTTTTTCCAAACCCAAATAACGGAAAGTTTGAAATACATTTTGAAGATGATTTTAGCGGACAAATAAAACTTTTTGATTTAACTGGAAAATTATGTTGGGCTGTCGAATGTGAAAATTGTAAAGATCCAATTATGGTTGAAAACAACTTTCTGCAACAAGGTGTTTATCTTATGAGTTTTATTAATTCAAACGGAAAAATAATTATTAATAAAAAAATTATAATTCAGAAATAAATTTATGAGTTTTGTGAAAGAATTACAATGGCGAGGCATGATACACGATATGATGCCAGGAACCGAGGAATTGTTTGAGAAAGAGTTTGTGAGTGCTTATGTGGGAATAGACCCAACAGCAGATTCTTTGCATATAGGGCATTTGGTTGGAGTGATGATGTTGAAACATTTGCAATTGTCAGGGCATAGACCTATTGCTTTGCTAGGCGGTGCAACCGGAATGATTGGAGACCCAAGTGGAAAATCGCAAGAAAGAAATTTATTAGACGAAAAAACTCTTAGACATAACCAAGAAGCTATTAAAATGCAATTGGCTAAATTTTTGGATTTCGACACCTCTGAAAAGAATAAGGCAATTCTGGTAAATAATTATGATTGGATGAGTAAATTTTCGTTTTTAGACTTTATTCGTGATATTGGAAAACATATCACCGTTAATTATATGATGGCAAAAGATTCTGTCAAAAAGCGTATAAGCGGTGAAGAAAAAAGCGGAATGTCGTTTACAGAATTTTCATATCAACTAGTTCAAGGATACGATTTTTTGAATTTATATATAGAATATGGTTGTAAATTGCAAATGGGTGGTAGCGACCAATGGGGAAACATCACAACAGGAACAGAACTTATTCGTAGGAAAGTGCAGGGCGAAGCTTTTGCTTTAACTTGCCCCCTGATTACAAAAAGCGATGGTGGCAAATTTGGGAAAACAGAGTCTGGAAATATTTGGTTAGACCCCGAAAAAACTAGCCCTTATAACTTTTATCAATTTTGGCTCAATGTTTCTGATGATGACGCTGTTAAATATATCAAAATATTTACTATTTTACCCGAATCTGAAATTAATTCTTTAATCAAAGAACACTCTCAAATGCCTCATTTACGATTATTGCAGAAAAAATTAGCAGAAGAAATCACTGTAATGGTACATTCTCGAAAGGATTATGATACCGTTGTTGAAGCATCTTCAATTTTATTTGGTAATGCAACAAGCGAGGCACTTAAAAAAATTGACGAAAAAACATTTTTAAGCGTTTTCGATGGAGTGCCAATGTTTGAAGTTGAAAAAAAAATAATTATTGAAGGATTAGAACTGTCGGAACTATTATGTGTAAAAACAAGCATATTCCCTTCTAAAGGTGAGTTTAAACGCACTATACAAGGAAATGGATTAGCAATAAATAAAGAAAAATGTAATCAAGAAAATGGGAAAATAAACTCTGACTTTTTGATTAATAATAAATATATTTTAGTGCAAAAAGGTAAAAAAAATTACTTTCTAATTATTGCTTCTTAAGATAAATTATAAAATGGAAAAAATTATTATAACAGGCGGCACTGGTTATATTGGCTCTCATACAGTTGTTGAATTTCTAAATTTAGGCTATGAAGTTGTTATTATTGATAATTTATCAAACTCCGAGCTTACAGTTTTAGAGGGTATCCAAAAAATTACAAGTAAAAAACCTGTATTTTATAAAGTTGATGTTTGTGATGACAAAAATATAAAAGCTATTTTTCAAGAGCATTGTGATGTTAGTGCAATTGTACATTTTGCAGCTTATAAAGCTGTTGGTGAGTCTGTCCTACAGCCTTTAAAATATTATCAAAACAATATTGGAGGTTTAGTTAATATTTTAAAAAATATGCTTGCAGTAGGGATTAATAATTTTGTATTTTCATCGAGTTGCACAGTGTATGGACAACCCAAAAAACTTCCTGTTACCGAACTGTCGCCTATAACAACACCACAGTCGCCTTATGGAAATACAAAAAAAAATAGCGAAGAGATAATTTCCGATACGGCAAATGCAAATACAAACTTCAAAGCTGTTTCGCTCAGATATTTTAACCCAATTGGCGCTCATCCAAGTGCTTTAATCGGTGAGCTGCCAATAGGAGTGCCGAATAATTTATTGCCATTTATTACTCAAACTGCTATGGGCTTGCGTAAAAAATTAATGGTTTTTGGAGACGACTATAATACCAAAGATGGAACAGCAATTCGAGATTATATTAATGTTTGTGATTTAGCTAAAGCCCATTTGGCTGCCGTTGAACATTTAATAAAAAATAAAAATTCTAAAAATCACGAATTTTATAATATTGGTACAGGCAAAGGTAATTCGGTACTGGAAATTATTAGAGCCTTTGAAAAAATTAGTGAACAAAAACTTAATTACGAAATAACAGAAAGAAGGTTTGGAGATGTTGAACAAGTTTGGGCAGACACATCTTTAGCTGAAAAAGTATTAGGCTGGAAAGCCGAAATTAGTCTTGAAGATACCATAAAATCTGCCTGGAATTGGGAAAAACATTATAGAAGTATTTGATTTCTTGCAAAAACGATATTTTTATTCTAAAATGTTTTGTTTTTTTGCAAAATAAGTACTAATTTTACAAAACACATCTAAATTAGTGCTTTATGAAAAAAGTTTATTTAGTTTTTGGCTTATTTTTTATGTTATTTGCCTGCGCACCTAGTACTTATTTTCAATTATTAGAAACTGATACCTCGCAATCTACTGTAAAAGATAAAGAATTTTTTTATGAAAATGATAACCTAATAATAAGTTACGAACTTTGGGGAAATAAAGGAAATGCAAGTTTTAAAATTTTTAATAAAACAGACAAAGATATTTTTATTGACCTGAAACGCTCGCATTTAATTGTGAATGATATTGCATATACTTATTATCAAAATAGAAAATTTTCTGTAAAACCCATACCTGTTTTAAGCGCTGCAACTGATGAACAACTAGAAGAACTACGAAAAGTAAAATTACCTGGCGTTTTAATGAAAAATTTGCCAGTTCAATCAAATGAAGCAGTCGAATTTTTAGAAGAAAGAATTGTTTGCATTCCTCCTAAAAGTGCTCAAATTGTTAACGGCTTTTCTTTAATTAATTCTATTTATCGAGATTGTGTTTTATATAGATTTCCATCCTCCAAGCAAGAATTTTACGTAGAATTTAAAAAAGACAATACCCCGTTTAGCTTTCGTAATCGTATTAGCTATGCTTTTGACGAAAATTTTAAAGATTTAAAAATTTTTGAAAATGATTTTTTTGTAAATAAAATTTCTAATTTTACCGAAACTAATTTTATAAAATATGAAAAATTATCATTCTGTAATGATAGTTCAAATATTGAAATTCAAATGTCGCCATTTTATAAACCAAGCTCCTTTTTTATAAAATATAAATTAGAACCTGGACGAATTAATCATTAATTTTCTCTATTGATGGCAAAAAAAATATTAAAAAAAGGGACAATGATTTATCCCTTGCCAGCTGTGATGGTTAGTTGTGGCGATATACCAGACAATTATAATATTATTACATTAAGTTGGACAGGTACAATTTGTTCTGAACCACCAATGTGTTATATATCTGTTCGTAAATCACGACATTCTCATAAGTTGATAAAAAATTCGGGTGAGTTTGTAATTAACCTTACAAATACAAAACTTGCTCATGCTTGCGATTGGTGTGGTGTGCGGTCAGGAAAAGATTTTGATAAATTTAAAGAAACCAAACTTTCTCCCGTAAAAGCTGATTTTGTTAGCGCCCCTCTTATTAAAGAATCTCCTTTAAATATTGAATGTAAGGTAAAACAAATTATCGAATTAGGTTCGCATGATATGTTTATTGCCGATGTTTTGGCTGTTCATGCCGATGAAAATCATTTTGATAAAGAAACTGATACCTTTCATTTAGCAAATGCTGAAATGATTGCATATATGCACGGAAAGTATTATTCTATTGGCAAAAAAATTGGCAAATTTGGCTGGACTGTCGAAGGTTCAAAACTTAAAAATGAAAAGAAAAACTTAAAGAAATTTTAATAAATGAACTGTTTTGAACTTTAATTGTTATAAGTGCTAAAATATTGTAATTATGGATATAGTAAATGTTAAATGGAATGATAAAATGTCCTTTATTTCTGAAGTTGACGGACACAAAATTTTACTTGATGCAAAACCTGAATTTGGCGGCGAAGACAAAGGTCCACGCCCTAAGCCTTTAATTTTGTCTGCCTTAGGAGGCTGCACTGCAATGGATGTGGTTTCTATGTTAAAGAAAATGAGAGTAAATTTTGATAGTTTTAATGTTAGAGTCGAAGGTCAATTAACTGAAGAGCATCCAAAACATTATTACGAAATGAAAGTGGTTTATGAATTTGTCGGTAAAGATATGAATTTGGAAAGTATCAAAAAAGCAGTATCCTTATCTGAAGATAGATATTGTGGAGTGAGCCACATGTTAAAACAAGTTTTAAAACTTAGTAGCGAAATTGTTGTTAACTACGAAAAAATACAATAAAATTTAAAAAATTTTATTTTCTACTTTTATAAATTACAATTGCTTGTAGCAATTTTTTTAAGATTAAGTAAATATAAAGTGCCAGTAAAGCATGTTGGTGTCGCAATGTGTATTATTCCTTGTTTTTTATTTAACTTTTATTAAAAAAAATTGTTTATCAAATATTAGAATAAAAATAAATTATGAAACAAAAACAAATAGAAACTATATTACCTCCTCGTGATTACCATTGGGTAGGAGATGGGTTTAGAGTACATAATTTTATTCCTGCTTATAAAAGTTTAAGCATGAAAAGAATGTCGCCTTTTATTTTACTGGATTATGCCTCAAAATATAATTTTTCAGCATCAAACAAACCTAAAGGCGTTGGTGTTCACCCTCATAGAGGTTTCGAGACAGTTACTATTGCTTATAAGGGTAGGGTAGAGCATCATGATAGTAGCGGAGGCGGCGGTATAATAGCAGAAGGCGATGTGCAATGGATGACTGCTGCAAGTGGTATTTTGCATAAAGAGTTTCACGAAACTGAATGGAGTAAAAAAGGCGGTGATTTTCAAATGGTTCAGTTATGGGTAAATTTACCCGCAAAATACAAAATGAGTGAACCCAAATATCAAGCTATTACAAACTCAGAGATGGCTAAATATAATTTGTCAGAAAATGGTGGTTTTATTGAAGTAATCGCCGGGGAATATGAAAATGCCAAAGGACCTGCCTCAACTTATACTCCAATTAATTTATTTAATGCCAAACTTAATAAAGGTGGAAAAGCAAAGTTTTCATTTCCCGAAAATTACAATACTGCTATTCTTGTTGTAGAAGGAAGCGTGAAACTTAATGGCGAATTAGTTTCTTTAGACAATTTTGCTCTTATGGCTAACAGTGGTTTGGATTTTGAAATCGAAGCACAGGAAAACTCTATAGCTCTTGTAATGAGCGGAGAATCTATTAATGAACCAATAGCTTCTTATGGACCTTTTGTTATGAATACTCAAGAAGAAATTGCTGAAGCTTTTGATGACTTTAATTCTGGTAAGTTTGGGCATTTAGATGATTAAATTTAGAGGAATAATTGAAATTTAAGAAATCTTATAGGTTTTGAATGGTTGTTTTATTTAATCTAAGCAATGTTTTCATAATTTTTTTTGAAATTTTGTAGTAAAATAAATATTTTATATGCCCATAGAAGCAAATATTACTTATATCCCTATTTTGGGAATGGAAAGCGAACATTGTGCAGCAATAATTGAAAAACAAGTCTCAATAATTAAAGATTTAGATGAGTTAAAAATAGAATTTAATAATAATAGGGCTCTTGTTAGGTTTAAAAATACTGAATCTTTAAGTCAAGTTATAAACATTATTCGCAATTTAGGTTATGAAGTTAGTACCATAAAAAAAACATTACCTGTATTAAATTTATCTTGTGCTTCTTGTGCAATTAGTGCAGAATCTATTATAAAGCACTCGCCTGGAGTTGTAAATGCAAGCGTAAATTTTGCTTCGGCAAGTTTAAATTTTGAATATTTGCCAAATATGACAGATTTAAGAACTATTCAAAAAGCTGTACAATCTGTTGGTTATGATTTGCTAATTCAAGACGAAGATAATGCTCAGGACAGTTTAGATTTTATTCATAAAGAAAAACTTAGAAAATTAAAAAGAAAAACTTTCTGGACAGGAGTTTTGGCTTTGCCTGTGTTTATTGTTGGTATGTTTTTTATGAATATTGCTTATGCTAATTGGATAATGTTGATTTTTACTAGTCCTATTTTAATATTTTTCGGAAAAGATTTTTACATAAACGCATGGAAACAAGCAAAACACAAGTCAGCTAATATGGATACTTTGGTTGCTTTAAGTACTGCAATAGCATTTTTGTTTAGCGTTTTCAATATGTTTTTTCCAGAATTTTGGACTGCAAAAGGTCTTGAAGCTCATGTTTATTTTGAGGCTGCTGCAATGATTATCGCTTTTATTTTATTGGGGCGTTTATTAGAAGAAAAAGCAAAGTCAAAAACTTCGTCTGCTATTCGTCTGCTTATGGGCTTACAGGCAAAAACTGTAATAAAAATTAATGCTGAGGGAAATGAGGAAATTACTGATATTGAAGATATAAAAATTACTGATATTATTTTGGTAAAACCCGGCGAAAAAATTGCTGTTGACGGGTTTGTACTTTCCGGTTCTTCTTACGTTGACGAAAGTATGCTTAGCGGTGAGCCTTTGCCTGTGTCGAAAAATAAAGACGACAAAGTTTATGCCGGAACAATAAATCAAAAAGGCAGTTTTCAGTTTAGTGCTCAAAAAGTTGGAAAAGATACTTTGTTGTCGCACATTATTAAAATGGTTCAAGATGCGCAGGCAAGCAAAGCACCCGTTCAAAAATTAGTAGATAAAATTGCTGCCGTTTTTGTTCCTGTTGTAATGGGAATCTCATTACTTAGTTTTATTTTATGGCTAATTTTTGATCCAACAAATGGTTTTGTCCATGGACTTTTAGCCGCAGTTACTGTGCTTGTAATTGCTTGCCCTTGTGCTTTAGGTCTTGCTACGCCAACTGCAATTATGGTAGGAGTAGGAAAAGCTGCCGAAAAAGGTATTTTAATTAAAGATGCCGAAAGTTTAGAACTTGCTAAAAAAATTGATACTATTGTTTTAGATAAAACAGGCACAATTACCCAAGGTAAAGCCGAACTTGTTGATGTTGAATGGTTTAATGCAGACGACTCTTTGAAAGATGTTTTAATAAATATGGAAAAACAGTCGGAACACCCTTTAGCCGAGGCTGTGATTAATGGTTTAGAAATCTCAAATAATATTGAGTTAGATTCTTTTACAAGTATTACAGGAAGAGGTCTTAAAGCAGAATATTCCGGAACAAATTTCTATGCTGGAAATATTTTATTGCTAAAAGAAAACGATATTGATATTTCTAAGGATTTAGTTGAAAAATCTGAAAAATGGGCAAATCAAGCAAAAACTGTTATATGGTTTGCAAATCAAGAAAAAGCACTTGCAGTAATGTCAATTTCGGATAAAATTAAAGAAACTTCTTTGGAGGCTGTGAAAATTTTAAAAAATCTGGGCATAGATTTACATATTTTAACCGGCGATAGCGAAACAACAGCAAAAGCAATAGCCGAACAGGTAGGAATAAAAACTTATAAAGCCAATACTTTACCCGATCAAAAAGCAGAATATATTAAATCTTTACAAGAAAAAGGCAAAACAGTGGCTATGGTTGGTGATGGAATTAATGATAGTGCTGCACTTGCTTTGGCAGACATTAGCATTGCTATGGGTAAAGGTAGCGATATTGCTATGAATGTTGCAAAAATGACAATTATTTCTTCTGATTTAACAAAAATTTCCGAAGCAATAAAATTATCGAAACAAACTGTTAGCACAATAAAGGAAAATCTATTTTGGGCATTTATTTATAATGTAATAGGTATTCCTATTGCTGCCGGTGTCCTATTTTTGATAAATGGGTTTTTGTTAAACCCAATGATTGCAGCTGCTGCTATGGCCATGAGTAGCGTGAGTGTAGTTAGTAATAGTTTGAGACTAAAATATAAAAAGTAAAATTAAATATTATGGAAGGTAAAAAGTTTAAATTTAAAACAAGTATTAATTGCGGAGGCTGCATAGCTGCTGTTACTCCTAAACTTAATTCTCTTGAGGGAATAGAAGAATGGTCTGTAGATACTGCAAACCCTGATAAAATTTTGACAATTAATTCTGTTGGAGCAAGCGAAGAAGAAATTATTGAAACAGTAAAAAGCGCGGGCTACTCTATTGAATCAATAGAATAATATATTTTTCTTAGAAAATTAATTCGTTTAGTTTTTGCAAGGCTTCTGTGGCTTTTAAAGGGATATAAATATCCGTAATACTGTCGGTATATGTTGATGGTTTAGGGTTTATTTCGATAATTTTTGCTCCTGCTTGTTTTGCATAAATTGGAATATAAGAAGCAGGGTAAACTTCGCCTGTTGTGCCAATAACAATGTGTAAATCCGACTTTTTTGCATAGCTAAAAGATAAATTCGCCGCTTTTTCGGGAATACCTTCACCAAAAAATACAAAATCCGGCTTTAAAAGCGAGTTGCATTTTTTGCATTTTGGCGGTTTATTATCAAGTTTTATATCTTTTAGCGGAAAACTAGTTTGGCAATTTGTGCATACAAAATTATCTTTTGTTCCATGATATTCAACAATATTTTTACTTCCCGCATCGCTGTGCAAATTATCAATATTTTGAGTTATAACTGATTTTAAAATTCCCTTAGTTTCCCATTCTGCGAGTAAAATATGTGCTATGTTTGGCTTAGCATTTTGAAAAAAGTCGTAAAAAATTTCCTTTATCGCAAGCCATGACTCTTCTGGTTTTCTTAAATAGTAATTTAAGTCTAAAACAGAGGGGTCATATTTGGAGTATATTCCTTCATCGCCTCTGAAAACCGGAATACCACTTTCTTTGCTTATTCCAGCACCGGTAAATATTGTTAAAAATTTTGATTTTTTGATTTCTTCTGCTGCTTGTGATAATTTTTCTTCCATTTTTTTAATTTTTGTAAATTAATATGCCAGACTAAGATAATAAATTATTTTGTTTTGATATTTGTTCAATATTTCACGACTTTTAGAAGTCAATGTTGAAGTAAATTTCAAAAGAATATTATCGAGTGTGTCGTATAAAAATTCCATATTAATAGTTTGTTGGTTTATAATTTTCAGCTATCATCCATTTTCCCCTAAGACGAAAAGCAGGAATAGTTTGTCGCTTGGCTTTATTAGTTGCTATGTTTGCTTTTAAGTCGTTTTGCGAGGACCATAGTGAAAGCGGAATGATTTTTTTTGCAGTTAAAAATGTTATCCGTTTATGCAGCGATTCTTGCAAGAGCAAGGCAAATAGTTTTGTGAAACCATCAAAATTCATTGTTACGGGATATGAACTGAATAAGACATAATAATCGGAGTGTTTGCTTTTATTTTGGATAATGATAGGAGGTAGTCCCAAATTCATAAGTTGCAGATTTATCAATATACGTCCAAGTCTTCCGTTGCCGTCGCCAAAAGGATGGATACATTCAAACTCTGCGTGAAAATGTGCAATTTTATCCAAAAAATACCGGTTTTTATCTTTATTGTATGTTTGAACTAATTCCGTCATCAAATCATATACAAATAAAGGGTTTGCTCCCAAATGATTACCGACACGTACCCATTCTTTGCCACTTCTGAAACGCCCTGCAATTCCGTTATCAATGTTGACTAATAAATTTTTATGCAAATCTAAAATCAATTTTACTGTTAGTTTTTGTTTTGGGTTTTCCAATAAAGTTTCGGTAATGTTTGCCAAATTTTTCGCCTCAAAAACCTCACGAATATTCACTTTTCGTTGCAATTCCCCGCCTTCTAATATTTTTTCGGTATCTTCTAAACTCAGTGTTGAATTTTCTATGGCATTGGAGTTATAAACCATTTCGGGAATTTCGGCAATGCTTATTTCTCTTAGCAAGGCTTCATTGCTTTTGGTCAAAGTTTCGTATTGCTGTTGCAACGCTTTAATTTTATCTTTTGTGGTTTGATTTATCATTTTACCCTATTTTATTTACCGTGAAAAATATTGCAAATATACTGTTTTTCACGATAAATTACATTTTTTTTATTTTATTATTTCATAAAAATCTATTTAGTAATAGATACTAATAATCAATCAATTACGCAAATAAAAAACAAATAAGTTATTAACAATCAGCATGTTGATAAGATTGGGGGTTTTTAGACAGTCTGACGGCCGGTGGCTTTGCGAAGTTGGCGGCTCACTGCTGTTCAGAGGGGCGAGAAACTTTCAAATTTGCACGAATGTTTCTGCGAGGCTACACCGCCACTTTTGCCCAATCGCTTGTTATGCTACGCTCTTTTTACACCTCTATTTTTCTTTTTCCAATAACCACTCAAACACATTTTTATGTGTAATTCCTGCTCTGCTTTGCGGAAACGATTCTGTTGAAAGCAAAAATTTCGGGTAATTGTCTTTTACTGTTTCTAATGGCGTAAATTCTCGTTCTTTTATTTCTGTATTTGCAAGTTCCCACGAAACTTGATAATATTCTATTTCTCCGTTTCTATTTTTTACTGTAAAATCTATTTCTCCGTTGCGAAGTGTGCCTGTCCAAATTTTGCAACCTCGCCGCAAAAGTTCGAGGTAAACGATGTTCTCCAAAATATGACCTCTGTCAGCCATCCTGTCTCGCCCGACTAACACATTTAACAAGCCTATATCAACAAGGTAATATTTTTCCATTGTTGCAAGTTGTTTTTTACCTTTAATATCGAAACGATGAACGCAATAAAAAACAAAACTTTCAACCAGATATTGAATAAATTTTTCAACAGTATCGCGATGAACTGTTTGATTATCTGCTTTTAATGCCTTTGAAATGCTGTTTGGCGAAATTGGACTGCCAATGTTTGAAGCAACAAATTTTGCGACATTCCCAAATGCCCGTTTATCGTAAATTTTGTAGCGTTGCATTATGTCTTTCTCGATAATTGTAGCGTATAATGCTTCTAAGTATTCATAAATTTTATCAAAGCCGTCTTCCCGCAATTCTACGCCTTTTGGTAACGAAGTTTCATTTACAAAATCGTAAAACAATGCCTCGTAATTCAGATATTTGTTACTTGTGTCAATGCCTCTAACTTCCAAATATTCAGCAAATGAAAACGGCAAAATTGAGATTTCAATATATCTGCCACTCAACAAAGTAGCCAATTCGCTCGACAGTAAATTTGCATTTGAACCTGTGATATACACATCAACATTTTCGCTTGCATAAAGTCCGTCAACCAATTTTTCGAAATCGGCAATATTTTGAATTTCATCAAGAAAAATGTAATTTGGTCGGCCCGTCTGCAATTTCGATTTTATTTCAAAATAAAGCGTTTCCCACGATTTATTTAGATAGTTTTCGGGCAATTCAAAATTATAAAATTGCGTTTGTTCAGGCGTTACGCTGTTTTCCAACAAACCATTTCTAAACAACTCCAACAGTGTGGATTTTCCCGACCGTCGCAAACCTGTTACCACTTTGATAATATCTTTGTCTTTGTATGACTGTAATTTATCAAGATATTCTTTTCTTTCTATCAATTTTTTCATACTGCAAAGATAATGTAAATTAGTAAAATTTGCAAAAAATGCAAGTTTTACTAATTTTAAACTTCTAACAATTTTGGCTTGTTCACAAATTCATACATTCCGTTCATTAGAGCAGAATTTACAAAAGTAGTTTGTCCTATTTGCAGTATTCCGTGATTGGCATGAATGTGTCCAAATAAATGATAACGGGGTCTTATTTGCTCATTATCTTCTTGTTTTATGTTCAGCTTTTCATTTTACGGTCTCCTACCATAATCGCTAACGGTTTGGGGCTTGGCGAGAGCCTTTTTTTTCGTAAACTTCAATCAATGCAAAAACTTTGATTTTACTAAAATTTTCAATCGAGATGTTTCTGCCGCTTTCCGTAAAGATAGGACAGGCTTTGTCAATTTTCTTGTTATGGGCTGGTTTTATTAATCGTTTTTCTTTTTAAATTATTGCACTTTTTGTTTGTAATAAATAATTTTCAATCACCTCGTTTGAAGGCTCTAAAAATACATTTTTATTATTTTCTTGTAAATCGTAAAATATAGCTTGTAAGCTTTCTTTTTCAACTTCTATAAATGTAAAAGCAAGATTGGATTGGTGTAGAGAGAAATTATTCAAGACACTTATATTCCAAATACAAAATTTGAAAAAAAAGGGAATTTCTTGTATAGGTTTCGATAAATTATTTTTTGTTGTGAGGTAATTTCCGGATTAAAAATTTTATTCTTTCCAATCTTGAAAACGCCTTTTCCACTACGTTCGATAATCCCTCTTTGAATCAGAGAATAAATTCGCCAATTTTTTGCAAATGCTCAAAGAAATCAGAAAAGTAAATATTCAAAAATAATGGTATAATGCTGAAATTATTCAAGGAACATCAGACCTAATGGAGAAGATTGGACTACCTATTACGTAAAACTTGGAAAGTTGGGGATTAATATGTGCGTCTAAGCTAATAATTTATTTTGTTTTCTGAAAATGGAAAGTAAATATTTAGTAAGAAAGATTGCTAAAATGAAACATATTAAAGCATAATAAACCTGATGATTGGCAGTTCCGAAGTTTTCGACTTCATCATTAATTTTTCCTAAATTTTTGAAATATACTACAACTACAGCAAGGGCATTATTAAAAAAATGAGCTATAATTGCCGTCCAAATAGAGCGGGAATAATAAACTAAGTACCCAAAAATTAGACCTAAAATCAGGCGAGGGAAAAATCCGTAAAACTGAAAGTGTAAGGCTGAAAATAAAATTGCTGCAAGAAATATTCCAATATGTGGATTTTTGAAAATATTATTAAAATGAGATTGCAAAAGTCCCCGAAAAAACAATTCTTCTCCAAGCGCCGGCAAGCCAGCAACAAGCAGAATATTTATAATTAAAATACCAATTCCTTCGCCTTTAAGCAGAGTGTTTATCATTAGTTTTGATGAGTTTTCTGAGGCTTTAAAAGATTCTTCGATATGACTGAGAGATTGTGGGAAAACAATATTTTCATTCCATTGAATAATAATATTCATAAATGGTATAAGTAAAATTAACAGCAAAGGAATTAAGAAGTATATTGAATAAGGTTTTGGTGTTTTTAGGCTTAATTGTTTTTTCCAATTGCTATATAAAATTATTGCACATAAAAAACTTGGAATAACAAAACTAAATAGGGCAGAGGTAAATTGAGCTAATTTTAAAATATTAAGCTCGTTGAGGCTTAGTTCGTTTTGTAATTTTACATTTTGTAGTATGTTTGGATAAAATGAATTTGTAATAATTGACACTAAAAATTGCCCGATTGAGAAGCTTAGTATGCTAAGCAGGATAATTATAAAACTTTTTTGATGTATATTAAAATGCTTAGGTCTTTTTGTTTCCATTTTTCTTTAGTAAAAAAAGAAAAGCACCGAAACCGATGCTTTAAGTTTAGTAGCGGAGGTAGGACTCGAACCTACGACCTCCGGGTTATGAGCCCGACGAGCTACCAACTGCTCTACCCCGCAATGTGAGTGCAAAGATAAAACAATATTTTTTAATTTCCAAATTTAATTTTAAAAAATTATAAAATAAAAAAAGCCGCAGAAGCGGCTTTTAAGTTTTTAGATATTTTTGTATTAGTTTTTGTATTTGAAAACAACAATATTACCTGTATTTTCATCGCGGTGTCCGGCAACGTATTTAACTAATAGATAGTCGTTTCCAACTTTAGAAACAAAGTAGCGATTAGCATAAGCTTTATGTTGGTCGTAAGGTAAATTATATTGAGAAATTACTGTACCATTAGCATAAGCATCTACTAAAGCTTCTTTTGAAGCCGGTTCTGCATCAACTAAAACCCAACCTGCTGCGTTGTCTGTTTTTGTTACTCTTACTGTATTTCCGTCAGTATAAGTAAATGCAAAACCAATAGTTTCGTTTTTATATTCTGTTACAGCTACACCATTATAAGAAGCCCAAGTAGTTTGTCCTTGTAAAGCTAATGGAATATCAGCTGACCAGTCTGAAAGGTCAGAAACTAAAGTAATATTTATCACTTGGTCTTCTTCGCCCATTTCAAAGCTACCAGTTACAGTTTGGTATCCAGCTTTAGAGATTGTGTAATCGTAATCGCCTTTTGGAACAAAGTCGAAAACATAAGGAGCAGCAGTTAATTCGTTTTCACCAAGCACAACTTTAGCGTCATTAACTTCGTTACCTTGAGCATCTTTAACAACGAAAGTAACAGAATAAGTGTCAATTACAAAGAAAATGTAATCCTTTGAAGTTAACTGAGTTTCTTCACTATTGTCTGAAACTTCAAATTCATAAACTATTTTCATTACTCCACCTTTGAAAGATTCAGCAGTGTGGTCTGTTGAAAATGTGTAATCGAAAGTAGTAAGTCCTTCATATCCTGTTGGAGCTTCCATTAATTCTGCGATTGGAGAAACTTGCCCATTTTTGTAAATATTTTTCCAAATTTTAATTTCTTTAATACCTGCTTCTGCTTCAAAGTTAATATTTTAAGTTTGATTCCAAGTATCTTCGGTATCAAACTCAACTAATTGTGAAAGTTTGTCAGGTGTCCAAGTGATTTTTGGTTCTGCATAGTCTTTATTACAACTATTAAAAATAACCACTGCGGCAACTAATGCCAAAACAATTTTTACTGTTCTCATAATTTCTATTAATTTTAATTTAACATCATTTTAAAAAGTGTACAAATATATATATATATATTATTTATTAACAAATATTTTACATTTATTTTGTAACAAACAATTTTTAATATTGTTCATTTATTTTTAATAATTAAAAACTTCTTCTAAACTAAGTTCTCTAACATTTCCATAATTTTTTAGCAAGGTAAAATCAATTTTTTCTTTATTCCCAACTATTAAAATATCATAAGTTTTACCTTTTATATGCTCATCAAAGAACTTGTTTACGTCTTCTAAATTATATTTTTTCAGATTTTCGTAAATTTCCTTTCTATTATCAAAATCTATACCGCGTTTTTTATTGGCTTCGTAAGTCCAGAAAATATCAGATTTAATAATTCTTTCTGTGTTCATTTGTTTAATAATAGCATCTTTGGAGTTTGAAAAAGATTCGTTAGAAAGAGCTAATTCATTTAATAAGTTGGTGAGTGCGTCTAAGGCTTCTTTCATTTTATCAGGCTGAGTGCTTAAAAACCCGAACACATAATTTGATTTTCCGCTTTCGTTGGCTTGTCGGTAGCCTGCCGAACTAGAATATGCCAAACCTTTTGATTCTCTAATTTCTTGAAAAACAATACTTGACATAGAACCGCCATAATATTCGTTGAATAATTTTGCTATTGGCATTAAGTTTTTATCAAATTTCACATCTTTTGAAACGACAGCTATCATTGCTTGAACCATATCATAATTTATGAATAAAATTTCGGGTTTTTCAAAATCTTTTTCTGCATATTCAATCGCTTGTGGAATATCTTTATATTGACCTGAAATATTGTGATTTGCTTTTAAAATATCAATAACTTTAGCGTCTTCACGAGGTCCATAATAAAATATTTTGTGCTTATAATTTGATAAGTTTTTGATAATATTAACTAATTCTTCTGGATTTGTTTCTCTAAGTTCAGTTTCTGACAATATGTCGGTAAAGGAATTGTTTTTGCCATAAAGTGAGTAATTATATAATCCACTCCATAAGATAGTGTTTTTATCTAACTTGCTGTTAGTTCTATTTTTAATAATTCCATTTACGTATTCATTATAAACATCTTTGTCGCTTTTAATATTTTTAAAAATATCTTCCATTAGTTTAAGAGCAGGCTCTAAGTTTTCGTCTAATCCTGAAATAGTGATATAGCATTTATCATCGCCAGCAAAAACGTTAAAATCAATACCCATTCTATACCATTCTTTTTGTAAATCGTCTAATGATTTAGAATCGGTGCCAAGATATTTCATATAATTTATAGCTATTGGCAATTGTTTATTATGTTTTTTGCCCATGTCGAAAATGTAATATAAGTTAAAAAGTTGATTAGTTTGATTTTTGATATAGTTGAATTCAAGATTTTTAACAATTTCTTCGGTTTTTATTTTTTCTTTAAAATCTATAAACACGGGTGAAATTTCTTTTGGCTCAATTTTCTTTAAGTCTTTAACGAAATCTGATTCTGTATTTCTGTTAATGCTTAATCCAGTGATTTTTGGTTTTTCTATGTGAAAAACGTTTTCGTCTATTCCAATTTTTTTGTAAATGACAATATAATTGTCGATAAAAAATTTGTTAGCAAAATCGACAAGTTCTTGTTTAGTAATTTTTTCGTATTCATCAATTTCATACACCCAATTTTCCCAAGGCTCTCCACTGATAAAATTACTCACAAACGAGTATGCAACGGAGTTCCCTTCAATTGATTTAATTCTATCGAGTTTCATTTCGTTAATAATAGCTTCTAAAACCCATTCTTCAAATTCTCCTTTTTTAATTTTATTTAGTTCTTGCATTACAAGATTTTCAACTTCTTCAAGACTTTGTCCGCTACGAGGAGTTCCACCAAGTTGAAACAATCCATAGTCATTCATCGCCCAAGAATATGCATAAGCTGACATTAGTTTTTGTTTTTTAACTAGCTCAAGGTCAATTAGTCCTGCTTTGCCATTGTATAAAATTTGGGATATTAAGTTCAAATATTTTGCTTCTATTGTTTTATTGTTAGGAGTGCGGTATGCAATAGTAAGCGATTCTCTTTCGGGACCCAAAATGTCGAATTTTTCAATTTTTGTTCTTTCTTCTTCCTTAACTGCTTTGAAGTCAGGAATGTTTTGGTTTGGTTTTAAGGTACCCCAGTATTTGTTAATTAATTTAACTGTTTCTTCCATATCTAGGTCGCCCGACATACAAATTGCAATGTTATTTGGGACATAATAATCGCTTTTAAACTTTAAAATATTTTGCATGCTGGGGTTTTTCAAATGTTCAGCTTTTCCAAGAACGGCAACCCCATAAGGGTGTTTAGGGAAAAGTGAGGACATAATTTTAGAACTGACTTTTCTTCCGTCTCTGTCTTGGCTCATATTAAATTCTTCGAAAACGGTTTCTAATTCTGTATGAAATAATCTTAATACTAGGTTTTCGAAACGTTCTCTTTCAGTCATTAGCCATCTTTCAATTTCGTTTGAAGGAATTTCATTAACATATACAGTTTCTTCGTAAGACGTCCAGGCATTTGTTCCACTTGCTCCGAGTAATGAACAAATTTTATCATATTCATTTGCAATTGCGTATTGTGAGGCAAGTTGCGAGACACTATCAATTTTTGCATAAATAATTTCTTTTTCAACAGGATCGTCAGTTGCAACTCTTTGTTCAAATAAGTCTGATATTTCTTGAATCAAGACTTCTTCTTTTTGCCAATCGGAAGTTGCAATTTTTGAACTTCCTTTAAACATCATGTGTTCGAAATAATGAGCTAACCCTGTTGTTTCTCTTGGGTCATTTTTTGCTCCTGCTTTAACTGCTATAAAAGTCGAAATTCTAGGCTCGTCTTTATTTACTGCTAAATAAATTTTTAACCCATTATCTAAAGTGTAAATTCTTGCTCCTGTTGGGTCGCCTTTAACATATTCGTATTTAAACCCATTTTTATCGGTAGCATGTTTTGTTAAAGATTTATCTTTACATGAAAATAAAACCGCTGAAATAAATAGTAAGAAAATAATTTTTTTCATAAAAATTCTTTTAAAAATTAAAGTATAAAATTATAATAATTTGCTAATATATGCAAGTTTTATGATTTCTTCTTTTTTTTAAGATAATATTAAGTATTAATTTAAAAAATTTGGTCATAAGAACTTGTTTTATAAATACAAATTGTGCAAAAATAGATAATATTTAATTTTAATAAATAGAGGTTATTTCAAAATAACTATTGTTTAAAAATTTTAGTAGTAAAAATGTTGTTGTCTGTTTTAATTGTTAAAATGTAAACACCACTTTTAGAAGAGCTTAAATTTATTGTTTGATTGTGTTTATTGAAACTAAAATCGACATTTTTACCAAGTAAATCGCTAATAGAAATATCTAAGTTTGTTGTGCCGCTTATTCCGTTTATGTAAAACAATTGTGTTGAGGGGTTTGGGTAAACGTTTACCTTTAACTGTTGATTTGTTTGAATTTTGGATAATTGTAGATCCATTGCCTCGATAGCAGCTTTCATATTTGGAAATGGTCCTATATTTCCACCCGTAGATTGGGGGTATCCGGTTTCTTGTAATAAAGTAATCATAGATTGTGCGTCCAAAAAAGTATTAGTAATTTCATAATAATATGATTGGAGTGCAACTACACATGCGGCAACTATAGGAGTGGCGGAGCTGGTTCCAGAAAATTGTGTATATTGTTGATTAAAGTCGTTCCCAATTATTGCATAATCTCCATAACCTGAACTTAGCACTTTTTCGCCCCAGCCTTGGAGGTTTACACGTGAGCCATAAGTACTAAATGACAGTTTACTATGAGTGGTAGTTGCTCTGCCAGCACCAACGATGATAGCTCCACTATTTCCTCTTTGCATATATTCTTCATATTCGGGGGCGTCTAAGTTTTGATTTCCGTTTCCTGCTGCTGCAACAATAATTATACCTAGATCTGAGGCTGCTTTTGTTAAATCCCAAATAGGAAAACTATATTCTGCTGGAACATAGTGTGGATCATCTTCCGATTCATTAACTCCGCCTGTTTGCATTTCAAAAATAATCACATCACCTTCTTGCGAGCTATTAATAGCCAAAGAAACTGCTTTCCTTCTATTGTAATAATATTCTTGTGTATATTCAGGAAATAAAACAAGTTCATCTGCTCCGTAAACCATTCCTGTAACCCCATATTCACCATTGTTTCCGAATAATGCCCCAAAGGTACCTGTACCATGTTCTGTGTAATCTTCTGAAAGACTTTGATGAACATTATATCCGGGGTTTATAAATACTCTGTCATTATCATTGAATTCTTCGTGATTTTTATTAAACCCATATTCTACATTGCGAATACGTATTCCCTCCCCTGTAATTCCCCTGTCCCAAGCATAACGCATGTTAACGCCTGGATTAGGGTCAAGATATTTTTGTAAAGGTTCATAATTAGGAGTTGTTGGCGCTATGTCGTATGGAGGGGGAAGAGGAATATTGCTAACTTTTTCGCAGTATCTAACAATATCTAAGGCTTCTAATTTCTGTTTTAAAATAAGCAAATCTGTTTCTGATAACTGTTTTGCTTCTATTCTATAAGTGCTTTTTAAATTTTCAATTCCTTGTTTTGAATTGGATATTCTCAATGCCTCTTTTTCCATTCTTGCAAGTTCGTCTTCGCTAAATGAATATTCGTAAATAAGATTGAAATTATATTCATCAATAAGCTGAGCAAAGGCATTATTTGATTTAATTAACTTTTGTTTAGACAATTCTGCCTCAATAGATAAGCCTAATGAGCTCTTGAAAGCGATAACTAAGTCGAAACTTGGAATTTGCTTTTGTCCATAAGACAGACTTGTGATTATTATAAAAATAATTGTTAATATTTGAATTTTCATAGTGTTTATATTATTAATTATTTGTATTAAACTTCTTTACTTCTGTATTTTTCGTTTTCGTCTAAAATAATATTTAAATATGATAAATACCTTGAGTAGGCTATTTCTCCATTTTCGACTGCAACTTTTACTGCACAATCTGGTTCGTTTGTATGTTGGCAATTTCCGTAATAGCAGTTTTGGGCTGTTTTAAATATTTCGGGAAAATAATGCCAAATTTCTTCTTTTTTTAGGTTTACTAGCCCGAAAGCTCTAATACCTGGTGTGTCAATTATTGCACCTCCGAAAGGGAGTTTGTGCATAGTTGCATGTGTAGTTGTGTGTTTACCTGCGGAATGATATTTAGAAATATTCCCGATTTTCAGGTTTAATTCTGGGGCAATTATTTTTATTAAAGAACTTTTACCTGTTCCGCTATGCCCTGCTATTACATTAATTTTATTTTTTATTGTTTCTATAATAAGCTGGATATTTTGCTTTTTTAATAATGAACATGCAATGACTTTGTACCCAAGGTCTTCATAAGTTGCCATTAGACTAGCTACTTCTTCAATTTCGGTTTGATTGTAAAGGTCGATTTTGTTAAAAATTATTAATGGCTCAATACTATATGATTCAGCTGCAACAAGCAATCTGTCCATAAAAACTGTGGTCGTAACCGGACTTTTAAGGCTATGCAAAAAAATAGCCTGGTCAATATTTGCTGCAATAATATGTGACTCTTTTGATAAATTTGTTGATTTTCTGACAATACAATTTTTACGAGTCTCAACTCCGCTAATAACTCCTTGAGTTTCTGAAATTTGTTCAAATTCAACATAGTCTCCAACAGCCACTGGATTGGTTTCTCTCGAAGTATTTAAACGGAGTCGCCCTTTTACTGTACATAAAAAGTTTTTATTTTCTGATTCAACCAAGTAATTGGCTCCTGTACTTTGTAAAACTAATCCTTTTTTCATTTTGTTGCAAATATAATAAAGTTTGAACATAAATATTTTAATAAATTTTTATATCGTAAGAATACTATATGCAATTAAATTGGAGGCAATTCGTGTATATCTTAATTGTATAACCGATACAAAAATTTAATTTCATTTTTCAAGTAAATCAAGTTTAAAAATTTGATTGTAAATATTTTCTGTTTTAGTATTTTCAAGTTTGATATTTTTTGATAACAATAATTCGCTTGCCATTTCTAAAACATCTTTTGGGGGGAATTTACTTTCTTCATTAAAACTATTTAAGAACTGAATAATAAAAAACGCATTAAATTTTGAAAAAAACCGTTTTGAAAACTTTTCTTTACTAGATGAATTTTGTTTTGCCTCGTTAATGTCAATTTTTAGCTTTTCTTTTGTGTAAAAATTAAGAATTTCTTCTGGTATATTGTTCAAAAACTCTTTATTTTGGAAAAACTCTGGAATAAGCGAATAAAATTTATTAATAATTTTAAAAATATTAAAATTATATACTTTGTAGTCTTGTGTTTTAATTATTTG
>CAYRQZ010000015.1:5674-7695 GCA_964426585.1 uncultured Bacteroidales bacterium | reverse complement strand
CCAAGTTTTCTAGCATAGCCAACGCCTGCAATTTTGTTTTTAATATTTTCAAAATTATGAACTAGTAAATTAAAGGATTTGTAAGTTGAGTTTTTAGAATTAGCAATTAATTTTTTATAAATTTCTTGATTTTTTTTGACAATATTTTTTTCAGTATTCTCGCCCGAATTAATGATAACAATTACCTCAATATTGCAATTTGGTTTATTTGCATTTTCAATAGAGTTTAAAGTTTCAAATATAAATTCATCATCAAAGCAAGGTATAACAACAATAATCCCCGTAGTATGACAGGGATTATTATTAAAAATTGTATTATTTATTTTGTATCTGCTAAAATAAGAACTAGCAAAACTCATTATAGTTTTATTCCTTTTTCGATTTAGAATATCTCTGATTAAGTTGTTCAACAACTTGGTTTGTAATATCCATTTCTGGTTCGGCGTATAAAATTCCTCCTCCAGCAGCATTACCAAGAATTAAAACATAACGTCCGTCATTAAATTCTTTAATAAAATTAGAGACGGTGTCTAATAGTTCATTATTGAGTTGGGTTTGTTGTTTCATTAATTTTTCGGTAAGTTCTTGTTCTAGCTTCTGAATATTGGCTTGCTCTTGTAATAGTTCATTTTGTTGCGTTTCCATGCTTTTTTGCGAAATAAAACTTCCAAGCCTTGCTTTTTCTGAAAATTCGTTGTATTTTTTCTCAAAAGATTTCATTCTTGTCTCTAGATTAGCTTTAGCTTTAGCTTGCTCTGTCAAAAAATCTTCATTAAGTTTTATTGAATATTTATATTCTAACAATAAAGTGTCAAGATTAACGTATGCTATGTTAATATTTCCTAAAGAGTCTGCAGATAGACTTGTTTTGTTTGTAGAATTTTGCGAGGTAGAAGTTTTTTTGTTTGTTAATGTAAAAATCAAAACTGCAACACTTGTAATTATCGCAATAATACTAATTATAAAAGTAATTTTAATAAATTTAGAGTTTTCCATATCAATTTTTATTTATTTAATGCAAATGTATATATTTTTTAATGATATTTTCTTAATAATAATTTAATTTTTAGAATTAAAAATTGAATAATGTATTTGATGGTTTTGTATTTTAGTTTTTAACTTTGCAAAAATTTTTAAAACTGTGAGACGAAAAAAATTTCCGCTTGTTGAAAATCTGTTAATTAGTGATATAGCTGCTGAGGGTGTTTCAATTGGACGGCACGAGAATTATGTAATTTTTGTGAGAGGCGTAATTCCTGGCGATGTAGTTGATGTCCAATTAACTCGTATGCGAAAAGCTTATGCCGAATCAAAATTGTTGAAAATTAATAAGTTTTCAGATGATAGAATTGAGCCTTTTTGTAAATATTTTGGGATTTGTGGTGGTTGCAAATGGCAAATGTTGCCATACGAAAAACAATTATATTATAAAGAAAAACAAGTTTTTGACCAACTGACTCGTATTGCAGGTTTAAAAAATCTTAAAATAAGTCCTATTCTTGCAGCTAATGAAAATAGATATTATAGAAATAAGTTAGAATTTACTTTTGCAAATCGGCGTTGGCTAAACGAAGATGAGCCTTTTGTTGATAAAAATACTCGCGAACTAGAAGGCTTGGGTTTTCATGCGCCAGGCATGTTTGATAGAATTGTGGATATTAATGAATGTTTTTTACAAGCTGAACCATCTAATCAAATTAGAAATAAGTTAAGAGAATTTACAAGGAAAAACGGTTACGACTATTACAACAGTCGCAGTCATGAAGGAATGATGCGTAATTTAATGATTAGAACTAGCTCTACGGGCGAAATTATGGTTGTTGTTATTTTTAGTAAAGACGAAAAACAGCTTATTAATGAAGCTATGGAGTTTTTAAATTCTGAATTTCCAAATTTAACCTCATTGCAATACGTTGTTAACACAAAATTTAACGATTCTATTTACGACCAACAAGTAATTTGCTATAAAGGGCGTGATTATATTTTAGAAAATTTAGATGGGTTGAGTTTTAGAATTGATG
>CAYRQZ010000015.1:0-5574 GCA_964426585.1 uncultured Bacteroidales bacterium | reverse complement strand
ATAAATGTTATGCGAGAAATTGCTGCAAATAAAATTGTATATGTTAGTTGTAACCCTGCTACTCAAGCTCGTGATATAGCTTTATTAATTGATATGTACGACATTCTCGAAATTCAACCCTTAGATATGTTCCCACATACTCATCATGTCGAAAATATTGTGCTATTAGTGAAAAAGTAAGGAGCTTTAATAATATTTCTATTTATTTTAAAAACTATTTTTAATTTTTGTTATCACAATGTTTTTTTATCGCAATAAATAAAATTTCTTTTGGGTCTAAACGGTATTTTTGTATGGTTTCGTCAGGAAGAATTTCTTTAATATCAAAATTTTCAACCTCGAAGCCTGCTTTTTTTAACCTTTCGGGATAATCAAGCCCGTGCCACCTTAAGTGGTCGTATTGTCCAAATATTTTTTCCCTTTCCTTTGGGTCTGTAATACTTAAATCTTCGTGTGTTTCTGAGTATTCGTAGTTTATCGGAACTTGCAAAATAGCTTTAGCTTCTGGTTTTAAGATTCTTAAAATTTCTTTCATTGCTTCAATATCGTTTTCAACATGCTCTAATACGTGGTTGCAAATTACCCAATCATAAGTATTATCCTCCAAAGGAATATTCATTATATCGAAATGTAAATCAGCAATTGGCGAAACTAAATCGGCTGTAGTGTAGTCTAAATTATTTTGCTTTTTAAAAATTTTTCTAAATGGTTGCTCTGGTGCAATGTGTAAAACTATATTGTTTTTTGTAAAAAAATCGCTATGGTTTTTCAAATATAAGAAAATAAGCCTATGCCTTTCTAAAGACAAACAAACCGGACATAAACGATTTTCGCCTGCTTTACTCCCGTAAGGTAAAAATTTTCTAAATTTATTTTCACAAATAGGACATTCGACTTTATTTCCCCAGTAAAATGGGCGAATAATAAAAGAAAATATGCCCGAAAGCTTAATTAATGTTGGTCGTGGAATATTTCTAACAAAAAAGCGTATTATTTTCTTCATTTTACGGAGATTTTTTCGGTTTTACCTGTTTTGGGGTCGGTTTTAATTATAAAATCTAATAATACATACCAGATATAAATTTCTATAGTTTTATAGCCTAAGTTTTCTAAAAGCCCGGCGTAATTTGTTACTTGATAAACATATTTTGATAGCTCTTGTTCTCCAAATTTATAATCAATAATTATTACTTTTTCCTCATTTATAATAATTCTGTCGGGTCGATAAATTTTGCCATCCGAACTTAATATTTCTGCTTCGTTAAGAACTTTGTAATTTTCTGAAAACCAATCTTTTATCCTTGGTTTATTAAGAATTTTCTGAATTTCTTGAAAATAAAAATCTTCTTCGTTCTTTTTGATAAGTCCTAAATTAGTAATTCTTCTTATAGCTGGCTTAACATCATCTTTACTAATAATATTTTCAAATATTTTGTGATAAGCTATCCCTTTATGAATTGAAGAATTTGATTCAGGATTAATTTTTTCTCTGTCAAAAAAAGATTTGGTTTTTATATTTTTTTCGGAAAGGCTAATACTGTAATCATTTATGTAATCGTCTGTTGTACTGTCAGTTATTAAGTCTGGTTTTTCGCCTGAATGATATTCTGTACAATTCAACTCAGGAATTTCTTTTTGTCTAAATTCGATTGTTTTTTTGAAATTTTCATTATTAATAGTATTATTTAAAATACTTGAAATTTTTCTTGTAGAATTGTCTTTTTCATCAATAATAGATATATATAAACCTTTTCTTGCACGTGTAAAAGCCACATATAAAATATTGAAAGCCTCGACTAAGTTTTTAAATTGATTAGAATAAAAATTTTCGGTAAAAACTGAGTTAATAAGTTGTTTATTATAAGGCACTGACCACCTGGGTAAGCTGTTAAAAGGGGCTAAATCTGAATTTACCCAAATATTTTTGCCATACATGTCTAGGTTCCAATTACAAAACGGAATTAAAACAAAATCGGCGGCCAAGCCCTTTGCTTTGTGTATGCTTAAAATATTTATGGCATTTTGTTTTTCGGGAACTTTAATATTTTGTTTGTATCCTGATTCTTCCCAATATTCTAAGAATAAATTTAAGTCTGAGGCTTGTTTTTGTTCAAAATCGTGAATTAAATTTTGAAAAGAGCTTAAAAAAGCAATATTTTCGGCTTTTTTATTGAGTTCAAATTCTTCAATTATGTTATCAGAAATTTCATATAGTAGTTTATTTTTTAGTTTGTCGTATAGAGTATTAATTTTTTCTTCGATAATATCTAAATTTTCAACTTTACTTAAATCTAAACCTGTATTGTTGCTGTGGTATTTTGTTTTATAATAGCTATACAAAATTTCGGAAAACGCTATTTTGTCTTTAGGATTTACTAAAAATTTAAAAAATGCTAAAATAAACTTAATTGCATGGTTTGAGTTTATAAATAGAGAATCAGAGGAAATAATATCATAAATAATTTCTGGTTTAGCATTTTCTGTTTGCGAATATGAAAGTATATAATTTGCAATTTGACTACCTTCTTTGTTTCCTCTTACAAGGATTAAAATTTCATTGGCCGGATGCCCGTTTTTTTGAATTTCTTCAATTTGAAAAATTAAGTTTTGCAAAATATTTTCTTCTATTTCTTCCTTTTTAGCATTTTCTTTGTCGAAAATGCTAATTTTAACTTCAGATTTATAGTTTTTTTTGACATTTTGCTTAATATTCTCATAAATTGTATTTTCTAATAAATCGGCTAAATTATCAGAGGATTCATTTTTAATTTTGTTTGCCAGTTCTTTTACGGCAATTTCGAAGAAAATATTATTAAAATTAACAATTTTTTCACCGCTTCTCCAATTATCACTAAGGTCTTTTGCTAAAAAGTCGGCGGGGAAAGTGTTTTTAAGTCTGCTTGCTAATAAATTCCAATCTCCGCCACGCCAAGCGTAAATAGATTGCTTGATATCGCCTACAATAATATTAGGGTTTCCACTTGCAAGACTATTACTTAAAAGTGGATAAAAAGAATCCCATTGTGTTGTGCTAGTATCTTGAAACTCGTCTATTAAAAAATTTTCGTAAAAACTTCCTGTTTTTTCATAAATAAACGAAGCGTTATTGTTTCGTGCAATTTCAGAAAGGAAGAGGGGAACGTCGCTAATTAAAAATTTAGATTCGCGATTAAGATATTCCTTAATTTGATTTAATGCAGAATTTATTAAAGCTGTGTGGTTTAGGTTTTTGTTAATAATATTTACAGAATTAAAATAATTGTAATTTTCGGAAAAACAATCTTGCATGCTAACAGAAATTTCTGAACATTGCTTAAAAACATGAGAATGTTTTTCTTGGTCGGCGACTTTAAACCACTTGTCAATCAATTCGATATTAGCAAATTTTTTATTTATATCTATTGAAATTCCTGATTTTAATTCTTCAGAGGTTTTTAATAATCTTTTGATTATAGATCGACTTTCTCCACCTGAAAAATCTTTAATATTTAGATTGTTTTCTTTTAAAATATCTTTTAGCGATTTTTCATAATTTTCAATTTCTTTAATAAAATTGTCTTTAATGCTTTTTAGTTCAGTTTTTAACTTTTCTAAACTTTTAGGGTCATTAAAAAACTCGTCATATTGTGTTTGAAATGTTCTAAAGTCCGATTCTATAACATTTTTCAGGAAAGATTTTAGTTCGTTTCGGAAATCCCATTTTTTTTCGCTATTCATTTTGTCGTAAACTAAATTAAAGATAAGTTCATTTAGTTTTTTATCCGAGTTTGCTTTTTCTAAAAGCTCGTCAACGGCGATATTTATAACTTTTGAAGAGTCTAACTCAAGCTCGTAGTCGTATTGTATTCCTGTTTCTCTAGTAAAATTTCTAAGAATTTTTTGAAAAAAGCTGTCGATAGTAAAAATAGAAAAGAAAGAGTAGTCGTGTAAAATTCCTGTAAAAATTTCTTGGGCAATATTTATTACCATCTGCTTTGATTTGCCAGTAAGTTCAGCTATTTCTTCGCTTCTGTTATTTGGTAAATTATTTGCAATTTTATGAAGTTCTTCAATAATTCTAGCTTTCATTTCTTCGCTAGCTTTGTTTGTAAAGGTAACGGCTAAAATATTTCGCCAAGCTGTTGGTTTTTGGAATAATAGCAAAATATATTGCTTGGCAATATTATGGGTTTTTCCCGAACCTGCCGAGGCGGAATATACTAATAAATTTTTCACTAATCTTCTATTTCGGGAAATTGCAGTTTTGTGCTTTTACACTCTTCAACAATTACTGTTTGTTCCCACTCGTTTGGGAAGTTTAGGCATTTAACATGGTAGTTTCCAACAGGTCTTTCTATTGATTTTGTTTCTAAATTTTGCAGAGTGAAAACTTTTAAATTATCTACAAAAACATCAACGGTTTCGCCGGTTTTATTTGTAACAAAAATTTCGCCACTATGGTTTAGTTCGCAAGCTTCTTTCATTCTGCAACCAAAGGAAAGAATAAGTGCAGAAAGAATAAGAATAATTATTTTATAAATTTTCATGACTAAGTATTTTATTTTTTTCAAAGGTATATATTAAAAAGCTTGTTTCAAAACTAAATTTTTGGAAAAATATTTTTGCAAATAAAAGTCTAAAATTGGCAAGATTTTTATCTTTTATCTAATTAGCTACTTGTGCGGTAAATTTAAACCTTTAATTATTGGATCTTTTCCGTTTTCGATAGGGATATATTCTCTGTATATTTTTGACATTGAGTTGAAAATATTATTTCTAGCTGGTTTAATTTTTTCTTCAATTTCATCAATTAACTTTGCAAGTTCAATACGCTTTGTCTTGTCGGAATGAGGACAAAGCTTTAATTCTCTCGGGAAGTTCATGGCATTTGAAAATTCTAGTATTTCTTTGTTTTTATGTAAAATTAAAGGTCGGATTAATTTTAATTCTCCATTTAGCATTTCTAAACTTGCTGGCAATGAACTTATGCTAGCATGAAAGCACATATTCATCAAAAGTGTTTCAATAGCATCGTCAAGATGATGCCCAAGTGCTAATTTATTGCACTTGTATTCTTTACAAAGCTCAAAAAGCCTTTTTCGTCTATGCCATGAACAGACAAAACAAGTTGATTTTTTTTGATTTTTTGTAAAATTAATATTTATCTCATTTATAATAAAATTTATATTATTGTCTTTGCAGAAATTTTCAATAAAACTTATGTTGACTTTATAATCTAGATTTTTAACTTTAATGTGAATTGCAATAATTTCGAAGTTTTGTTTAGCATGGTTTTTAAATTTTGATAAAGCAGTTAAAAGACTTAAAGAATCTTTACCTCCCGATATTCCGACTAATATTTTATCATTATCATGAATAAGATCATATTTTCGAATAGCTTGTCTAAGTTTTGTATGAAATTTATTGATTACCTTACTGTTTTTACTTTCCATTTTAGGCTAAATTATTTTTCAAAAATAATAAAAAAAGCCGCTCAAACTTAGCGGCTTTTTTTGTAGTTAAATGTTATTATTATTCGATAACTAATTTTTCAATAAAGCTATTAGTTTCGGTAATTAATTTAATGTAGTAAAC
>CAYRQZ010000014.1:0-40167 GCA_964426585.1 uncultured Bacteroidales bacterium | reverse complement strand
TTTTAAACCTCAATTTACTTTTTGTAAGTTGAGGTTTTTTTTGTAAAAAGATTTTTCTCTATTTGTGTAAACCTATTTTAGGACAAGACAAGGAGAAGACCCCAAAACAGAATTAAAATCCAGAATATTTTGCCCAGAAAGAACAAATGTAAATGAAAATAAAATTAAAAAAGCTGATAAGGTCTTACCGGCTTTGGCTAAGTTAAATTTATTCTTTTTCATACTGTTATAAATTTTATATTTTTCTTTTTTACGCACTTTGTAGAAGTATTTCAAGTTTACATCACTTTGTTTAATCAAATATCAGTAATAGCATTTGAACACTTCCGAATTTACTAAACATATTTTTTTTAAGTTTGTTTAAAAAAATATTGTATTTTATTTAGAGTTATTCTATTTTGTGGAAGTTGCAAGTATTTCGGACAGCATTTTTTAACATTAATCTACATGCTTACCGTATTTTAATAGATTACTGAGCTATTGCATTTCTTGGAATTTTTATTCTTCATTTTCCCTTAGCTAAAATCTTAAAAAATTAAAACTTAGCCACAACAATCCTATCTTTATTATTTAAGTCTTTAATAACTATTTGAGGTCTAAATCCCGCTTTTAAGCAGAGTTCAGAAACTTCATTTCCGAAGTTTTCATTAATTTCAAAAAATAGTTTTCCGTCTTTTATTAAATGTTTTTTGGCAAATTTTAGAATTGCGTCATAAAAATTTAATGGATTTTCATTAGTTACATAAAGCGCTTTTTCAGGTTCAAATTCTGTTACATTTTTGAGCATGAAGTCCCTTTCGGATAAAGTAACATAAGGTGGGTTTGAAACAATTAAATCAAATTTTTCGTTTTTAAATAAGTCGTAATTTTCCGACAAAATATCAAACTGATAAAAGCAAAGTTTTACATTATGTATATAAGAATTTTTACTAGATAAATCTAATGCAGCTGCTGAAATATCAATAACACTTAATTCTGAATCTTTTAAATTCTTTTTTAAACTAATTGCTATATTTCCCGAACCTGTACCAATATCTAATATTTTCAGATTTTTATTTTGAGAATATAAATTAATAATAGTGTCAACCAACAACTCCGTTTCTTGCCGAGGTATTAAAACATTTTTATTAACGTAAAACTCCAATCCATAGAAATACGCTTTATTAAAAATATATTGCACAGGCTCGCCTTTAATAAGCCTATCCTTGTTTTTTTCTAATTTTAGAATTTCATTTTGGTTTAAAGCTTGATTTTTTTTTAACAAGAACTCGGTATTTGTAAGGGACAGGCTTTCCTTCACATAAAACTCAATTACAGACTTTGCCTCTCTTTCGGGATAAAAATCAGGCAATAAATTTTGAAGCTCTTTTATATATTTATTAAGGCTCAACACATTAAAATAATTTTGGCATTATATTTGGTTATTCATAAATAGTAACTTTTTGAAAAATGTCTGAATTTCCTCCGATGTCTTAGCCCTAAGAAAATTCGGAGGTTTTTTTATCTAATTATCTCAATTTGACCATTTCGCAAAACCCTGATTATATCTGAACTTTTTGAAGTATTTAATTCTTCTAAACGCAAAGGGACAATATATTCTACAGAAATTTTAATTTCATTATTGATATCAAAATATCCCAAAGGTGGTTTACTGCCTGCAAGATTTGCCGAGGTCGAAACTATTGGTTTTCCAAATTCATGGATTAAATTTTTGCAAAATTCATCTTTCGTAATTCTAATACCGATAGTATTATCGGCTGCAATAAGGTTTTGAGCAATCCCTTTGGCACCGGAATAGATAATAGTTAAAGGACTAGTTGCAGCCTCAATTAACTGCAAGGCAGTAGAGGGGATTTGATTAACATAACGCTCAAGCATCTCAACAGAATCAACTAAAATCAACATACTTTTCAGTCTATCTCTTTGTTTTATTGCATAAACTTTTTCAACAGCTTTTTCGCTCAAAGCATTACAACCTATACCCCAAATAGTGTCGGTAGGATATAAAATAACTCCGTCTTTATTAAGTATTTTAACCGTTTCTGTAATTATCTCTCTCATAAACTAAAGTAAAAATTATATAATTTTGTAATCATATTTTCGCGGCTAAATTCTTTGGCTCTTAATCTTGCTTTTCCTATTAAATCTTGTTTAAGTTCTGTGTCTTCAAAAATTTGTTTTATAGCTTTCCCTATTTCTAAAGGTTCAGAGACATTAACGGTTATGGCAGCATCTCCTGCAATTTCGGCACAAGCTCCAATATTAGACGTAATAACAGGAAGTCCAGAATTAAAAGCTTCAATTATTGGAATTCCAAAGCCTTCATAAACCGATGGGTAAAGAAAAATATCGCTAAGTTGATAAATTATAGGCAAGTCCACAGAACATACATTATTTAATACATAAAGTTTATGCAAAACTCCATGTTCTTTTGCCCAAGCAAGAACTTTATCAAGATATTTTGTTTTCCGCCCTATTATTACATAGTCAATATCAATTTTTTCATAATAAAGCCCTTGAACAACTTTCAGAACATTTTTTCTTTCTTCAATACTTCCAACACTCAAAATAAAACTACTTGGGAGTTTATATTTATTTTTTATTCTGGAAAACTCTTCATCGGAATATTTTCTAGAAAATCCTTTGCCACAAGATTGATAAATTACTTCTATTTTTTGTGGATCAATTTTAAATTCTTCTATAATATCGTTTTTTGTTTGATTACTAGTTGCAATAATTTTATCAGAATTTTTGCAAGCAAAATAAAACTTTTTATAATAAATTTTTCTATCAATAAATTTGTATAAATGAGGTAATTTAACAAAAATCAAATCGTGAATGGTAACAACTTTTTTGGCGGAGGTTTTAGCAATATTTTTCGGAAGTTCATTACTTAAACCATGATAAATATCTGGATTTAGTTCTGCAATATCTTTACCCATTTTAACACTACGCCAATAAGCGCCCAGCAACGAAGACTTATATTTAGAAGTTATTACATTTGCACAAAATTGTTTTTCTAACAAGTCGTTATTTACTTTTGGCGAAAACAAATAATAAGAATTTTGTGGATAAAATTCATGTAACCCTGAAATAATATCCCGGCTATAGTTTCCTAAACCACTTTTATTATAAAAAGCTCTTTTTGCATCAAATGCTATTTTCATAAATCCAAAAATAAAATTTTATACAGCAACATTATTGTCGCGTAAAGCCTCATTTAACGAAGTTTTTTTATCAGTAGATTCCTTTCTTTTTCCAATAATTAAAGCTACAGGTACATTAAATTCGCCAGCAGGAAATTTTTTAGGCATAGTACCAGGAATTACAATAGACCTCTCGGGAACAAAAGCCTTATATTCAACGAGTTTACAAGTCGAAACATCTAAAATTTTGGTAGAAGCAGTAATAACGACATTTGCTCCTAAAACGACTTCATTTTCTAATCTTACTCCTTCCACTACTATACATCTAGAACCAACAAAAACATTATCTCCAATAATAACTGGGGCTGCTTGAACAGGTTCTAAAACACCACCAATTCCAACTCCGCCCGAAAGATGAACATTTTTGCCAATTTGAGCACATGAACCAACTGTTGCCCAAGTATCTATCATGCTACCCTCGCCAACATAAGCCCCAATATTCACATAAGAAGGCATCATAATAACGCCTGGTGCAAGAAAAGACCCATATCTGGCAATTGCATGAGGCACTACTCTTACTCCAAGCTTATCATAATTTTTTTTCAAAGGAATCTTATCGTGATACTCAAAAATTCCTAGTTCCATTTTTTCCATTTTTTTAATTTGGAAATACATTATCACAGCTTTTTTTATCCAATCATTTACAATCCATGTGTCTGAAGTTGGTTCGGCAACACGAACTTGCCCCTTATCTAATAAAGAAATTACCTCTTCAATACTAGATATCACTTTAAGGTCTTTTAGCAAACTTCTATCTTCCCAAGCCTGATTAATTAAACTTTTTAATTCCATTTTAAAAAAAATTACAATTGCCAAAGTTAATAAAATAGCAATTAAATTAATTTTTTAAACAAAATAATTTAAAAAATAATAATTACAATTACAGTTTTTCAAGAATACTTGCGACAAATATTTTCTCTATAAAATAAAAATAAGTATTTTTACAAACTTAATACTAAGTTTCACAAATAATAATTTTATATGAATATTCTTGTTTTAGGTTCGGGAGGCAGGGAGCATGCCTTAACGTATAAAATCTCGCAAAGCAAACTAGCAGGAAAGATTTTTGTCGCTCCTGGAAATGCAGGAACTTCAAAAATTGCCACAAATATAAACCTAAGTCCGTTAGATTTTACTTCAATTTCGGAATTTATTGAGAAAAATAAAATTTCCGTTTTAGTTATAGGTCCAGAAGACCCTTTAGTTTCTGGAATTACAAACTATTTTAAATCAGTCGAAAAGCATAAAAATCTAATGATTATTGGACCAAGCAAAGAAGCCGCAAAACTAGAAGGCTCAAAAGATTTTGCAAAAAATTTTATGAAAAAATATAATATCCCCACTGCAGGGTATTTTTCGGCAAATAACGACAACATAAACCAAGCAATAGATTTCTTAAAAACATTAAAACCACCATTTGTGCTAAAAGCAGACGGATTAGCAGCAGGGAAAGGCGTTTTAATAATTGATTCTCTAGATGAAGCTATTTCTGAATTAAAAAACATGCTTAATGGAAAATTTGGTAAAGCTAGCTCTAAAGTTGTTATTGAAGAGTTTTTAAACGGAATAGAATGTTCGGTATTTGTGCTAACCGATGGCAAATCTTATGTAATTTTACCAGAAGCGAAAGACTATAAAAGAATTGGCGAAAACGATACTGGCTTAAATACTGGTGGCATGGGAGCTGTTTCTCCAGTCCCTTTTTATGATAAGAATTTTGCACAAAAGGTTGAAACACAAATTATTATCCCAACAATAGAGGGCATAAAAAAAGAAAAATTCGATTATTGCGGTTTTATATTTTTCGGGCTCATGAACGTTAATTCTAGCCCATTTGTGATTGAATATAATGTTAGGCTTGGTGACCCCGAAACTGAAGTGGTATTGCCACGTATAGAATCAGATTTTTTAAATTTATTAATACAAGCTTCTAACCATAATTTATGTAATACCGAAATTAAAATCTCATCAAACTTTGCTAGTACAGTTGTTTTAGTTTCGGGCGGCTATCCCCAAGAATATGAAAAAGGCAAAGTTATAAATGGCACAGATACAGTTAAAGATAGTATTGTTTTTCATGCAGGTACAATTAAACAGGGAAAACAAGTATTAAGCTCAGGAGGCAGAGTACTAGCAATTACAAGTTTAGGTAAAAATATGAACGAAGCTCTTGAAAAAACATATAAATCAATCAAAAGTATTAAATTTGACAAAATGTATTTCCGGAAAGATATCGGAATGGATTTAAAATGATAAAATTATTAAAAAAGAACTCTAATTTAAATTATTTACTAATTTTTTTAATAATGCTCTTGCTATGGGCCTTTAAGTTTATTTTTATGCCCACAGGAATAGAAAACTACGAAATAGCAAAATTATTTCCAACATCATTAGGGTTTAGACTGAGTTCCCAATATTTATCGGCTTTTATTGGTTTTTTAATTTTTTATTTTTTTGCAACATTATTGATAAAAGTAAATGCAGACTTACAAATTGTAAGCGGTGCATACCAAAGTCCAGGTTTGATTTTCGCAATTTTGAGCGGATATTTTATCAACATTCAACAATTTAATAATATTCTGATTTCGAGCTTGTTAGTTTTTATGGCAATTCTAATTATTTTTTATTCTATAAACAAATTTATTGCCTTAGAAACCGCCTATAACTCAGGATTAATTTTTGCACTTGCCTTTTTATTTTATCCAAAAGTAATCTATTTTTTGCCTTTATTGATTATAAGTTTCTTTTTATTAAAAACTATAGAATGGAGAGAAATTGCGGTTCTTTTGCTAGGAATCTTAACACCACTAGTAATTTTTTATACAAGCTTTTGGCTTTTTGGGGACTTTCAGTCAATTTGGCTAAAAACAAAAATTAGTTTAAACCAAAATTTTTTATTGTCAAGATATTCTAGCTCAAACAATATAATATTTGCACCATTTATTGTTTTAGTTATTTTAACTTTAAGTTCGAGATTTGTATTAAAACTTGCAAAAAAAAATAATTCAATAAAATTACAAACAGCACTTTTAATTTATATTGCATACACAATAACCTTATTTTTAAGCCCATTAATGCCCGACGAAATTATCGCTTTAATTTATCCTGCACTGTCCATAATTCTTGCAAGCATAATTATAACTTCAAAATCAAAATTATCATATATTTACTTAATAATTATTTTTGCAAGCGTTTTGTTCTCGCAATTATTTCAAATTTATTTTTATCTTTCTGTTTTTTAAAATAAATTTAACGATATGACGTTTAAATCAAAAACATATAAGTTGAAAATATACAGAAAAAAACGTCGGTGGAAAATACTGTTAATAATTTTTGCATTATTGATTGGTGGAATTTCAATATTATATACCAACAATTTGATGAAAAAATTAGCCGATGAAGAACACAAACGAATTCAACTTTGGGCAGAAGCTACTCAACAATTAATTAATTCATCGCCTGATGAAGATATTAGTTTTCTATTTAACGTTCTTAAAAATAATGAAACAATACCAGTAATTTTGACAGATACACTCGATAATATTAATTCATTTAGAAATATTGATAGTGTGAAAATGTTAAATAATGATTATCAACAAAAAAAACTTATCGAGTTTAAAACTAATTCCAAAGAACATTTTACAATTACAACAGAAGACGGAACTGTTTTAGGAAAAATTTACTATTCCGATTCAAATCTTTTAAATCAATTATACTATTATCCATACTTTCAACTCGGATTAGTGTTTTTATTTATTTTGGCTTCATATTTCGCTTTTTCGGTTAGTCGTAGAGCCGAACAAGATCAAGTATGGCTAGGAATGTCAAAAGAAACAGCCCATCAATTAGGGACACCCATTTCCTCATTAATGGCTTGGACAGAAATTTTAAAAGAACAAGTTAAAGACCCCGAAATTATTTTAGAATTAGAAAAAGATGTTAAAAGATTGGAAAAAATTGCTTCTCGTTTTTCGAAAATAGGTTCTAAAACTCAACTTTTGTCAACTAATTTACATGAAATATTACAATCATCAATAAATTACATGAATTTGCGTATTCCAAGCTCAATATCAATAATTTTATTAAATAAGTTTGATGAAAATATACAAGTTAATGTAAATCAAGATTTATTTGAATGGGTAATAGAAAATCTTTGCAAAAACGCTGTAGATGCTATTGGTGAAAAAGGCGAAATACAAATTATATATAGTCAAACGGCAAAGCATATATTTATCGATATTTCCGACAATGGTAAGGGTATTCCAAAATCAGCCTTAAAAACAATATTCAACCCAGGTTACACAACAAAAGATAGAGGTTGGGGCTTAGGTTTATCATTAGTAAAACGAATTGTTGAACAATATCATAAAGGAAAAATCTTTGTAAAACATTCTGAAATTGGGCAAGGTTCAACTTTTAGAATAAGTTTTAATAAATAATGTTTTTTTCAACCTAGGGATAGCTTAATATTTATTAATCATTTTTTCCTTGTAATGTAAAATAGTTTTTATAAATTTGCACGAAATTTTTTTTCATAAAAAGTGAAGTCATTAGCTCAATATACTGTACAGTTCAATGGTCTTGATAACAAAGACTACAACTACAACTTTATAGTTTCAGATGAGTTTTTTACTTATTTTGAGAATAGCGAAATTAAGGGTGCTAATTTAGATGTTCGCCTTATTTTAACAAAGCACTCCGACTCGTTAGAGTTAGATATTGAGTTAAAGGGTAAGGTTAAGATTATTTGTGATCGTTGTTTAGACGAATACTTTGAGATTATAAACTTTAGAGATATTATCGAAGTTAAATTTGGTGATGAGACTAATTTTGATACAAACGAAGATTATATTACCATAAAAAAAGGCGAAAACTCTATTAATATTTCACAATTTATTTATGAGTTTGCCCACTTTGGACTACCTCTAACTCATTTTCATCCACAAGATAACAATGGCAATTCCACATGCAATCCTGAAATGCTAAAAATACTTGAAAGATATAGCCTTAGCGAAGAAAAAAAAGAACAAATAGATGAAACAAATGTTGACACATGGCTTAGTCAACTTAGTGATATAAATAATAAAATGTTAAATAATTAAAATTATTAAAGATGGCACATCCAAAGCGTAAAACATCAAAACAAAGAAGAAACAAACGTCGAACACATTATAAAGCAAGCTTACCAACACTTGCAAAATGTTCAAATTGTGGTGCAACTGTAGAATATCATCACGTTTGTCCAGAATGTGGATACTACAGAGGTAAACTTGCAATTAGTAAAGAAGCCGTTATTAGCTAATTTTTAGTGAAAATAGGCATAGATATAATGGGTGGGGATTTTGCTCCTATCCAAACTATAAAAGGAGCAATTCTTGCAAAAAAAGAACTAAAATCTCAAGATGAGTTAGTTCTTTTTGGACCTAATAAATTAATATTAGAATCTTTAAATCAGTTTGGAGCAAATGCTTCTGATTATACAATAATTGATTGTAGTCAAGTTATTAAAATGGGAGATGACCCTGTAAAATCATTTATTGAAAAAACCGATGCAAGTATCGTTAAAGGATTTTATTATTTAAAACAAGGCTTGATAGATGGTTTTGCTTCTGCTGGAAATACTGGTGCAATGCTTGTTGGCGTTAGCAAAGTAATAGGGCTTATTGATGGAGTTTTAAGACCTTGCATATCTTCGTACTATCCCAACAATGCAGGTAAAAACAATTTAATTCTCGATGTCGGAATAAATTCAGATGCCAAACCAGAAAATCTTGTTCAATTTGCTTTACTAGGAAGTTTATATGCTAAAACTATCATGGGAATTGAAAACCCTAAAGTAGCACTATTAAATATTGGAGAAGAAGAAAACAAAGGGAGTTCCTTAGTTAAAGCAACATATCAACTACTGAAAAACGATAAAAATATAAATTTTATAGGTAATATCGAAGGTGGAGATTTGTATAAAAATGATTTAGTTGATGTTATTGTTTGTAATGGTTTTACCGGCAACGTAGTGTTAAAACTTGCCGAATCTTTTTATAATATTTTATCCGAAAGAAATATTACCGACTCATATTTTGACAACTATAATTATGAAAATTATGGAGGAACTCCAGTTTTAGGAACTCCTAAAACTGTGGTGGTAGGGCATGGTAAAAGTAGCGACAAGGCTATTAAAAATATGATTTTACTTACTAACAAAATCATTTATTCAGAATTTTGCAACAAAACAATTTAAACTTTTAACTATGGCAAAAATTAGAGCAGCAATAACAGGCGTAGGAGGTTATGTACCACCGTATGTATTAACTAATGAGGAACTTGCAAAAATGGTTGATACTAGTGATGATTGGATAATGGAGCGAATTGGTATTAAAGAAAGACATATTTTATTGGAAGAGGGAAAAGCAACCTCCGACATGGCTACTGAGGCAATAAACCAATTACTTCAAAAAACAGGAACTTTACCTGACGAAGTTGATATGCTTATTTGTGGTGTGGTTACTCCCGACATGCAATTCCCGGCAACAGCAAATATTATATGCGATAAGGCAGGCATAAAAAATGCATTCGGCTATGACATAAATGCAGGTTGCTCAAGTTTTTTATTCGCATTAATAACTGCATCAAAATTTGTAGAAAGTGGAACTCATAAAAAAGTTATTGTTGTAGGTGCCGATAAAATGTCGTCTATTGTTGATTATAATGATAGAAATACTTCCCCTATTTTTGGAGATGGTGCTGGTGCGGTACTTTTAGAGCCTTGCACAGATGGAAACGGACTTATTGACTCCATCATGCACGTCGACGGTTCAGGACGGCATCATTTACACCAAGTAGCTGGTGGTTCGCTTAGACCAGCAACATTTGAAACTATTTTACGTCGTCAGCATTTTATTTATCAAGAAGGACAACCCGTTTTTAAAGCTGCTGTATCAAATATGGCAGACGTTTCGGTTAGAATGATGGAAAGATATAATATCTCATCTGATTCTTTGAAATATTTAGTGCCACATCAAGCAAATATGAGAATTATTGAAGCAACAGCTAAAAGGATGGGTATCCCAAAAGAAAAAACTATGCTTACAATAACAAAATATGGAAATACTACATCGGCAACAATTCCGTTATGCTTATGGGAATACGAACAAGAATTGAAACCTGGTGATAACATTATTATCTCAACCTTTGGTGCAGGTTTTGCATGGGGTTCAATATATATTAAATGGGCTTATGACGGCAGTAAGTTTGCAAAAACAAACGAATAAAATAATAAAAACTCTTTAAAATTATAAAAACTAAGGAACGGAAATCTTGTATCTTATATCTTTTTGATAAGAAATAAAAAGCAATTACCTAAGCTATAAAATTTCAATTTCATCAACAAAAATCCAAGAATCTTTACCTGCGCTTAAATGCCAAATAGGTAATTTGCCGTAACTAATAGCTTTAACTTTAATATACCTTGCTTTGAAGTTTATTTGTTCGCTTTTAAATTCTTGTATTTTTACAGAATAGTCATCATCTGGCATATTAGACTCTGATTCAAATATCTTTTTAAAATTTACACCATCGTTTGAGGCAAAATACAATACTTTTTTAGGGAAAAATATCCAAGATTTTATATCCTGCAAAAATCTTGCATTTATTAATTTAATTTCTTTAATTTCTTCTAAATCAACTATTGCTTCAAAATCTTGCGCACTATAACCTTGCCACAAACCACTTCTAAACCAAGGTTCGCCTTTAACAAAATCTATTAAAGCATTATCACCTCCTGCTGTATATTGTGAGCTATAAGTACTTAATATTTTAATACTTCTATTATCGGGAATATAAATATAGCTGGCTTCGATAGTTTTGCTTTGATTTTTTGCCGGAGCTTTTGAATAAGCTTGTAATTTAACACTTGAGTTTATTTTTATCGGCTTTTCATACTTAATAGGATTTTTGTTTATGTCTTGGTTTAATGAATAAAATATTTCAGCATCTTTATCAACGCAATCCAATTTAAGCTCTAGTTCACCTCTATACGACCTATACGGAACATTAATAAAAGGTACGGGTGTAATTAAATCATCACTAATTATTGATTTAAAAATATTAGTTTTCGAAATATCTATATTCTCTTTTGGTTTTTCTCCCATAAAAAACTCTAATTTTCCACCTTTAATAATATTTTTATGTTTTATATAAAGTTTTTCATAAATTTTACCGTTCAATTTGATTGCTTGCACATAAATATTTTTATCTGAATTATTATGAGCAATAATTTCGAAGTTCTTTCCATTTTCTAATTGAATAATTACAGTATCGAAAATAGGGCTCCCCAAGTCGTAAATGCCATTAGCTGGGTTAACGGGGTAAAATCCCATAGCCGAAAACACATACCAAGCTGACATTTGCCCACAATCTTCGTTTCCGCAAAGCCCGTCTGGTTTATTGCTATACAGTTGTGATAAAATTTTTCGGACAATATATTGAGTTTTCCATGGTTTTCCGGCATAATTATACAAATAAGCAACATGATGGCTAGGTTCGTTACCATGAGCATACTGTCCTATCAAGCCCGTTATGTCAACTTGCTCGTTTCCAGTAGTTTGGCTTTGTTCCGAGAACATTTGGTCGAGTTTATCTGCGAATTTTTCTTTTCCGCCATGCAAATCAATAAAACTTAAAATATCTTGAGGAACAAAAAAACTATATTGCCATGAGTTAGCTTCGGTAAAATTAAAATTAACTTCTTTTGGGTCGAACGGCTCTTGCCAAGCGGCATTTAATTTAGCTTGCATAAATCCATTATTTGGATTAAAAACATTTTTATAATACTGTGCTCGTTCAATAAATTCTTTATAAACCTCGTCATTTCCTAAGGCTTTTGCAAACATAGCAATACACCAATCGTCATACGCATATTCAAGAGCTTTAGAAACAGATTCATGTTCTAAATCTAAAGGGATATATCCATATTTTGCAAATTCTGTTTTTCCAAGTTCCTCTGTTTTAGCGACAGATATCATTGCTTCGAGGGCAAGTTCAGTATCAAAATTATCAATTCCTTTAAAATAGGCATCAACAATAATCGGTATAGAATGATAACCTATCATACAAAAAGTTTCGTTAGCAGAAAGCTCCCACATAGTCAAAACACCCCCGTTTTTGTAGTGGTCTAAAAATGTATTTATAAAGTCTAAACTTCTTTCTTGTTGAATAATTGTGTAGAGCGGATGAGTTGCTCTAAATGTATCCCATAATGAAAATACAGAATAAGTTTTATGCTGAGGGTTTTTATAAACTTTTAAATCGGTTCCTCGATAAGAACCATCTATATCTGAATAAATATTTGGAGCACTATACGTATGATAAAGAGCAGTGTAAAAGGTAATTATGTCTTCTTTTTTTTTACCTGTTACTCTAATTTTGCTAAGTTCTTTGTCCCAGCTATTCATAGCTTGAGTTTTAACTAATTCAAAATCCCAGTGTGGAATTTCTGCTTCAAGATTATTTACGGCGGCAATCTCACTTGTGGCAGATAGCCCTACTTTCACAAATAGTTCTTTTTTTGTATCAGAATTAACTTTTAAAATTAGTCTATTATTATTTCCGCAATAAACTTTTTGCATATTCTTCTTATTAGAACTGTTTTCATATTCTTGAGGACTTATAAGATTATCCCCATCTAAAAACATAATATCTGATTCATAATCGACAATACTAACAGGTTCGGAAAAATCTAATACAAAATATAATATTTGGTTTTCTGCCCAAGATTTAGAACGCCTTAAGCCTAAAAATTTAGTTTCTGAAATTGGTTTTAAATAAGTTTCTAAAACTTCGTCTCTATGCTTCAAATCAAGCAGAACAAATTTATCTCTTGCATTATTAAAAACGTATTTATGAAACCCTACTCTTTCGCTAACTGTAAGGAACACATTAACCATGTTGTCTTCGAGAAAAACAGAAAAATATCCTGGTTTTGCTTCAACAGAATTATATTGAAATTTAGAGCTAAAGTCATTTTTATTAATATCACCATTATACTGCGAGAAGGGCATTAATAAAATATCCCCATAATCTAATATACCTGTTCCGCTCAAATGAGTATGACTAAATCCATAAATAATTGAATCACTATAATGAAAACCAGAGCAACCGTCCCAGCCATCTAAACGAGTATCAGGTCCCAATTGAACCATACCAAAAGGAAGCATAGCCGAGGGATGAGTATGCCCATGAAAATCGGTACCTATAAGAGGATCTACAAACTCGGAATAATTATTTATAACAAATTCTGATTTATAATGAAAACATAATAAATAAATCAATATTCCAGTAATAATAAGGGTTAAACTAATCGGGAACAATAATCTTTTCATAAACAGTATTTTCAACAAATATACTTATAAAATTTAGTTTAAATATATTAATTTTTACATAAAGATAAGTTTTTGATTTTTTCATAAATAATATATGCAAATCTTACAATAAAGCCTCATCAGCAAAACTATAATATGATTTATCAGCAATAATAATATGGTCTAAAAAGTTAATATCTAACAAAGAGCAAGCATTTTTAATTTTTTTAGTAATTTCAATATCTTGTGAGCTAGGTTTTATGTTTCCTGAGGGGTGATTATGAGCAACAATTACAGCCTGTGCAAGGCATTCAAGAGCATTTTTCATAATTAGTTTAATATCTATTACCGTTCCTATTGTTCCGCCCGAACTAATTTGTTTACTACTAATAATTCCATTAGCTCTATTAAGGAATAAGATATAAAATTCTTCATGGTCGAGGTCTCCTAAAATTGGTTGAAAATAATTATAAGCAGAATTACTTGAGCTAATAAATTTTTGTTGAATAGCCTCTTCAAGTTTACGTCTTCTACCAAGTTCTAATGCGGCTATAATTGTGCCAGCTTTGGCTATTCCTACTCCTGGGAATTTCATAAGTTCTTTTACAGATTTTTTACCTAATAAAGTAAGATTATTAGAAGAATCTGCCAAAATTGTTCTAGCTAGTTCAATAGCCGATTGATTTATAGAACCGGAGCTTAGCAAAATAGCAAGTAATTCGACATCGCTAAGTGCAGAGTTACCTTTTACTAAGAGTTTTTCTCTAGGTTTATCATCATCAGCCCATTCTTTAATTGGTTTATTTTTATTCATTAACTATTTTATTTTTTTGATAAAAATATAAAAAAAACTGTTACGAAATATCGCAACAGTTTTAGAACATATTTTAAAATAAGTTTTAAGCTAATGAGTTAATATGCTTATTTAATGAAGATTTTAAATTTGCAGCTTTATTATTATGAATGATATTCTTTTTAGCAAGTTTATCTAATAATGCAGTTACTTTAGGAAGCATTTCTTCTGCTTGTGCTTTGTTAGTTAAAGCTCTTAAATCGCGAACAGCATTACGAGTAGTACGAGCATAATATTTATTGTGTTCTCTTCTTGCTTCACTTTGTCTAATACGTTTTTTTGCGGACTGATGATGTGCCATAATATCTTTATTTTCTAATAATTAAACTATTTTTATATTTTAAAATTGGACTGCAAATATATAACAAATTTTTATTCAAACAAACATAAAAACAAATAATTTTAAAATTTCTAAAAAATCTTCAAAATGCCTTTCCAAATGGTTTAAAACAGATAAAAAAGAGGCTTACTTTTTGAGACAGCCTCTTATATATAATTATGTATTACTTCGGACTCAAACCAAGAAGTCCTACTATTTTTATTAAAAAATAATTACATCATGCCGCCCATTCCGCCCATTCCACCCATTCCTGGGTTAGGCATCGGTGCTTGTTCGTCTTCTTTATCTTCGGCGATTACACATTCGGTAGTCAATAACATTCCTGCAATACTAGCAGCATTTTCGAGGGCAACTCTGGCAACTTTGGCTGGGTCGATTACTCCAGATTCGTATAAATTTTCGAAAACATCTGTTCTAGCATTATATCCAAAATCATCTTTACCTTCTTTAATTTTTTGAACTATAACAGAACCTTCTTTACCAGCATTTTCTACAATTCTACGAACTGGTTCTTCTAATGCTCTTAAAACAATAGAAATACCAAGATCTTGATCATTATTTTCACCTTTTAGTTCGCTAATAAGCTGTATTGCTCTAATGTAAGCTACGCCTCCACCAGGAATAACGCCTTCTTCGACAGCTGCACGAGTTGCGGAAAGAGCATCTTCATATCTATCTTTTTTCTCTTTCATTTCAACTTCGGTAGTTGCACCAACATAAATTACTGCAACGCCTCCAGCTAACTTTGCTAATCTTTCTTGAAGTTTTTCTCTGTCGTAATCGCTAGTAGTAATTTCCATTTGTTTTTTAATTTGATTAACTCTAGCTTTGATTTGTTCTTTATCTCCTGCACCATCAACGATTGTTGTGTTTTCTTTATCAATAACAACTTTGTCGGCGCGTCCAAGTTGACTAATATTGGTATTTTCGAGTTTAAGCCCTCTTTCTTCAGTAACTACTTCTCCACCGGTAAGGATAGCGATATCTTGCAGCATTTCTTTTCTTCTATCTCCGAATCCAGGAGCTTTAACAGCAGCTATTCTCAAAGTTCCGCGTAATCTATTTACGACTAAAGTTGCTAATGCTTCGCCTTCAACGTCTTCGGCTATGATTAACAATTGTTTCCCTTCTTGGGCAATAGGTTCGAGCACTGGCAAAAGGTCTTTCATTGAAGAAATCTTTTTGTCTGTAATTAAAATATAAGGAGATTCTAATACAGCTTCCATTTTTTCACCGTCTGTAATAAAATAGGGAGAAAGATACCCTCTATCAAATTGCATACCTTCAACAACTTTCACTTCGGTATCGGTTCCTTTTGCTTCTTCAATAGTAATCACACCTTCTTTTTTGACTTTTTCCATTGCAAGAGCAATATCTTTACCGATAGAACTGTCGTTATTAGCAGAAACCATAGCTATTTGTTCTATTTTACTAATGTCATCTCCAACAGTTTTACTCATTTTTGCGATTTCGGCAACAACAGCGATAACAGCTTTGTCAATACCTCTTTTCAAGTCCATTGGATTTGCTCCAGCAGTTACATTTTTTAAGCCAACATTAACTATTGATTGAGCTAAAACGGTTGCAGTAGTGGTTCCGTCGCCAGCATCGTCATTAGTTTTTGAGGCGACTTCTTTAACCATTTGAGCACCCATGTTCATAAAAGGATCTTTTAATTCGATTTCTTTTGCAACGGTAACGCCGTCTTTTGAAATTTGAGGAGCGCCAAATTTCTTTTCAATTACTACATTTCTACCTTTTGGTCCTAATGTAACTTTTACGGCATCGGCTAATGCGTCAACGCCATTTTTTAATAGTTCTCTTGCTCCGACTTCAAATTTAATTTCTTTTGACATAATATTTTCCTTTTATAAATATAAATTATTCTTCAATTACTAATAAAATTTCTGATTGGTTCATAATAAGATAATCGGTATTATCTATTTTTAATTCAGTACCGCCATAGCGACTATACAGTACTATATCTCCAACTTTAACCTCAATTTTCTCGTTTTCTTTTTCTTTTCCAACAGCAACAATTTTACCTTTTAAAGGTTTTTCTTGAGCAGAATCGGGAATAATAATTCCGCTTGATGTTTTTTGTTCGGCAGCCACAGGCTGAATAAGAACTTTCCCTGACATTGGTCTTCCAATATTTGCCATATTATTAAAATTAATTTATTAAACAACATATAAAAATCACAAATTCAGTTTTACTAATATTATGCCAATTAGCAAATTCTGACAAATTGTCTATTATTCAAAAATTTTATCAGTTTATTACTGACATATTGCCTATTATTTTAAGAATTTAAAGTTTTTACCTAAATAAGAGGCATTTCCTCCGAGTGTTTCTTCAATTCTGAGTAATTGATTATATTTAGCTACTCTGTCGCTTCTTGATGCGGATCCTGTTTTAATTAATCCTGTATTAAGTGCAACAGCGAGCTCAGCAATAAAAACGTCTTCAGTTTCACCAGAACGATGACTAATAATAGAAGTATAAGAATTATTATGTGCTAAACTCACAGCTTCGAGTGTTTCGCTAACAGTACCAATTTGATTTAATTTAACTAAAATAGAATTAGCAATTCCTTCATTAATTCCTCTTTTTAGTCTTATTGGATTAGTTACAAATAAATCGTCTCCAACAATTTGAATTTTTTTCCCAATTTTATCGGTCATAAGTTTCCATCCATTCCAATCATCTTGAGCAAGTCCGTCTTCAATAGAAATTACGGGATATTTTTTTGTCCACTCAATCCAATAATTCACCATTTCTTCCGAGCTCATTTGTTTTCCATTCGATTCGAATATATACAATTTTTTTTCTTCGTTATAAAATTCTGAAGCAGCAGCATCAAGTGCAATAAAAACGTCTTCGCCAGGTTTATATCCGGCTTTTTCAACACCTCTTAAAACATATTCGATAGCTTCTTCATTAGATTTTAGGTTTGGTGCGAAACCACCTTCGTCGCCAACATTAGTAGCATATCCATCTGCTTTTAGCACTGCTTTTAAATTATGAAAAATTTCAGTCCCCATTCTTAAAGCTTCGTTAAAAGTAGTAGCCGAGACGGGCATAACCATAAATTCCTGTATATCAATAAGGTTATCGGCATGTTGTCCTCCATTTAAAATGTTCATTAACGGGATTGGCAATATTCTTGCATTAACTCCGCCTAAATAATTAAACAAAGGCAGTCCGTGTTCTTGAGCAGCAGCTTGAGCGCAAGCCATAGAAACCGCTAACATAGCATTAGCTCCAAGATTTGATTTATTAGCAGTAGCGTCAAGTTTTATCATTTCGCGGTCGATAGCTAATTGGTCGTCGATATAAAAACCTTTAAGAGTTTCATTAATAGCAGTATTCACGTTGCGTACAGCTTGTAGTACGCCTTTACCTAAATAGCGAGATTTGTCATTATCGCGTAGTTCAACAGCTTCGTGCACGCCAGTAGAGGCTCCGCTAGGCACAGCAGCGCGTCCTAAAACGCCTTGATTTGTTATTACTTCTACTTCAACTGTAGGATTACCTCTGGAATCCAAAATTTGTCTTGCCTGAATATTTACAATTTGTCCCATATAAAATTATTTTTTTCAAATATATACAAAAAAGGGGATAACTAATCCCCTCTTTAAAAAGTTTTTTTTATAATTACTCAACATTAGTTTCGGTTGAGTCATTTTCATTATTAACAGAAGCTTGCTCATCAATAACTTCTTTGTTTTCAACGACATCTTCTTTAACAATCTTTGCATTAGATGCAGTTTTAGATTTAGAAGATTTTTTGCCTGTTGATCTACGGCTAGTTTTTTTCTTAGAATCTTTTGTTGCTAACATTGCTTCATTGTAATCGACTAATTCGATGATACACATGTCGGAATTGTCACCTAAGCGAGTTGTGGTTCTTAAAATTCTTGTATAACCACCTGGGCGGTCTGCTACTTTAACAGCCACATCGCGAAATAATTCAGCTACTGCAAATTTATTTTCTAAATAACTAAAGACTATTCTTCTATTGTGTGTTGTATCTTCTTTTGATTTGGTAATCAACGGTTCAACATACATTTTTAAAGCTTTAGCTTTAGCAACGGTAGTTGCAATGCGTTTATGTAAAATTAGCGAAGCAGCCATATTCGACAACAGAGCTTGTCTATGAGAGCTAGTTCTTCCTAAATGATTGATTTTTTTATTATGTCTCATTATTTTTTCAGTATTAATCCTTGTCCAACTTATATTTTGAAGTATCCATACCGAAATCTAAATTTTTAATATCTAAAAGATTTTCGAGTTCGGTAAGAGATTTTTTACCAAAGTTTCTAAACTTTAATAAATCAGTTTTATTATATTGAATTAAATCGCCAAGAGTATCAATTTCGGCAGCTTTAAGGCAGTTTAATGCTCTGACAGAAAGATCTAAGTCAATTAATTTAGTTTTTAACAATTGTCGCATTCTCAGAACTTCTTCATCAAATTCATCATTATCTTGTCTGTCTTCATTATCTAATGTAATTTTTTCGTCAGAAAACAGCATGAAGTGTTGAATTAAAATTTTTGCAGCTTCTTTTAATGCATCTTTTGGGTGAATAGAGCCATCAGTATCTATTTCGAAAATAAGTTTTTCAAAGTCGGTTTTTTGTTCGACCCTCATATTTTCGATATAATACTTTACGTTTCTGATAGGCGTAAAAATAGACCCGATTGGAATAACTCCAATAACATCGTCAATAGGTTTATTTTCTTCAGGCGAAACGTATCCCCGTCCTTTTACAATATTCAACTCTAACCTCAAATTAACATCTGGATTCATTCTACATATAAGCAAATCGGGGTTTAGAATTTTAAATCCGGATAAAAACTTACCAATATCTCCTGCTCTAAATTCCTCTTGACCTGAGATACTCACAGTAACAAGTTCATGGTTCATGTCTTCGATTTGCTGTTTGAAACGAATTTGTTTCAACTGCAAGATTATTTCTGTAACATCTTCCATAACTCCTTTAATAGTAGAAAATTCGTGATCTACTCCGTCTATTTTAACCGTAGAGATAGCGAATCCTTCAAGAGATGAAAGCAAAATTCTTCTTAATGCGTTACCAACAGTAATACCATAACCGGGTTCTAAAGGACGAAATTCAAATTTTCCATGAAAATCTGTCGCTTCAAGCATTACTACTTTATCAGGTTTTTGAAATGCTAAAATTGCCATTTAATTAAATTTTATTTTGAATACAATTCAACAATTAACTGCTCTTTTATATTTTCTGGAATGTCTTCTCTTTCGGGTATAGACATAAATTTTCCAGACATGGAATTAGAATCCCACTCTAACCAAGAATACTTACTATGATTAAAACCACTTAAAGCATTGTTTATTAATTCTAGAGATTTTGATCTTTCGCGAACTCCAACGATATCTCCGGGTTTTACTTGAGCAGAGGGTATATTACAAATTTTTCCGTTTAGCACAATATGGCGGTGCGAAACTAATTGACGTGAAGAAGCTCTTGTAGGAGCAATACCTAATCTAAAGACCACGTTATCTAGTCTAGATTCTAGCAATTGTAGCAACACTACCCCAGTAACACCTTTATTACTAGAAGCTTTTTCAAATGTATTACGGAATTGTCGTTCTAACAAGCCGTAAGTATATTTTACTTTTTGTTTCTCTTTTAACTGAATACCATATTCAGAAGATTTTTTTCTTTTTCTGTTAAGACCATGCATTCCAGGAGGATAGTTCTTTTTTTCTAAAACTTTATCCGGTCCGTAGATTGGTTCTCCAAATTTTCTTGCAATTTTTGATTGCGGTCCTGTATATCTTGCCATTTCTATATTCTTAAATTAACATTATTATACTCTTCTTCTTTTAGGTGGTCTGCAACCGTTATGTGGTAAAGGAGTTACATCAACGATTTCAGTAACTTCTATACCCAAGTTATGTAAGGTTCTAACAGCCGATTCGCGACCAGCACCAGGTCCTTTCACAAAAGCTTTAACTTTACGAAGTCCTAAATCAAAAGCGATTTTTCCACAATCTTCTGCTGCCATTTGTCCAGCATAAGGAGTGTTCTTTTTAGAGCCTCTAAAGTTATTTTTTCCTGATGATGACCATGAAATAACTTGACCTTCATTATTTGTTAGTGTAACAATAATGTTGTTAAAAGACGTATGAACATGCGCCTGCCCGGTTGACTCTACTTTTACAACACGTTTTTTTGTAACTTTAGTTTTCTTAGCCATATCTCAATTATTTCTTTTTATTGGCAATAGTTTTTTTCTTACCTCTACGAGTTCTCGCATTATTTTTAGTTTGCTGGCCTCTCAATGGTAATCCTATACGATGACGTATACCACGATAGCAACCAATATCTTGCAAACGCTTAATGTTTAATTGAACTTCACTTCTAAGCTCACCCTCAAGACGGAATTGCCCAACAGCTTGGCGGATTGCAGCAATTTGATCGTCATTCCAATCTTTTGATTTAATATTACGGTCAACACCAGCTTCTTCAAGAATTTTATTTGCTCTGCTGCGACCTATTCCATAGATGTAGGTAAGCGCTACTTCGCCTCGCTTATTATTAGGTATATCTACACCCGCTATTCTTGCCATATTCGTAAATTTGATTTAATTATTAAAATTTTACCCTTGACGTTGATTAAACTTAGGATTTTTTTTATTTATCACGTAAACTCTTCCTTTTCTTTTGACAACAATACAGTCGTCGGTTCTTTTTTTTACAGATGCTCTGACTTTCATTTTATAAATTTTTTATTTGTACCTGTATGTAATTCTTCCTTTTGTTAAATCATAGGGAGACATTTCTAATCTGACTTTATCGCCGGGCAATATTCTAATGTAATGCATACGCATTTTACCTGAAATATGAGCAATAATAACATGCCCATTTTCAAGTTCAACACGGAACATCGCATTTGATAAAGCCTCGACTATTGTTCCATCTAATTCTATAGAAGCTTGTTTTGCCATAAATTAACTTCTTTTTCTTTTTAAAACTTCTTCAATCATTTCAAAATCAGATAAAATATCTGCTTTCCCATTTTTAACTACCACTGTGTGCTCAAAATGAGCTGACGGTTTTCCGTCTTTTGTTTTAATTGTCCAACCATCATTTAATTGGTGAATATTTTTTTTACCCATATTGATCATTGGTTCAATTGCAATTGTCATACCTTCTACTAGTTTAAAGCCTTTGCCTTTTTTTCCATAATTTGGAACTTCGGGGGCTTCGTGCAACTTCTTTCCAATTCCATGCCCTACTAGTTCTCGTACAACAGAATATGAATTTGATTCTGCGTGCTGTTGAATTGCGAAGCCTATATCGCCGGTAGTATTGCCACTAACAGCTTGTTCTATTCCTTTGTAAAGACATTCTTTTGTACACACCAGCAAATTCTTTACTTCGGGACTTACTTCGCCAACTTCAAAAGTATAGCAAGAATCTCCGTTGAAACCGTTCATCACAACTCCACAATCAATAGACACAATATCGCCGTGTTTCAACGAATAAGCAGAAGGTATTCCATGCACAACCACATCGTTCACTGAGACACATAAACTATTTGGAAAACCATTATAGTTTAAAAATCCTGGAACGCCACCGTTGTCGCGAATAAACTCTTCGGCTAATTTATCGAGGAATTTACTTGTAACACCCTCCCGAATCTCAGAGGCAAGCATTGCATGGGTCCTAGAAACCAGCAAATTGCTTTGTCTCATTAATTCAATTTCTTCCTCATTTTTTAAATAAATCATCAAAGAACATTTAAATTGTAGAGTACGAGCCTCTACCTTTAATTCGACCACTTTTTGTTAAACCATCATAATGACGCATCAAAAGATGACTTTCAATTTGTTGGAGAGTATCCAAAACAACACCAACAAGAATTAAAAGAGAAGTTCCTCCAAAAAATTGAGCAAATTGAGAGCTAACACCTACTAATCTTGCTAAGGCAGGTGTAATAGCAATAAATGCCAAAAAAATTGAACCTGGAAGGGTAATTTTTGACATAATATTATCTAAAAACTCAACTGTTTTTTTCCCAGGTTTAATACCGGGTATAAAGCCTCCATTTTTCTTCATATCTTCCGCCATTTGTTGCGGATTAATTGTAACAGCGGTATAAAAATAAGTAAAAACTATTATCAATAAAGCAAAAGTAAAATTATACCAAAAGCCAGTATAATTGGAAAAAGCAGTTGCGAAAGCACCCATTTTTTCACCACCAAAGCCGGCTAACATCATTGGTACAAACATTAAAGCTTGAGCAAAAATGATTGGCATAACACCTGCTGCATTAATTTTTAGTGGAATATATTGTCTAACGCCACCATATTGTTTATTTCCGACAACTCTTTTTGCATATTGTACTGGTATTCTTCTAACAGCTTGCACTAGTGCTATCGAAATCATAAAAATGACAAATAAAATAATAAGTTCGATTAGTAATAAGATTAAACCGCCGCCAACTTGTTCGAACCTAATAATAGCTTCACCGAAGAAGGCGTAAGGTAGTCGTGCTATAATACCTATCATAATAATAAGGGAAATTCCATTTCCAATACCTCTGTCTGTAATTTTTTCACCTAGCCACATAACAAACATAGTTCCAGCTGTTAGTATCAAAATTGTAGAAATATTAAAAAATGACCCATCAACAACAAAAGCACTACTAGGTAATTGATGGCGTAAATTTGCGACATAAGTAGGAGATTGTAACAGCAAAATACCGATTGTTAGATAACGAGTAATTTGATTCATTTTCTTTCTTCCACTTTCGCCTTCTCGTTGTAATTTTTGAAAATAAGGAACAGCAATTCCAAGCAACTGAACAACAATGCTAGCAGAGATATATGGCATAATTCCAAGAGCAAAAATTGAAGCATTTGAGAATGCACCTCCTGAAAACATGTCTAAAAGACTAAGAACCCCCTGAGATGTTTGTTGATGTAATTGCGACAATTGATTAGGGTCAACTCCAGGTAAAACAACGTGAGCACCTAATCTATAAATAACAATATAAAGAAGAGTGAGGAGAATTCTAGAACGAAGATCCTCAATCTTAAATATATTTTTTATTGTTTCAATAAATCTTTTCATCTATTAAATTTTTTCAATGGTTCCACCTACTGCCTCAATTTTTTCGATAGCAGATTTAGAAAATGCATGAGCTTTAACAGTAAGTTTAACAGTTAATTCGCCATTTCCTAAAATTTTCACTAACTCTTTTTTAGAAATCAAACCATTATTAATAAGGGTTTCGACAGTAATTTCTTGAAGATTTTTTATTTCTGCAATATTTTGTAATACTGACACATTAATACCTTTATATTCGATACGATTACGGTTAGTAAAACCAAATTTTGGAGAAGTTCTTTGCAAGGGCATTTGTCCTCCTTCAAACCCGATTTTACTTTTATATCCGGATCTTGATTTTGCACCTTTATGACCTCTTGTAGAAGTTCCGCCTCTACCCGAACCTTGTCCTCTCCCGATTCTTTTTCTATTTTTGACAGAACCTTCTGCTGGTGTTAAACTACTTAAATCCATAAAATAAATATTTAAAAATTATTAAATTTCTTCTGTTTTAACCAAATGGCGAACTTTAGCAATCATTCCAAGAATTTGGGGAGTTGTTTCGTGTTCGACTGTTTGGTTCATTTTTTTTATCCCTAGTGCTTCAAGGGTAGCTTTTTGGCGTTGAGTTCCACCAATTTTGCTTTTTATTTGAGTAATTCTAATTTTTGCCATGTCTAAAATATTAACCATTAAATACTTTATCAAGATTAACTTGACGTTGATATGCGACCTCGTTGGCATCTCTAAGTTCTATTAAAGCAGCAACTGTAGCTTTAACAAGGTTGTGAGGATTTGAAGATCCTTTTGACTTTGCTAAAATATCGGTAACTCCTGCACTTTCAAGTACTGCCCGCATGGCCCCACCCGCCTTGACTCCAGAACCAGATGAAGCAGGTTTTAACCAAACTTTGGCACCGCCGAATTTAGCAGATTGTTCATGAGGGATAGTTCCTTTTAAAATAGGGACTTTTACTAAATTTTTCTTAGCATCTTCAACAGCTTTACCAATAGCGGTTGTAACCTCTCCAGCTTTACCTAGTCCATATCCAACAACTCCGTTTTCGTTACCAACAACAACAATAGCTGCGAAACTAAAGGTACGACCACCTTTAGTAACTTTTGTTACCCTTTGTATGCTAACAAGTCTATCTTTTAATTCCAGATCACTGGTTTTTACTTTTTTTACATTCTTTAACATAGCTTTTATAGTTTAAGTCCACCTTCTCTTGCACCGTCGGCTAAAGCTTTAACTTTACCATGATACAAGTAACCATTTCTATCAAAAACAACTTGAGTGATACCAGCGTCTAATGCTAATTTGGCAATTAGTTTACCAACTAATGCAGCCTTTTCAGATTTTGTAGCTTTAACACTCTCAATATCTTTATTTTTAGAGTTTGCAGAAACTAAAGTTTTTGCATTTATGTCGTCTATAATTTGTACGCTGATTTGTTTATTACTGCGAAATACAGACATCCTAGGTTTTTCGGCAGTTCCGTTAACTTTGTTCCGGATACTGCGTTTTATTTTTAATCTTCTTTCGATTTTTTTAGCTATAGCCATTTCTCTACATTTTTAAAAGTTAGACTTTGGCAGATTTACCTGCTTTTCTACGTAATACTTCGTTAGCAAATTTAATACCTTTACCTTTATACGGTTCTGGAGGTCTGAAAGAACGAATTTTAGCGGCTACCTGTCCAAGCAATTGTTTGTCAATACTTTTCATTTTTAGGATAGTATTTCCACGTTTTTCGTTTATACATTCGGCTTGGATTTCATTAGGCAATTGAAACAAGATAGTATGAGAAAAACCTAAGGACATGTCTAATATTTGTCCATTAAGTTCAGCTTTATATCCGACACCGACAAATTCTTGCTCGGTAGTAAAACCTTCAGAAACGCCTTTAACCATATTTGCGACTAAAGCTCGATATAGACCATGTTTTGATCTAATTTCTTTTTCATCATTAGGTCTGTTTAAAGTTAAAATATTTCCTTCGACCTTAAGTTCGATTATTGGATCAACCTGTTGCGAAAGCTCTCCTAAAGGGCCTTTCACTGTTACAAAATTAGTTTCTGAAACGTTCAATGTAACATTAGCAGGTATTGTTATGGGTAATTTACCAATTCGTGACATTTTACAAAATTTTAATAAACATAACACAATACTTCGCCACCAACATTTTCTCTACGAGCTTCTTTGTCGGTCATCACTCCCTTGTTTGTTGAAAGTATAGCAATACCTAGACCATTTAACACTTTGGGTAAATTTTCGGTATGTGCATATTTTCTCAAACCAGGCTTACTTACTCTCTCTAATTTTTTTATAGCTGAGATTTTGGTTACAGGATGATATTTAAGAGCAATCTTAATATTACCTTGATAACCGATATCCTCAAACTTATAATTCAAAATATAACCTTTATCAAAAAGCACTTTTGTGATTTCGCGCTTAATGTTTGAACCAGGAATTTCAACAATTTTATGTCCTGCCATAACAGCATTTCTGATTCTGGTTAAATAATCTGCAATAGGATCAGTCATTATTCAAAAATTTAAAATTATTACCAACTTGCTTTTCTAACACCAGGAATTAATCCATTCGAAGCCATTTCACGGAAAACAATACGGCTAATGCCAAATTGACGCATATATCCTTTTGGCCTACCACCCTGACTACAACGGTTGTGTAGTCTTACTTTGGAAGAATTCCTAGGTAATAGGTGTAATGCTTCAAAGTTACCTTCTTCTTTCAATTGTTTTCTTTTTGCTTCATATTTTTCTACTAGCTTGCGTCTTTTAACCTCACGAGCTTTCATTGATTCTTTAGCCATATTAACTCTTTTTTAAGTTTTTAAAAGGAAAACCAAAATGTTTAAGTAGAGCATATCCCTCTTCATCAGTGTTTGCTGATGTAACAAAAGTAATATCCATACCTAAAATACGATTAATTTTATCAATATCAATTTCTGGAAAAATAATTTGTTCAGAAATTCCTAATGTATAATTTCCTTTTCCATCGAATTTATAATTGACACCGTTAAAGTCTCTAATACGAGGCAAGGCAACAGCTATTAATCTTTCTAAAAATTCATACATTTTATCTCTACGTAAAGTAACTCTAACGCCAATAGGCATTTTTTTACGTAATTTAAAATTAGAAATATCTTTTTTAGAAAGTGTTGAAACTGCCTTTTGTCCTGTAATCGTTGTAAGCTCATTAATTGCGACATCAATTAGTTTTTTATCAGCAATAGCTTGCCCTAATCCTTGGTTTATGACAATTTTTTCAAGACGAGGCACTTGCATAACTGATTTATAATTAAACTCATTCATAAGAGTATTAATTATTTCATCTTTGTATAGCTTTCTAAGTGTAGGTTCAAATTTTTTATTCATTATTTAATCTCCTCTCCAGATTTTTTAGCAAAACGTACTAGTTTCCCTTCACTATTTCTTTTGCGTCCTATGCGAGAAGGTTTTCCCGATTTTGGGTCAATTAACATTAAATTAGAAATATGAACGCTTGCTTCTTTCTTAATAATTCCTCCTTGGGGGTGTTCGCTATTAGGTTTTTGATGTTTAGAAATAAGATTTACGCCTTCAACAATAGCTCTATCTTTAGTTCTTTGAACTTCAAGGACTCTACCTTGTTGCCCTTTAGACTCACCTGCAATAACCATTACTGTGTCGCCTTTTTTAATATGAAATTTATGATTAGTCATGTCTTCAATTTTTTAAATTACTTCTGGAGCCAATGATACAATTTTCATATATTGTTTTTCTCGCAATTCTCTAGCAACTGGTCCAAAGATACGAGTCCCACGTAATTCACCAGTAGCAGTAAGTAAAACACAAGCATTGTCGTCGAATCTAATATAAGAACCATCTTGACGTCTAACTTCTTTTTTCACCCTAACGATAACAGCTTTGACAACTGCACCTTTTTTAACGTCGCCACCCGGCAATGCACTTTTCACACTAACAACAATTTTGTCACCAACAGAAGCATATTTACGTGCAGTTCCGCCAAGAACACGAATACACAACACTTCTTTAGCACCACTATTGTCAGCTACATTCAATCTACTTTCTTGTTGTATCATGACTACTTAACTTTTTCTATTATATTTATTAGTCTCCACCTCTTATTTTTGCTTAATGGTCGCGTTTCCATAATTTGAACAGTATCACCAATATCGCAAATATTAGATTCGTCGTGAGCAACAAATTTTTTGGTTTTATTAACAAACTTACCGTATTTTGGATGTTTTTCTTTCCTTTTTACAGCGACGACAATTGATTTGTCCATTTTGTTACTAACAACTATACCGATACGCTCTTTTCTTAAATTTCTATTTTCTTCCATAGCTGTATCCTATTTAATATCATTTAATTCTCTTTTGCGTAACTCAGTTTTGAGTCTAGCAACTAATCTTCTAACCTCTTTTATGCGCTGAGGGTTTTCTAAAGGCGAAACAGCATGATTAATTTTTAATTTAATTAAATTATGTTTTTCGCTATTTAGTCTTTCAGCAATTTCTTTGGTCGTTAACCCTATTATCTCATTATTTTTCATTTCACTTTGATTTATTCGTTATAATCATAATCATGTCTGACAATGAACTTAGTTTTAATAGGTAGTTTTTGAGCAGCTAATCTCAAAGCTTCCTTAGCAATATCAAAAGGAACACCCTCTGCTTCAAAAATAATACGTCCAGGAGTTACCCTAGCTACGAAACCTTCTGGAGCGCCTTTCCCTTTACCCATTCTAACCTCAGCAGGTTTACTAGTAACGGGTTTATCTGGGAATATTCGTATCCATATTTGTCCTTGACGTTGCATTTTTCTAGTAACAGCAATACGGGCTGCCTCAATCTGGCGTCCTGTAATCCATGCAGATTCTAATGCTTTGATTCCGAAAGAACCAAAAGCGATTTCGCTTCCGCGTTGAGAATTTCCTTTCATTCTCCCTTTTTGCTGTCTTCTGAATTTAGATTTTTTTGGCTGTAACATAGCTCTTATTTTTCAGATTATTTTCTTCTTCTTTTATTACCACCTCTTGATTCGTGCCCGCTAGTTCTTTTCTCCTGAACAGATTTTCCAACATTAGGGCTTAAATCTCTTTTACCATAGATTTCGCCTCTGCAAATCCACACTTTAACGCCAAGTAAACCTGTTTTAGTTAAAGCTTCTGCTAAAGCATAATCTATATCGGCTCTCAATGTATGTAATGGAGTTCTACCTTCTTTATACATTTCGCTTCTTGCCATTTCGGCACCATTCAAACGACCTGAGCATTGAATTTTGATTCCTTCGGCTCCCATACGCATAGTTGAAGCGATGGCCATTTTCACTGCCCGACGATAAGCAATCTTACCTTCGATTTGGCGTGCTACGTTGCTAGCAACTAGCTCAGCTTCTAATTCAGGGCGTTTAATTTCATAAATATTAATTTGAATATCTTTACTTGTAATTTTCTTTAATTCTTCGCGAAGTTTATCTACTTCATCTCCGCCTTTACCAATTACAAAACCAGGACGTGCAGTATTTATCGTGATAGTTATCATTTTTAAAGATCTTTCAATGATAATTTTTGATACGCTAGCTTTTTCAAGGCGTACGTTCAAATAACGACGAATACTAGCGTCTTCGGCTAATTTGTCGGCATATTTTTTGCCGCCATACCAGTTAGAGTCCCATCCTTTGATGATACCTAATCTGTTGCTTATAGGATTACATTTTTGTCCCATGAATTTTATGCATTTTCGTTAACAACTTCAATTTCTCTCTTACTATCAACCACAATTTTAACGTGATTTGAACGTTTTCGAATACGGTAAGCTCTACCTTGAGGGGCTGGTTTAATTCGTTTCAAAGGACGTGCTTCATCAACAGTAATTTCTGTAACATAAAGTTCAACGTCTTCTAATCTTTTCCCTTCATTTTTGGCTTGCCAATTAGAAACAGCCGATTTTAAAAGTTTTTCAACATCACGAGATGCCGACTTTGGAGAATATTTTAAAATATCTAAAGCTTTATCAACTTTTTGGCCTCTTACAATATCTGCTACAAGTCTCATTTTACGAGGAGAACTCGGACAGTTACGAAGAATAGCATAACTAATATGCTTTTTTTCTTCTTTTCTTTGATCTGCTTTTATTCTTTTACGTGCGCCCATAATACTAATTTGTTATTATTTCTTTTTACCACCATGACCTCTATAAGTCCTTGTTGGTGCAAATTCACCCAATCTATGACCTACCATATTTTCAGTAATATAAACAGGAATAAATTTATTTCCGTTATGCACTGCAAAAGTATGACCTACAAATTCTGGCGGTATAACAGAAGCTCTAGCCCAAGTTTTTATGGCACTTTTCTTTCCATTTGCCTCCATTGTAACAACTTTTCTTTCTAATTTAAAGTCAATAAATGGACCTTTTTTAAGTGATCTACTCATAATTCCCTATATTATTTTTTCCTACGTTCAATTATATACTTATTGGATTCTTTTTTCTTAGCTCTAGTTTTAAAACCTTTAGCTAATAATCCTTTTCTAGAGCGAGGTTGACCACCTGAGGCTCTACCTTCGCCACCACCCATTGGATGGTCTACAGGGTTCATCACAACACCTCTAACTCTTGGGCGACGTCCAAGCCATCTAGAACGACCGGCTTTACCTGAATTTTCTAATGCGTGATCTGAGTTAGATACTGTGCCAATAGTTGCTTTGCAAGTTATTAAAATTTTTCTAGTTTCTCCTGATGGCATTTTCAAAATTGCATATTTACCATCTCTTGAAACTAATTGAGCGAAAGTACCAGCGCTACGAGCAATAACTGCACCTTGCCCAGGTCTCATTTCAATATTATGAACTACAGTTCCTAATGGAATATCAGACAAAAACAAAGTATTTCCCATTTCTGGAGCTACGCCTTTTCCTGATTCAATAATTTGTCCTACTTGTAAACCATTTGGAGCAACGATATATCTTTTTTGTCCGTCTTCATAAATAACTAAAGCAATACGAGCCGAACGATTTGGGTCATATTCAATAGTTTTTACTGTAGCTTTTATACCGTCGCGTTCTCTTTTAAAATCAATCATACGGTAATTTCGTTTATGACCACCACCAATATTTCTAACGGTCATTTTACCTTGATTGTTTCTACCACCGGATTTTTTTATTGGTACCAACAAAGATTTTTCAGGACTAGTGCAAGTGATTTCATCAAAAGTACTAATCTGTTTAAATCTTTGACCCGGTGTTGTTGGATTTAGTTTTCTTAAAGCCATTTCTAATCTTTAAATATTGCTATAAAAATCAATTACCTCACCTTGTGCTAATGTTATTATTGCTTTTTTAAAAGCAGCAGTCTTTCCTCGCTGTACTCCAGTTTTTGTATAGCGTGATTTTGTTTTCCCTGCATAACGCATTGTATTAACAGCAAGAATTTTTACACCATACATTTTTTCTACTGCATTTTTAATTTGCAATTTTTCAGCACGTTTATTAACAATAAAACCATAACGATTTAAGCTTTCGCCTTGTTTCGTCATTTTTTCGGTTACTATTGGTCTTATTAAAATATCCATTTTTCTGTTATTTTAAGCTAAATTATTCTCAAAAACATCAATAGACTTCTCTTCCATAACTAAAACTGAAGCCCACATAATGTCGTAAGTACTTAAATCCGAAGCTATTACGACATTTACGTCTTTCAAATTTCGAGAAGACAAATATACACTTTTATTTGATTCTGCAACAATTAAAAGAATTTTTTTATCATTAATTTTAAAATTATTTTTTAAACTAATGATATTCTTTGTTTTAATGTCATCATACATTAAGTTATCAACAACAAAAATTTTATTTTCTTTTGCACGATAAGATAATGCAGATTTACGTGCTAGTCGTTTTAACTTCTTATTTAATTTAAAGTGATATAGTCTTGGTTCTGGTCCAAAAACTCTACCACCACCTCTAAACAAAGGATTTTTAATACTTCCAGCTCTTGCAGTACCTGTTCCTTTTTGACGTTTAATTTTTCTAGTACTTCCAGAAACTAAACCACGATGCAATGATGCGTGAGTACCTTGGCGTTTGTTAGCCATATACTGTTTACAATCAAGATAAATTGCATGATCGTTTGGTTCGATAGCAAATATTAAATCATTTAATTCGATTTGCTTTCCGGTTTCCTCACCTAATTTATTATATACTAATGCTTTCATTATCTCTCAATAATTAAATATGAACCTTTAGACCCAGGAACAGAACCTTTCACTAAAAGAAGGTTATTTTCTGGTATCACTTTCAACACTCTAAGACTAATCATTTTGACTTTTTGTCCACCTGTTCTACCTCCCATACGAGTACCTTTAAACACTCTTGAAGGCCAAGAAGACGCTCCTAATGATCCTGGTTTTCTCAATCGGTTATGCTGACCGTGAGTTTGGTCTCCAACACCACTAAAATTATGTCTTTTAATTACACCTTGGAACCCTTTTCCTTTCGAGATTCCTGAAACATCACAATATTCACCTTCGATAAAAATATCAACGGTTACTAAATCACCTAGCTCAACATCACTAAATTCTTCACCCTTTTTTATCTGACCAAACTTTTTAAACTCTATTAGTTTTCTTTTTGGGCTGGTGCTGGCCTTTGCAAAATGGCCTTTCATTGCTTTGGTCGTATGCTTTTCCTTTTTTTCATCGAAAGCTAATTGCACTGCTTGGTAACCGTCTTTTTCGAGACTGCGAATTTGAGTTACTACGCAGGGACCAGCCTCAATAACAGTGCATGGAATGTTTTTTCCCTCAACACTGTAAATGGAAGTCATACCTACTTTTTTACCAATAATTCCTTGCATTTTACTAGTTTTTTAAATTTAACTTGCTTTAATTTCTACTTCTACGCCACTTGGCAATTCTAACTTCATCAGAGCATCAATCGTTTTTGAGGTCGTACTATAAATATCAAGTAAACGTTTATATGAACTTAATTCAAATTGTTCTCTTGATTTTTTATTAACGAAAGTCGAACGATTAACAGTAAAAATACGTTTGTGTGTTGGAAGTGGAATTGGACCCCTAACAATTGCACCAGTAGTTTTTACGGTTTTAAGAATTTTCTCTGCTGATTTATCTACCAAATTGTAGTCATAAGATCTCAGCTTAATTCTAATTTTTTGATTCATACTATTTATTATTATTAAAAAATAAATTTTCTATTATTAATTAATTCTTCTAATATTTGATTTGGCACTTTTGCATAATGCGAAAATTCCATACTAAACATTGCTCTACCTGAACTTAATGTACGTAATGCGGTAACATAACCAAACTGCTCTGCCATTGGCACTTCGGCTTTTAATAATCTATGCTTACCATTTACGTCCATTCCTAAAATTGTTGCCCTTCTTCGATTCAAATCGGCACTAATATCTCCTAAGTACTCGTCAGGGGTAACAATTTCTAATTTCATTATAGGTTCTAAAATTGTCGATTTAAGTTTCTTAGAAACTTCGTTAAAACACATTCCAGCTGCAACCTGAAAAGCAAGAGCATCACTATCTACGCTATGAAACGACCCATCTATTAATTCAACCTTCAAGTTGTAGACAGGATACCCACCAATAGGTCCATTGCTCATTACTTGCTTAAATCCTTTTTCAACAGCTTTAATATATTCTTGTGGCAGTTTACCGCCTTTGATTTTATCAACAAATTTTAATCCAACAAAGCCTTCTTCTTCAACAGAACCAATATTCACATTAATTTCTGCAAATAACCCTTTACCTCCGCTTTGTTTTTTTAATATATAATTATAATTAATAGTATCAAGGAATACCTCTTTATAATTTACTTGTGGTTTACCTTGATTAATTTTAACTCCATATTCACGAATTAGTCTATCAATTATTATTTCTAAATGCAATTCTCCCATACCACTAACAAGAGTTTGTCCCGAATTTTCGTCATGTCTATTAGTAAATGTAGGGTCTTCTTCTGCTAATTTCCTTAATGCCTGGTCTAACTTCTCAATATCCGCTTGATTCAAGGCTTCAACAGCAATTGATATAACAGGTTCGGGAAATAGCATTTTGTCTAAAATAATAGGTTTATTTTCATCGCACAGAGTATCTCCTGTAACTGTATCTTTCAAACCAACAACAGCACAAATGTCTCCAGCTTCTATTGTTTCGATTTGATTTTGTTTGTTAGAATGCATTTGAAAAATACGAGAAACGCGTTCTTTTTTCCCAGTTCTAACATTATAAACCATTTCGCCTGATTTAATTTTTCCACTATATATTCTAAGATAAGCTAATTTTCCAACAAAAGAATTAGCAACTATCTTAAAGCAAATAGCAGACATGCTAGCAGAAGAAGAGGCTTCTCTTTCAATTAAATCATCAGTTTTTGGGTGATGTCCTTTTACTGCTTCGATATCTAATGGAGATGGAAGATAATCACAGACAGCATCCAATAGAAGTTGAATCCCTTTGTTTTTAAAAGCCGCTCCGCAGAAAACAGGAACATAATTTTTTTTAATAACTAATTCTCTCAATAAGTTTTTAAATTCAGAAACTGAAATTCTAGTTCTATCCTCGAAAAATTTTTCAAGCATTAAGTCATCTGCTTCAATAACTGTTTCAATAAGTTTTTCGCGATACTGAAAAACTTCATCTCTCATTTCTTCTGGGACTTCACCAACTTCGTAATGGCTACCAAGGCTAGCGTCATCATTCCAATAATAAGCTTTCTGTTCAATTAAATCAACAATACCCACAAAAGTATCACCGTCTCCGATAGGTAATTGAAGAATTAAGGGTTTGGCGTACAATTTCTCCTCTATTTGTTGGACAACTTTAATAAAATCAGCCCCTGTTCTATCCATTTTATTAACAAAAGCAATTCTTGGGACATTATATCTATCCGCTTGTCTCCATACAGTTTCGCTTTGTGGCTCAACACCACCAACGGCACAAAAAACAGCGATAGCACCATCTAACACTCGTAGGGAACGCTCAACTTCTACGGTAAAATCAACGTGTCCAGGGGTATCGATAATATTGATTTTATAAGTTTGGTTATTGGTGGTCCAAAAAGCTGTTGTTGCAGCAGAAGTGATAGTAATCCCTCTTTCTTGTTCTTGTTCCATCCAATCCATTGTGGCAGTGCCTTCATGAACCTCACCAATCTTATAATTAACACCAGAATAATACAATATACGCTCAGTTGTTGTAGTTTTACCCGCATCAATATGAGCCATAATGCCTATATTTCTAGTATTTAATAAGTTAGTATCCATTTATAAAGGATGAACTTTAAAATTTAAAATGTGCGAATGCTTTATTAGCTTCTGCCATTCTGTGGGTTTCGTCTTTTTTCTTTACTGCAGCACCTTCATTATTGAATGCAGCAATAATTTCTGCAGCTAATTTTTCTGACATTGAATGTCCGCTACGTTTACGAGCAGCAGCAATTAGCCATTTATGACTAACAGAGATTTTTCTGTCGCCGCGAATTTCAGTAGGAACCTGAAAAGTAGCTCCGCCAATACGACGACTTTTAACTTCAACACTAGGAGTAACATTATCTAATGCTTTTCTCCAAATTTCGATAGGAGCTTCCTCAGAATCTTTCATTTTATTAGCAATAATATCAATGCTATCATAAAAAATCTCAAAAGAAGTAGATTTTTTACCACTCCACATCATATCATTAACAAAACGAGTTACCCTAGAATCGTTAAATTTTGGATCGGGTAATATTATTCTTTTCTTTGGTGTAGATTTCCTCATTTTATTTTAACTTTTCTAATTATATTATTTTTTACCTTTTGCAGGAGCTGCAGCACCTTTCTTTGGTCTTTTTGCTCCATATTTTGAACGACTTTGTTTGCGGCCATCAACACCAGCTGTATCTAAAGCACCTCTAACAATATGGTATCTAACACCAGGTAAATCTTTTACCCTACCACCTCTAACCATAACGATAGAGTGTTCTTGTAAATTATGACCTTCACCAGGTATGTAAGCGTTAACCTCTTTTCCGTTTGTTAATCTTACTCTAGCTACTTTACGCATTGCCGAATTTGGCTTTTTAGGAGTTGTCGTGTAAACTCTTGTGCAAACGCCTCTTCTTTGTGGACAAAAATCCAATGCAGGAGACTTACTTTTTTCAATTGTTACCAGTCTCCCTTTTCTTACTAATTGTTGTATTGTTGGCATAAAACCTATTAATTATTAAAAATTCAACTATTTTATAAATTTTCGGACTGCAAAGGTAGATTATTTTTTTTTATTAACAACATAAGTTTCAAATATTTTTAAAAATTTCTACTATCAACACTTGTTTTAATTGTTAATAAGTTGATAATTCAGTAATTTTAAGCAAAATATTGAATAATAATTAAATTATTTTATTAATTTTTAATAAATTGTTAATAAAATTTTACTCATTTTTAATAAATTTAAATTAATTATTAAGCAATAATTAAACACAAAGGCATTATATTTGTAAATAATCAAAAATAAAAAAAATGAAAAATAAATTTTTAAATATATGTATATTAATAGGTGTAATTTCAATTGTTGCGATTTTACCTTCATGTGATCCCACAAAAAACAACAATAAAGATATTATTGAAATTACCGAAGACATAACTAGTCCGACAATTTGGACTAGTGAAAAAACTTATATAATAAAAAAATATGATTTTTATGTTGAATCAACTTTAACTATTGAAGCAGGAACTATAATAAAGTTTTCAAGCGAAGCTAAAAGTTTAACTTTATTAAATAATGGAAAGATTTTAGCAAATGGAAACGCTTCAAAACCTATTATTTTCACCTCTTTCAAAGACGATTCTAGGGGAGGAGACGCAAATAATGATGGCACAAACACTTCCCCAAACGTTGGTGATTGGGAAAAAATTGATTTGAATGGCACTCAAGGTTCTGTTTTTAATTATTGTGAGTTTTACTACGGAGGCTTTGGTATTGGAGCCAGCCCTAGCTTAGACTTAAGTGCAGAATCTGAAGCAGAAATTACAAATTGCGTATTTGCTTATAATGGGGGCGGGAAAAATGGTCATTACTATACCGGAGTCCTTAATGCCGACAATGCTTCAGATAAAACAATTATTAAGAATAATTTATTTTATGCTAATGAATTACCATTAACAATAATAGGAGATATAAATGTTGATAATTCAAATAGTTTTTCAAAGGGTTCTCTAACAAATAAGTACAACGGAATTTACGTTTCGAGAGACATTACAAAAAACGTAAGTTGGTTAGAAGACGAAGTTGCCTTTGTTATAAGTTCTGATGCTTTACAAATAAAATTAAATGCAAGTTTAACTTTAGGCGACAATGTTGTTTTAAAGTTTTCGGAAGACAGCATGTTGGATATTTTAGCTAACGAAAGTTCATTAATAAATTATAATGGACAAGGCGTTTATTACACTTCATTAAAAGATGACGAACTAAAAGGGGATACTAATGGCGATTCAAATGCCACTACGCCCCAAACAGCAGACTGGGTCGGAATACACATAAATGGTTGGAAAAGTACCGGATATGCAAATTGGCCAAATATTCGCTATAATGATCCAAATCCTTCTGTAAAATCTACCCCTTAAATTTGATTTAGGGATAGAAAGCCTCTTTAATATGCTCTATTTCGGTTCCTGAATCTAAAAACAAAACCGAAACCACATCAAAACGACTTTCTCCGTCAAAACCTGTTTCGGAAATATAAGCCTCGGCTGCTTTAATTAATAATTTTTGTTTCTTATTATTAATAAATTCCTCAGGGTTTCCCCAAAAATTTTCGCTTCGTGATTTAACTTCTACAAAAACTAAAGTATTACCATCCATCGCAATAATGTCAAGTTCTTTATGTTTAGCCCTCCAATTTGTAGAAATAAGAACATAACCTTTATCTGATAGCATTTGAGCTGCTAGCCCTTCTCCTTTATCCCCTAATTTTAAATTATTTGACATAAAAAATCCCAAAAATTAATTTTCGGGATTAAAGATAGTATATTTTGACAGAATTAGTGTGCAACAACAATTTTAATTGTTTTTTCAATTTTCCCTTGATTATATAAACGACAGAAATAATATCCATTTTCCCATCTACTACAATCAATAACACCAGAGTTAGAGTTTTCTTTAAAAACTAATTTACCTAACATATTATAAACCTCAACAACAGCATCATTACCAAAATTATGTTTAATTTTAAAACTATTAGAAGCGGGATTTGGGTATACCGAAAATTCTCTAGCCAAATTTGTATAAACAGCTGTTGGAGGAAATGTAGAAAACATTAAGGTAAAAGAACTAGAAAACGTACCGTTTACATCCATTACCGTAAACTCTATGGTGGTTTCACCAGAATTTGGGCCCTGCTTAAAACTAATATGTCCTCCTTCGCCTGAAGTTTCATTAGCTTTCAGTGTAAAAGGATTTGTAATGTCTTTTGACGGCATATAACAAACTCCATTATTTGACTGAGTATTTGGTGTACATATTTGAGAGGTGGAACCTATAACTGCCTCACCAACAATAGCTCTAGCTATTTTAATTGAAATTTCATTACTAGAATTATTCCTAAGCTTAAAATTAACATCAATTGGGTCTGTTGTTTGCGGAACATTATAAAATTTAATAGTTGTATTAGTAATAATATTTCCATTTTCATCAAATATATCAACTATCTGTGCTGAGGTAAATCCCACAGTAAAAAACAAAACTATCGATAAAATTAAAAATCTTTTCATAAAATATTTTTTTACAAAAATAAACAAAATTTATTTAACATAAAAGAAAAACACAAAATAAAACAATCTTCATTAGCATTTTTGTATAAAAATTAGCCAGTTTTTTTTACAAATTAAAATAAAAAAGTCATTAATTATGTGGTTTTTATAACTGATTTGCTCACTCAGGTATATATATATACATTTTGTCTAATATCAAAGATTACACACAACCAAATCAAAAAAATAATGTCTAATTTGCAAAAGTCTTAAATACAATTTAATTATTATCATTATGAAAAAAACTACTTTTATTTTTTTATCGCTTTTTATAGCGTTTGCAAGTTTTGGTCAAACAAAAGTCGAAAGACCAATAACTTGTCAAGAACCTGATTTATCAAGAGCTAGTCAAGCTACTTGGGCAATAGCAGGAACTTTTAATGTAACTGATATTTATGGCAACAATCACAATTTAGCCGATTATCTTGCTGCAGGAAAAACTGTTATTGTGGACTTTTCTACGGTTTCGTGTTCTTATTGCTGGAGTATACATCAATCAGGAGTGTTAGATAATTTACACAATAATTATGGACCAGATGGTACAGATGAACTTGTGGTTCTTTGGGTAGAAATTGAGGGTAATAGTGTAAACTTAATTCATGGTATAGGCAGTGGCACTCAAGGCGACTGGACAGAAGGAGACACTTGGCCAGTTCCAATTATTAGAGACGTAGATCATCAAGTTTACTATGCTTTGTCAGAACTTTATGAAGGTTTTGTTCCAACTGTTTTTATGGTTTGTCCAAGTGGGTACTATAAAGATGTAACTACACAAACTTGGCAAGGCGCAACTCAAGTTTATAATCAAATTGGTAGTTGCCCAACAACCGGTCAAGTTCCTTTTGTTGAAATTAATGGTCCTGGCTCTGCCTTTTTAGGCTTTGAAGTAAACTTATCGGCTAGTATAGCTAGTGTTGACCCTGTAACAAGTTATTCGTGGACATTCGCAGGTGGTGAACCCGAAACTTCTGATCTTCCAAATCCAAGTGTAACATGGAATTCCGTAGGTACAAAATTAATTAAACTTAGCGTTAGCAACGAAAACGGAGCAAGTCCAATAAAAAATAAATCGATTAATATTATAGACCCAGGAAATTACGATGACAAAATGTTAACTTTTGAAGAAGTTTTGGTTGACAACACTTACCCAAGTAATTTTGCTCCTTACAACTGGACAACAGTGGATATGGACCATGGTACCGTTTGGGGCGACTATGCCGACTATGGAGTAAGTGGTAATAATAATGCGTTTGTAGTTTATAGCAAACAAATTACCCCTTCAAGCTTGCAATACCCACCATACCAAGGCGACAAATGTGCTTTTGCTATGACTAATAATATTAACAATTCTCCTAGAAATAACGACTGGTTAATATCACCAAAATTTGCATTAGGAACAAATTCTAGTTTTAAATTTTATGCAAAGTCTGCAACTATACAATGGGGTGCCGAAGAATATA
>CAYRQZ010000013.1:32130-41145 GCA_964426585.1 uncultured Bacteroidales bacterium | reverse complement strand
GCTTCACTCCACAAAGAGAGATTAGGGTTGCGATATTAAGAATACATTTATACTCATAAAAGTTGCATTTACTAATTGAACTTAAGATTTAGAATTAAAATTTATTTTATTCTAAATTTACCCCCTCCTTGTTAAATTCTAAAAAATGTATAACTGTGGTAATTTCAATTTTTGCTTGTGTGTTTGAAAATTTTGAGAATAATGTATATTTTCTATGATAAGTTATTTAGTTTTTTAAGGATAAAAGTATTCATTAAAAAAACTAAAAAAAAATATTTTTTATTAAAAAAAGATATTTATCTTTGCAGCTCAATTTTGCGGATGTGGCGAAATTGGTAGACGCGCTAGACTTAGGATCTAGTGCCGCGAGGCGTGGGGGTTCGAGTCCCTTCATCCGCACAACAACCGCATGAGTTTCGTATTATGAAATAAATGCGGTTTTTTGACATTTTAAAATTAGTAATTTCTTAAAAAAACTGCCTAATGGAAGTTGTAAAAAATCAAATTGATGACTTAAACGCAAGCATTATTGTAAATGTTGCTAATTCAGACGTTGAAGAAACTGTTTCAAAAACTTTAAAAGATTATCGTAGAAAAGCTAATATACCTGGTTTTAGACCCGGTAATGCTCCTATGGGTTTAATAAAAAAAATGTATGAAACTCCTGTAAGAGTTGATGAGTTAAATAAATTAGTGTCAAAAGCAGTTACTGATTACATTTCGGATAATAAGCTCAATGTTTTAGGTGATCCACTACCAAACGATAGCCAAAAACAAATAGATTTAGAAAAAGATGAAACTTATAGCTTTGTGTTCGACATTGCCTTGGCTCCTGAGTTCGAAGTTAGTTTAAGCAAAAGAGATAAATTAAATAAATATTCGATTATTGTTAGCGACAAAATGGTCGAAGAGCATGTGAATATGACAAAACAAAAATATGCTAGCTTGGTAGATTTAAAAAAATCTTCTTCCGACTCTATGCTTTCTGTTAGTTTAATTGAACTTAACTCGGATGGAGAACCAAAAGAAAATGGAATAAATATGGATGAAGTCTCTATTTCTTTAAAGGTTGTGAAAGATGAAAAAATACAAAAGGAATTAACTGGAATTAAACCTAACACAATTGTCGATATTGATTTAAAAGCGGCTTTTCCTAACGAAACTGAATTAGCAGCATTGCTAAAACATAAAAAAGAAGATTTAGCAAATATTAATAATATTTTTAGATTGACAGTTAATACCATAAAAGAATATAAAGAAGCAGAATTAACTCAAGAACTTTTCGATAAATTATATGGCGAGGCTACTATAAATTCAGAAGAGGAATTTATTAATAGGGTCAAAACTGATCTAGGTAAAGTTTATAAGCAAGATATTTATTACAGATTAATGTTGGATATTAAAGAAAAACTCATAAAAAAAACAAACTTTGAACTTCCCGAAGAATTTTTGAAACGTTGGTTAAAAGCTACAAATAAAGATATTACCGATGAGCAAATACAAAATGAGTTTCCAAGATTTATTGAAGATTTAAAATGGACATTAATAAAATCTAACATTGCCAAAGCAAACGATATAAAAGTTAATGAAGAAGATTTAGTAAAAGCAGCAAAAAGTCAAATCTTAGCTCAATTTGTTCAATATGGTATTGTTGATATTCCAGAAGATATTTTAGAAAAATATGCTAAAGAAACATTAACAAAACAAGAAGAAGTAAATAAATTGTATGAAAATGCTGTCGAAGATAAAGTTATTGATTTTGTTTCTGAAGCTGTTAAGTTAGAGGATAAGGAAATTAGTTTTGAAGATTTTTCTAAACTGTTTGAAAATTTAGAGTCATAAAATTTCTAAAATCAAAATTATTTACCAAGCCAAAACCCTAAAATAACTTTAATTCCAAAATGATTTACTTGTGTGTTATTGGAGTTATTATAGTTAAAGAATTTTCTCCCATATTGCAATCCAATAATAAGGCTAAATTTATTATTAAATAAAAAGTTATAGCCTGGTTCTATAAAAATTGAGCTTTGCTTATGTTTGTAAATAATATTTTGCAAGAATAAAACTCCTGGTGCTATATAAAATCCATAAGGGATATTGTTTTCAAATTTTTCTTTGTGAATAAAAAAAGGCAAAGATAATTCTGCACCTGCACTAATTATAGCTCCTCCTGTGGTTCTGAAACCGTAATTAAGTTTAGAAATTAACCTAATATCAAAATTATTTGTAATAGGTAATTCTATATTAATAGGTAATATGTTTAAATCGAAAGCATTGTTTGAATAATATTCTGAATTAATATTAAATGAGGGATTAATACCTATTAATAAATATTTTTGTGAAAAGCTATTAGAGGAAAAAAGGATAGAAATTAATATTGTGATTATTTTATTGGTCATAATTATAAGTATATAATAAATTAGAAAGGGTAATTAATACCGAAATTTAATGCGAATTTATTTAATTTAAACTTCTTAAAAGCAGACAACCATCTATCTTCGGCAAGGCTTGGGTCGTGTATAGGTATTCCGAAGTCGAATCTCAAAATAAAGAATGAAAGGTCTATTCTAGCACCTAGTCCAGTTCCGATAGCAATTTCGTCATAAAATCTATAAATATTAAACAAAGCTCCTGCTCTATTATCTTTTGGGTCAATAGCCCAGATATTTCCAGCGTCAAGAAACACAGCTCCATTAAGGAATGAGATAAGCGGGAATCTGTATTCAAGGTTAAAAACAATTTTCATATCACCAATTTGGTCGTAGTTTCTGTTTGGGTTAGAATATGAGCCGGGTCCAATAGATCTAACTTTCCAGGCTCTTAGGTCGTTTGCTCCTCCGACAAAATATTTTTTAATAAAAGGCAACCCAGCTGTTGAGTTTCCGTAGGGTAGTCCAAAGCCGAAAAAGCCTCTATAAACTAGACTATGTTTTTCGTCGAAGACCTTATAGAAACGGTAGTCTAAATCAATTTTAGCAAATTGAGCAAATTCAACACCAAGGAATTTGAAGGAACCGTCGACAGGAGCTATATTAAGTTGTTTATATGCTAAGGCAGGTAAGTTGCCACTAGTTTCGAAATTAAACCACAAGTAAGAAAAGTCGCGAGATTTTGTTAAACTTTGATTGTTAAAAATTAAATCATAACTAATCACTGTTAGGAGCTGGTCTTGGTATGAGTGTCTTATAAATAAATTTTCTATTTGGTTTTGGAAATCGGGACTAAATTCTAATATTTTAACAGAATAAAGCTCAATAGGATTAACCATGTGTGTTAAATAGTTATTATTACCGCCTTTCCAAGTATATCCAAACCCTGCACTTGTAATCGAGCGTGTATAGTCGGGTCTGTTTTGAAAATTAAATGAAGTTGTAATATGAGTTTTAGGGTTATGATTTTTTACAAAATCATAATTATTCCAAAATGGAATCCACAATTGTGGGATATTAAGTCTTAATTCAGCACCATATTCCAGAGTATTAAAAAATTTTGAATGTTCCATTCCCTCTTCGGTTTTTAAAGTTTGAAAAGACATCATAGCCTTGGCGCTAAGAATTTGTGCCCTTTTTACAAAATTTTTATTGCTATACGAAGCGGCTGCTCCCATACCAATATTTCCAGAAGTATTATTCCCCTCAAGTTCGAGAGTATAATTTTGTTTTACAAGAGGAGTTAAATATATATTTACGTCAAGAAATTTTTCTTTCTGGCTGTCTAAAAAAACATCTTCGGAAGCAGTTAGTTTAATATTAATAATTTTAAATTGTTTGAGGTTTGAAAGGTGGCTATGTGTTTTTTCAATATTTAAGATATTATATCTATCTCCAGGTTTTAAAAAACATGACTGCAAAAATATTGAGGGTTTAATTTTTAATTTATTGCTGTAAAATAAATTAATTCCTTCAAAACTTTCCTTTTTCAATGACTTAAAATATTTTTCAGCATCGGCGTTAGCATCTACAGGGCTATAATCGGTATAAATATTAATATTGCGAATAATTTGATAAGTAAAAGGCTCAGAATTTTTAATATTTGTTTCGTCAAAAGATTTTCGTAAAGAAATTGTAAGTTCTGCTTCGTGTGAGTTCTTTGTTGTGTCGGCGTAAAAATGAATATTATTTATTGTGAAGTAATAATATCCATTTGTTTTCATCATCCTGACAATGCGTTCTCGTTCAGTTTGAAGAATATCAGTATTAAAATTATCGCCAGGGTGAATTAGAGAGTTCTCGGTATCCAAAATTAATAATCCTTCTACTAAGGGGTCAAATACATCAAAATCTATAGATTTTATTACCCAAGGTAGTCCGGTTTTAATTTCGTAATTTGCGAATATTTTTTTCTTTTTAGTCTTTGTTGTTAAAACTATTCTAGCCTCGTAGTATGACTGAGCTCTTAAATAAGAATATAGGTTAGATATAGATTTGTCGGAAGCAAATTCATCGTAAATAACAGGCGCTTCTCCTAATCCAGAAAGCCATCGAGTAATATAAAACTTTTCTTTTGGTTTTTTATTTTTTGCTTGTCGTTTTATATTCTTTTTTTCTTCTGCAAATTTTCTTTTTTCTTCTCTAAGTTTTTCTTTTTCTTGATTTATGCTATTGTAAATCATAAGATAAAATCGAATCCCAAAAACTTTTCTATTTGGCTTCTGCTTCAAAGTCGATTGAAGGTCATCTTTATTAATACTCGAATTATCAATATTTATATTACTTCCTGCTAATAAGTACTCATTTTCAGCTACATATTTTGTTGGCGAACATGAAATAAAAGGGGATAAAATTATTATAAGCGAGATACAAATAACAAGGGCAAAAGACTTAATATGTGATAAAATAATTTTCATTTTATGCAAAGATAAAATAAAAATAATAGATTAATATTGCTTTTCTTACGCTATTAAAATTAATTTTAAGCATTAGCTAATCTATATTATTAATTATTTGCTTATGTCTATATTTCTTGAATAAGTTGTTTAAATATTTTTGTCATTTTAGATTCAGCAGCAGCGGCAACTTTTTGAACTTCTTCGTGAGACACTTGAACAATTTTTCCGGGTACTCCTAAGTCTGTAATTATTGACATAGCAAAACAAGTTAATCCTAGATGTCTGGCAACGATAACTTCTGGTACGGTTGACATTCCAACAGTGTCGGAGCCTATGATTCTAAAGTAGTTATATTCAGAAGGAGTTTCAAAAGTTGGTCCAGAAGTTGCTGTATAAACGCCTTGAGTGAGTTTAATATTTAAATTTTTCGCAACATTTTTTGCTTTATTTATTAAGTTTTTATCGTAAGCCTCGCTCATGTCTAAAAATCTTGGTCCAAATTCTGGGTTGTTCTTTCCTATTAATGGGTTTGGAACAAGGCAAATATGGTCGGTAATTATCATTAAATCACCAATTTCAAAATCCGGATTAACTCCACCACTGGCATTAGATAAAAAAAGAGTTTTTATTCCAAGATATTTTAGAACTCTAACTGGAAAAATAACTTGGTTCATGCTGTAACCCTCGTAAAAATGAAAACGCCCTTGCATTGCAACAACATTTTTTCCTCCGAGTTTGCCAAAGATTAATTTTCCACTATGACCTTCAACAGTCGAAATAGGAAAGTTTGGAATGTTTTCGTAATCTAAACTAGTTTTAATTTCAATTTCTTTAACTAAGCCTCCTAAGCCAGTGCCTAGAATTATCCCTATTTCAGGTTCATCATGAATATAAGTTTTTATATAATTTACTGTATCTTTTATTGTTTCTAACATAACTAAAAATTTGGTTATCAAATTGTTTCTTTTCTTCTTCGCTACTTAATAATTCAACTTCTATTTGGACGCAATATAATAGTTTTTTTGTTTCTTCGCTAAAAAAGTTTCGTTCTTTAAGTTTTACTGCATCTTTTTCTGTAACAATAATTAATTTAGGTCCAGCAAGTTGTTGAAATGCTTTTTCAACTTTTATAAAATCTTTTTTAGCAAAATTATAATGATCCGAAAACTTAAAATGAATAGTACTTTTAGCTTTCGTATTGAAATAATTGACAAAAGAGGTGTGTTGGGCAATTCCTGACATGAGCAAAATATTATAATTTATTAAATTATTAATGGGTATGATTTTATTATTATTGCTGTCAATAGGAATTAAGTCAAAATATTTATAACTAGTAAAAAACAATGATTGTTCAGGTGTAATTTCAGCCTCTTTTAATAAAATTCTTCTTTCAATAGGTTTTAAATTGGTAGGGCATTTGGTGTAAATCATTATGTGTGCTCTATATGTAGAGTTTCGAGGCTCTCGCAATCTTCCTATTGGTAGCATGTAGTCTTTGGAAATAGGTTGGTGATAATTATTTAATAAAATTGATAAGCCTGGATTTACTCTCCTATGTTGATAGGCATCATCGAGGATAATTAAATTAAGATCGGGGAACTTAGAACGTAGAATTGATATTCCCTTCACTCTATTTTCGCAAACCGAAACAATTACGTCATTAAATTTTTGCTTTATTTGTAGCGGTTCGTCTCCAGTTGATAAAAATGAGTCATTTTCGTTAACTATTCTAAATCCTTTTGTTTTTCTTTTGTAACCACGACTTAAAACAGCAATTTGAAATTCGTTTTTTAACATTTTTATTAAAAACTCGGTATGAGGTGTTTTTCCGGTTCCACCAACAGAAATGTTTCCTAGAGAGATTATTGGAATATCAAATTCAGACGATTTTAATATCTTATTATCATATAAAAAGTTTCTATACCAGACAATAATTCTATAAATTACCATAAATGGTAATAAAAAAACAATTTTTAATATTTTTTTTAATTCTGCCATAGTTATTACAGGCTATAAAAATATAACATTTAAGTAATAAAACAAAATGTTTATATAATTCTTACAAGTATTTTCACTTTATTATACTTAAGAATTTTGAAATATTATTTTGAAGTATTACTTTTGTTTCCACAAAACCAAAAATAGGACAAATATGTTGTTACCAGATTACGTTAAGAGAATTCAAACATTTTTTGAAAGATACCGAAATGAAAGCGAAGCCGAACCTATGAGTAAGTATATGAAGTCTAAGTTTCCTTTTATTGGTATTTCTGCTCCTAAAAGAAAAGATTTGTTCAAAATATTTTTTAATACTTTTCCAATTCCTCCTTATGATGAGACAAAGGCAATAGTGCGTGAACTTTTTAATTTACCAGAGCGAGAGTATCATTATTTTGCCATTCACATGCTTATGAAACATAAGAAAAGGTGGTCTCCAACTGATATTGTTTTTTTTGAAAGCCTAATTTTAAATAAATCGTGGTGGGATAGTGTTGATTTAATTAGTAGTAAATTAATTAATCCATTTTTTAAAAAATACCCTAATTTAGAAATAGCTATTACTGATTCATGGTCGCAGTCTAAAAATATTTGGTTGAAAAGAGTCTCAATTATTTACCAAAATGGCTATAAAAAAGACACTAATTTAGAAATTTTAACAAGACATATTCTTGAAAACGCCGATTCTAACGAATTTTTTGTACAAAAAGCTATTGGCTGGGCTTTACGCGATTATTCTAAAACCAATTATAATTGGGTAATTAGTTTTGTTGCTAACAATATTTCGTTAAAGCCTTTAAGTAAAAGAGAAGCCATAAAATGGATTGATGATAAAGGTTTATTAGAATAATACTTTCCTTTTCTTTTCATATCAAGAGCATAAAACTATATCAAAAATAATAAAATTTATTTTGCAACACTAAATCAATTTTTTTATCGTTATTTCATTTATATAATATATATTTGCAAAATGTTTAAACTCGGCGTAAAATACTTGTCTGTTTTTCTTGTAACCATTGTGCTAACGAGTTCTTGTAGCGAATACTCTAAACTTGTTAAAAGTAATGATTATGAAAAAAAATTTGAAAAAGCTGTAGAATATTACGAGGCTGGAGATTATAATAAGTCTCAAGCTTTGTTAGAAGACTTAAAAGGTATATATAGGGCAAGTAATAAAGCAGAAAGAATAGCATATTATAATGCTTATTGTTCTTATGGATTAGGAGAATATTCTTTAGCAGCTTATTTGTTTAAAGATTTTGTTAGACTTTACCCTTCAAGCGAACATGCTGAAGAAGTTAGCTATTTAGCAGCTTATTGTTACTATCTGATTTCACCTGAGGTCTCATTAGAACAGACTTTTACAGTAGCAGCCATAAGTGAATTGCAATATTTTGTTGAAAAATATCCAAATTCTCCAAAACGAACAGAAGCCGAAAAAAATATAGACAAATTACAATTTAAGTTAGAAACAAAAGCTTATAATAATGCTATGTTATATTTTAACATCATGGATTATAAGGCAGCTACTACCACATTGAAAAATGTGTTAAAAGATTTTCCCGATACCAAATATCGCGAAGACATAATGTTCACAATTCTAAAATCTGATTATCTTTTGGCAGCAAATAGTGTAGCCGAAAAACAATTTGAAAGATACAAAGTGGCAGTAGAAGATTATTATTCTTTTGTTGATAAATTTCCTAATTCAAAAAAAATTAAAGAGGCAGAAAAATATTTTACAAACTCAGTTAAATTTATAGAATCTAAAAATGGACTTTAAAAAAACAGACGCTCCGGTTTCTACCGAGACAAAAAACATTGTTGAAATAGCCGAAAAAACAGGTAATATTTATGAAGCAGTAGTTATTTGCTCAAAATTTGCAGATCAAGTAAATGCTGAATTAAGAAAAGAATTATACGAAAAGTTAGATGAATTTGCTACTTATACCGACACATTAGAAGAGGTTCATGAAAATCGCGAACAGATTGAGGTTTCTAGATATTTTGAACGATTACCAAAATCTTCTTTAATTGCTTTAGAAGAGTTCTTGACTGATAATGTTTATTATTCTCGTGAAGTAGCCCAAGATAACGTAGATGAGTTAAATTAATCTTTATGTTGAGTGGTAAAAATATTTTACTAGGAATAACAGGTAGTATAGCTGCTTATAAATCTGCTCAATTAG
>CAYRQZ010000013.1:15177-32030 GCA_964426585.1 uncultured Bacteroidales bacterium | reverse complement strand
GGAAAATTAAAAACTAAAAATCAAATTTGTATTGGCTTTGCACTAGAAAATCAAAATGAATTTCAAAATGCTGTGGCAAAACTTAAAAGAAAAAATTTTGATTTTATTATCCTAAATTCTATGAACGATAAAGGGGCTGGTTTTAATTTTAATACTAATAAAATTACTATAATCAATAATAATCAAGAAACTTTTGAGTTTAATTTAAAAACAAAAAATTTGGTTGCAATTGATATTGTTGATAAATTAGAAGAACTTTTAAAACTTCGATAATGAAAAATTTAGTTATAATTATTGCCCTGATTATAATTTCTACAAGTTTATTCGCCCAAGAATTAGACTGTAGGATACAATTAAATCATTCCAAAATCCCTGGAACTGTTAACGATAAGTTATTTCAAACAATGCAGCAACAGTTATATGAATTTATTAATAATACAAATTGGACTAATCATGTTTATTCGCGAGATGAAAGAATAGAATGTAATATTTTTATAACTGTTGAAGAACAAATTTCATCAGATGAATTTAAGGGAAAAATTCAGGTTACTTCTTCACGCCCTGTTTTTGGGACTTCATATTTATCACCTGTATTTAATTATTTAGATAATAATTTTCATTTTAAATATGTCGAATCTGAACCGATTGAATTTAGTATCAACACTCATACGTCTAATTTAAGTTCGATAATTGCATATTATTGCTATATAATAATCGGTATGGATTACGACAGTTTTGGCAATAATGCAGGTACTCCTTATTTTCAAATTGCAGAGAAAATTGTTCAAAATGCACAATCTGCACCCGAAGCTGGTTGGAAAGCCTACGAAAATCTTAAAAATAGATATTGGTTAGTAGAAAATCTATTAAATAGTCAATACTCCGAAATGCGCGATTTTATGTATGTTTATCACAGGCAAGGCATGGATAGGTTGCCCGAAAAACCTGCTGAGGGGCGAGCAAGTATAGAAAGTGCTATTGATAATTTAAAAAACATTCATAGGAAAAAACCAGGGTCTTTTTTGATGAGCATTTATACCACTGCAAAAGGCGACGAAATTGTAAATATTTTTTCCGAAGGCTTTCCCGACGAAAAAGCACGCGTATATAATATAATGAAAGAGGTTGACCCTGCTAATTCAACAAAATATGAGAGAATAATGCGAGAATCAAATTATTAACATGCTCAAAACATTATTTATAAATAATTATTTACTAATTGATAAGCTAGAAATTGATTTTAATGATGGTTTTTCTGTTATTACAGGAGAAACTGGGGCAGGAAAATCAATAATGTTAGACGCAATTTCTTTATTGCTTGGAAAACGCGCCGATACAGATGTTTTAAGTGATAAATCTCGCAAATGCGTTATTGAAGCCTCTTTTCAATTAAACGAAACAAAATTTAAAGACATTTTTGTGCAAAACGAATTAGAATTTGAAAATCATACAATAATTCGTAGAGAAATATTGCCCGAAGGAAAATCACGAGCTTTTATTAACGACAGCCCTCAAAATTTAACAGTTCTAAAAATTATTGGCGATAAAATTATTGATATTCATTCTCAGCACGAGAATATGAATTTAGGACTTATGCAGTTTCGAACTCAGTTTGTTGATATTTATGCCGGAACTACTGAGCTTGCTAATGAATATCTTGAAAATTATAATTCATTTTTAAAACTTGAAGCAGAAATTTCAAAAATTAAACGAGATATTACTAAAAATCAAAACGATATTGAATTTTATAAATTTCAACTCGAACAAATAGAAAAAGCAAATATCAACGATGAAAATGAGTTAGAAGAACTAGAAAATAAATCATCTTTATTAGAAAACGCTGTTGAGATTAAGGAAGGGCTTTTTAATTCAGTGTTTTTAGTTCGTGATGTTGAATTTTCTGCTGAGAAAAGATTAAAAGAAATAAAATCAATAATTTCTAAAATTTCTAATAAATATAAACCTGCCGAAAATATTGTTGAAAGATTAGACTCAGTTTTAATTGAATTAAATGATATTTGTTCGCAACTTGAAGTCGAGTCCGAAAATGCAGAAACAAATCCTATACTTTTAGAACAAATTAATTTGAGAATAGATTTAATAAATAATCTTTTTCAAAAGCATTTTGTAAAGAGTATAGCCGAGTTAAAAGAAAAACAAAAGCATTTTAGTCAACTCATAGTATCGTCTGATAACTTAGAAATTGATTTGCACGAAAAAGAAAAACAGTATAAAAGTTTAAAAACTGAATTGGTAAAACTTGCCGAGGAACTTAGTGTAAGCCGACAAAATTCTTTTGCCATGATAGAAAAAGAGCTTGTTTCTATTTTAATAAATCTTGGAATTGAGCATGCAGTTTTCTTGATTGAAAATGACAAAGACACTAATCTTGGTTTACACGGTTTTGATAATATAAATTTTTTATTTTCAGCAAATAAATCTATTGTACCGCAAGCAGTAGAAAAAATTGCTTCTGGCGGCGAATTTTCGCGATTAATGTTAGCACTAAAATCTCAGACTGCTTTTGCCGCTTCTATTCCGACAATAATTTTTGATGAAATCGACACAGGTGTTTCTGGAGAAATTGCTAACAAAATGGGAAAAATAATGAAAACTTTAGGTAAAGATTTTCAAGTAATAGCTATTACTCACTTGGCTCAGGTTGCTGCTTTAGGTTCTACTCATTATAAAATTTTTAAATATAGTGATGAGAAGCGGACTTATACAAATGTAAAATTATTAAAATCTGATGATAGAGTTGCTGAAATTGCTTCAATGATTAGTGGCGAAAAGTTGACAGTTCAGGCTATTGATAACGCAAAGATACTGCTGGGAAATTAAAATAATAAATTTCAAAAAACCGTCTTAACTCGTAAAGTGGGACAGAAAAAACTACTTAATATTAAACTTAGTACACAAAAAGTTAAGTTAAAAAAATCAAAAAAACTCCAACAGTATTGTCAATAACAGCAAAATTAAATTGTATTACAAAATAAATAGATTTATTTAACAAATAAATTGACAATTATTCTATAAAACATTTTTTTTCTGCAATATGAAAAAAAAATAAGTAGCAATTTCGCTGTTATTTCAGTTATTTGCCACTTACTTAATTTATTATTTTTTATAATTGCAGAGAGTTTATTTACCTGGGCAATTTTTCTTAATTTCTGGTGCTATATCATTTTTGCCGTAAGTTTTATCAAAATGGTCAGAGAATTCTTTAGCAAGAGCTTTTGCTGTTTTTTGATATTCATCTTTGTTTGTCCAAGTATTTTCTGGGAAAAGAATTTGAGGGTCAACATCTGGACAAGTTTTCGGAATATTCAGATGGAATAGTTCGTTGTATTGGTATTCAACATTTTTAAGATCTCCGTTAAGAGCAGCTTCGACCATAGCTCTTGTAGCTGTGATATCGATGCGTTTTCCAACTCCAAATTTACCACCAGACCATCCAGTGTTAATTAAATAAACAGAGGTATTATGTTCTTCCATTTTGTCGCCTAACATTTTTGTATAAACTTTTGGCAATGAAGGCATAAAAGGAGCTCCGAAGAATCTTGAGAAAGTTGTTTGTGGTTCTACAACACCGGTTTCTGTTCCTGCCAATTTTGAAGTGTAACCCATTAAAAACCAAAGCATTGCTTGATTTCTGTCTAGTTTTGAAATAGGAGGAAGAACGCCGGTAGCATCAGCAGTTAAAAATAGAATGGTAGAAGGATGTCCGCCAACGCTAGATTCTTTAATGTTTTTTAAATATGTAAGTGGATACGAAGCTCTTGAGTTTGGCGTTAGTCTTTCGTCATCAAAATCAAACTCTCCATCAGGATAAATCATGGCATTTTCGACAATAACTCCGTGGTTTAAGTAATAGTCGTTGTGCATTACTGCTTCATAAATATCCGGTTCTTTTTCGGGATTTATGTTTATCATTTTTGCATAACAACCGTTTTCGAAATTTGCAACTCCTTTTTCGCTCCAGCCGTGTTCGTCGTCGCCAAGTAAAGCCCTGCGTGGATCTGCCGATAAAGTAGTTTTGCCTGTACCTGATAATCCTAATATTAGAGCAGTTTTTCCGTCTTTACCTTCATTTGCAGAGCAGTGTAGCGGTAATACGTTTTCGAAAGGCAAATAATAGTTCATTACTGTAAACATAGCTTTTTTAACCGAGCCTAAGTAAGCAGAACCAATAATAATGCCAATCCTATTGTCGAAATCCATTAAAACAACTTTGTCTGTTGTTTTTCCATTAGGCAATTTTCGCAATTTCCATTCGTACTTAATGGTTTCAAGTTTTTCAAATGGTAATGCAATTAAATAAAATGGCTTGTCTGAAAAAACACTTTTTTCTAAATCATTAGGAACTGGGCGAAACATATTATCGGCAAAAACAGAAGTTAAAGCCTCAGAAGTAATTAATTTTACTGGTAGAGCAAATTCAGAATCGGCGCCAATAACTCTATTATTAACATAAATACGCTCTTGTCTGCAAATTTTATCTATTGCATCTTGAAAAATTTCTTCAAATAACGACTCTGTTGCAGGCAAATTATTTGGAGAATTCCAGTCAATATATATTTGACTTTGAGGGCGTTTTACAAATAATGTATCTTTAGGACTACGACCTGTTGAATCTGGATCTGTCCATGTAGCAAGGTTTCCAACTTTTGAAACCATACATTCATTATTACTAACTGAATCACCTATTAACCTTTTTCTATCGGCACCTATAATTAGAGTTTTGCACTCATTTAAAATCTCATCTATCTTTTTGTGTGTCTCTTTAAAATTTATTTTATCCATAAACAGCATTTTTATTTGTTACAAAAATATAACTAAAATTGAACAAAAAACGTGTTATATAATATATCAATGATGTAATTGTTTGCTTAAATAATGTTTTTTAACAAGTTTTGTAAAACTCAATAGTTTTTTATTGAATTTTGAATTTTGTTTTATATTATATAATTTTGCCTGAGATTTTAAAATTTGCAAATGAGAATAATAATTAATAATTTTACAATTAACATTTTTTCTGGTGCAAAACTTATAGATGCTTTGCGAATGTATATTTCTCAAAGGAATGAAAACTTTTCTATTGATGATGTTTTTGTGGAAGATAAATATGGTAATAAAATTGAAATTGATGGAAGTTTGAAGAATAATAAATCTTATTTTATAAAATTTAAAAAATAATGAAAAATATAAAAAACACATCTTGTATTTTTATTTTGATGCTTATTTTTTTGTTTACATTCAGCATCTCGTGTAAAAATAAAGAAATTTATAAAAATAAAAAGCTTGTAATTTTAGCTGTAAATGATATTCATGCTGCAATTGATAATTTTCCACGTTTTGCTTTTATTGTTGATAGCTTGCGCCATATATATCCCAATTTATTGTTAGTATCCGCAGGTGATAATCAAAGCGGAAATCCTGCTAATGATCAATATCCGCAAAAAGGAATGCCAATAATTGAATTAATGAACATGCTAAAATTTGATTTGTGTGCTGTTGGTAATCACGAATTTGACACAAAAATTGATGGATTAAAATATATTGTTAATAATGCAAATTTTAGTTTTATCTCTGCTAATATTATACCTAATTCTAGTCTAGGTTTGAATATAAAACCATATAAAACTATTAAAGTTTCTAATGGCTTAAAACTTGCTTTTGTCTCAGTAATTGCTCTTAACGAAAATGGTATTCCTGATACTCACCCAAATAATTTAACAGGGATTACCTTCCTCGACCCGTTTAAAACGGCTAAAGAATATTTATTCCTTAAAGATGAACATGATTTATTAATTTTTATTAATCATTTAGGATTTGAAGAGGACCTTGAACTTGCCGAACAATTTCCTAAAGGTGTAGTTGATTTGATTATCGGCGGACATACGCATACCGTTGTTGAAAACGAACAACTTGTAAATGATATTTTAATTACTCAAGCTGGTAGTAAACTAAAATATTGTAGCTTAATTACTCTTGAAGTTGATAAAGATTATAAAGTGTCGAAACAAATGCAATTAATTCCTATCGACACTAATGAAGAAGTTTTAGCTAAATATCAGGAAAAAGTTGATGAGTTTAATGATAATCCATTTTTGAGCGAAAAATTAACCGAGTTAAGCGATGTTTTTACTTCGTATGAACAAATAGGATATTTAATGACCGATGCTCTTCGCGAAAAACTTGGAACAGACCTTGCATTTATTAATCCTGGTGGTGTTAGAATGAAAAGTATTGATAAAAAAGAAATTAGCGTTAGAGATGTTTATACTATGGATCCTTTTGGCAACGAAGCTGTAGTTTTTAACCTTACTGGATATGAAATAAAAAATATGTTTTTAGCTGCCTTTGCTCTTGATGACTATATGCCAATTTATCCCTCTGGTATTAAAGTTAAATATGTTTTAAAGAATAAAAAAACAATTAAAGATGTAGTGTTTTATAATAACCTTGGACAAATACTAGATATGGAAAAAACTTATACTGTTGCTATGAATAGTTATATGGCTTCGGTTTATAAATACGAACACTTAGACCAAGGTGCGGGACAATTTATTACAACTGCCGAGAATATGATTGATTATCTTAAAGAAATTGAAATTGTTCCAAGTTATAAAAACGAAAAAAGAGTCGAAATAAAATAACTATTGCAAAATTATGTAAATACATTTATTAAGTTTTATAACTTTTGTTAAAAACTGTTAAAAAATATTTACGCTTGATTATTTTGTTAACTTTACCACAATTTTTTAAGTTTTAACATTTAAAATATATAAGTGATGAAGAAAATTTCAATTTTATTATTATCAAGTATTATTCTATTTACTATGTCGTGTAAACAAAAAAACAATAACAATTTGAGCGATAATCCGCTATTGAAGGAATGGGATACTCCTTATGGAGTTCCGCCTTTTGCTGAGATTAAAGACGAGCATTATGAACCTGCTTTCGAGGCAGCAATGAAAGAACAAAAAGATAATATTCAAACGATAATTGATAACCAAGAAGAACCTAATTTTGAGAATACTATCGAAGCTTTAGAGTTTAGCGGTTTAAAATTAGCAAAAGTGAGTGGAGTATTTTTTAATTTGCTTTCATCTAATACTTCTGATACTCTTCAAGCAATAGCTCAACGTGTTTCACCAAAACTTTCAAATCATGGTGATGAAATTTCTATGAACCCTGAACTTTTTGCAAAAATTGAAAAAGTTTATAATAATAGGCAAAATTTAAACCTTAACAACGAACAGTTAAGAGTATTAGAATTAACATATCGTGATTTTGTAAAAGGTGGTGCTAAATTAAATGATACTGACAAAAAACGTTTGATGGAAATAAACGAAAGATTGTCTTTATTATCTTTACAATTTGGTGATAATCTTTTAGCCGAGACAAATTCATACAAACTTATTATTGATAACGAAAAAGATTTGGCAGGTTTGCCCGAAGGTGTTAGAGAAGCAGCTGCTATTACTGCAGAAGAAAATGGAGAAAAAGGAAAATGGATGTTTACTTTACACAATGCTAGTGTTATGCCATTTTTACAATATTCCGAAAATCGAGAATTAAGAAAACAAATTCAAACAGCCTATGTAAATCGTTGCAATAATGACAACGAATTTGACAATAAAAAAATAATTCTTGAATTAGTTGAATTAAAAATTGAAAGAGCTAAACTTTTAGGTTATGAAAATCATGCTCAATATGTGTTAATCGATAATATGGCAAAAACTCCTGAGGCTGTTTATTCTTTGTTAAATCACGTTTGGGAGCCTGCTTTAAAAGTTGCTAAACAAGAAGCTGAAATGTATCGTGAAATGATGAAAAAAGAAGGTATTAACAATGATTTACAAGCATGGGATTGGAGATATTATGCTGAAAAAGTTAGAAAAGAAAAATATGATTTAGATGAAGAAATGTTGAAACCATATTTTAAACTCGAAAATGTTAGAGACGGTGTTTTTGAAGTAGCGAATAAACTTTTCGGATTAAACTTTATTTTAGCTAATAATATTCCTATTTATCACCCTGATGTTGAGGCTTATGAGGTTAAAGACAATATGGGAGAAATGGTTGCAGTTCTGTATATGGATTATTTTCCACGTGCAACCAAAAGTGGCGGCGCTTGGATGAACGATTACCGCGGACAATATATATATCAAGATAAAAATGTAATCCCTATTATTACTATTAATTGTAACTTTACAAAACCAACTACAAGCACTCCTTCATTGTTAACTTTTGATGAAGCCGAAACCCTTTTCCACGAGTTTGGACATGGCTTGCACGGTATGCTTTCTAAATGTACATACCCATCGGTTAGCGGAACTAATGTCCCTCGCGATTTTGTTGAATTACCATCTCAGTTAATGGAACATTGGGCTTCGGAACCACAAGTGTTAAAGTCTTATGCTAGACATTATAAAACTAATGAGCCTATTCCTGACGAATTAATCAAAAAAATGGACGACGCCTCTCATTTTAACCAAGGTTTTGCAACTACCGAATTTATTGCTGCTGCCCTTTTAGATATGTATTGGCATACATTAACAGAAATGAATGTTAGCGATGTTCTCGAAGCAGAAAAGCAGGCACTTAATAAAATAGGTTTAATCCCTGAAATCGTTGTAAGATACCGTAGTCCATATTTTTCACATATTTTTGGTGGCGGGTATTCAAGCGGGTATTATAGCTATATTTGGAGCGAAGTCCTAGATTCTGACGTGTTCGGACTCTTTAAAGAAAAAGGAATTTTTGACCCCGAAACTGCAAAATCTTTAAAAGATAATATCTATTCCAACGGACATAAAGAAGACCCTATGACTATGTTTGTGAATTTTAGAGGTAGAGAACCAAAAATTGATGCTTTATTAGAAGGCAGAGGTTTAAAATAAGATAATAATACTTTTTTTCAAAGTGCATTAGTTAGAGATTATTCTTGCTTATGCACTTTTTTTAATTAATTTTGAAAACTTAATAAAAATAAAAAAATGAAACCAACACTTTTTATTTTAGCCGCCGGAATGGGGAGTAGATATGGAGGGTTAAAACAGTTAGACGGACTTGGCCCTAATGGCGAAACCATTATGGATTATTCTGTTTATGATGCTTTAAAAGCCGGATTCGGAAAACTTGTTTTTGTTATTCGCAAGTCTTTTGAAAAAGAATTTATTGAAAAAATTGCAAAAAAATATGAAAATAAAATTCAAGTTGAATTAGTATTTCAGGAGTTAAATAATTTGCCTGAAGGCTTTAAACTAAATCCTGAGCGTCAAAAACCCTGGGGCACAAATCATGCTGTGATGATGGGGAAAAATGCAATTAACGAACCTTTTGCTGTCATAAATGCTGATGATTTCTATGGCAGAGATGGTTTTCGAGTATTAGGAGAGTTTTTGTCTAAATTGGACAATTCAAAAAATAAATATTGTATGGTCGGGTATAGAGTCGGAAATACTTTATCAGAAAGTGGTTTTGTTGCACGTGGTGTTTGTGAATATAATGAAAATAAGTTTCTAACAGGTGTGGTCGAAAGGACAAAAGTAATTCGTAATAATGGAAAAGTGCAATATTTAGACGAAAACGAAAAATGGGTTTCTATTGACGATAACACTCCTGTTTCAATGAATATGTGGGGATTTACTCCAGATTATTTTAAATATTCTGATGAATTATTTGTAGATTTTTTGAAAGAAAATAAAGATAATATTAAAGCAGAGTTTTATATCCCAATGGTTATAAACGAGCTTATAGTTAATAATACAGCAAGCGTTGAAGTTTTAGATACAAGTGCAACATGGTTTGGAGTTACTTATGCCGAAGATAGAGAAACTGTTGTGAAAAAATTGGACGGTTTAGTGAAAAACGGCGAATATCCTTCGCCATTGTGGTAAAATTCTAAATTTCGATATAATATGTTGACCAAGTCTGGGTTAAATTCAAAAAATTTTAATAAAATTGTTGAGGGTAAAGAAAATTCACTTTTTGTACTAAAAAATAAAGCGGGTAGCGAGATTACTATTATTAATTATGGGGCTAAAATTGTATCACTAATGGTTCCTAATAAAAATGGTGAATTTATTGATATAGTTCTAGGACATTCAAATATTGATGAATATTTGACTTCCGAAGAGCCTTATTTTGGCGGTATTTGTGGGCGAACAGCAAATCGTATTGCCAATGCTAAATTTAATTTAGAAGGTAAAGAATATTGCTTAGCTGTTAATAACGGACCAAACTCATTGCATGGTGGTATTAAAGGCTTTAATGCAGTGATGTGGAATGTCATTGAGCACTCTGAAAATACAATATTGCTACACTATTTATCAAAAGACGAGGAAGAGTTTTTTCCTGGTAATTTACATGTAAATTTGAGATATAGTTTGTCCGAAGATAATGTTTTAGAAATAGTTTATGAAGCTGAAACTGACAAAACTACTATATTAAATCTCACAAATCACTCGTATTTCAATCTTTCAGGCGAAGGCGATGAATGTATCGGCGATCATGTTTTGAAGTTAAATGCCGACTTTTATTTGCCAACTGACGAAACAGCTATTCCATTTGGGAAACCCGAAAATGTTGAGAATTCACCAATGGATTTTAGAACTTGGTGTAGTATAGGAGAAAGAATTAATAATGATTTTCAACAATTAAAATTTGGAAATGGCTATGATCATTGCTTTTTGTTAAATAAAAATTTGTTAAATGAGTTTTCATACGCAGGCAGTTGTCAATCTCCTAAGACAGGGATAAAAATGGAAATTTTTACAACAGAACCTGGTATTCAAATATATACGGGAAATTGGATGACAGGTAATTTTAAAGCAAAAAATGGACATAGATATCCTGCAAGATCGGCGCTTTGTTTTGAAACTCAACATTTTCCAGATAGCATAAATAATCCAGAATATCCTACAATAATTTTAAATCCCAACGAAAAATTTTTCTCAAAAACAACTTATAAATTTTTTATTTAGATAAAGATAAACTTCAAATAATGACAAAAGAACAAATATCAAAAATTCACGAATTACAGTTCAATGACAATAATCTTAAAGTTTACACTTCGCCAGGGCGCATTAATTTAATAGGCGAACATACTGATTATAATGGTAGTTTTGTTTTTCCGGGTGCAATCGATAAATCGATGATAGCAAGTATCAGTTTTAATAAAAGTTCAAAAATTAGAGTTTATGCTATTGATTTAGATGAGTATTGCGAGTTTGGTTTAGAGGAAGAAGATTTACCAGTACAAAATTGGGCAAAGTATATTTTTGGAGTTTGTCGCGAAATACTCAAACGCGGTTATGAGCTTCAAACATTTAATTCTGTTTTTACAGGCGAAATTCCTTTAGGTGCTGGCATGTCGTCTTCGGCAGCCTTAGAGAGTACATATTCCTTTGCTTTAAACCACATGCTTAATCTAGGGATAGATAAATTTGAATTAGCCAAAATTGGACAAGCAACCGAACATAATTATGTTGGAGTAAAGTGCGGAATTATGGATCAATTTGCATCAATTTTTGGAAAAGCAGGGCATTTAATTCGTTTGGATACCAAAAGTATGGAGTATGAGTATTTCCCCTTTAATCCCGAATCTCATGGCTATAAGTTAGCTCTTCTCGACAGTCAAGTAAAACATGAATTAGCCTCATCAGCTTATAATAAACGTAGAGAATCATGTGAAAGAGCTGTAGCTGAAATTTCTAAAATTTATCCAGAAGTAAAATTTTTAAGAGATGCAAATTTAGAGATGCTTAACAAAGTTAAAAATTCAATTACAAACGAAGATTTTTTAAGAGCAGAATATGTAATTGAAGAAACTAGCAGGGTCTTAGTGGTTTCTGATGCTTTGCAAAATGACGATTACGAAACTGTTGGAAAAAAAATGTATGAAACTCATGAAGGTATGAGCAAAAAATACGAAGTCAGTTGTGAGGAGTTAGACTTTTTAAATAATCTTGCTAAGGAACATGGTGTTACAGGTTCGAGAGTAATGGGAGGGGGTTTTGGTGGTTGCACTTTAAATTTGTTAAAAATAAGTTCGTATGATAGTTTTATCGCTGATGTCAAATTAAAATATAAAAAAACATTTGGTGTAGAACTTAAAGTTTATGATGTAATTATTAGTGATGGTGCTCGTCAATTATAAAATGCAATTATAATTTTAATGATATTATAATAGCTTTTTAATTTATCATACTAATTCAAGAAATTTTAGATTACATTTTTTATTGTATATTTGTGCCCGATTTAGAAAAATTTTTGATGAAAAACATAAGAAACTTTTGCATTATAGCCCATATCGATCACGGGAAAAGTACTTTGTCGGACAGATTGTTGCAACTTACAGGCACGGTTGATGATAGAGATTTTCAAAACCAGCTTTTAGATAGTATGGATTTGGAAAGAGAGAGAGGGATTACTATAAAAAGTCATGCAATTCAGATGGAATATGAGCATGAGGGAGAAAATTATATATTAAATTTAATTGACACTCCTGGACATGTCGATTTCTCTTATGAAGTTAGCCGCTCTATTGCTGCTTGTGAAGGAGCTTTGTTAATAGTTGATGCAACTCAAGGAGTTCAAGCTCAAACTATTTCAGTTTTGTATCAAGCAATAGAAAATGATTTAGAAATAATACCAATTTTAAATAAAATGGATTTAGAGGCAGCAATGCCTGAGGAAGTTGAAGACCAGATTATTGACTTAATTGGCTGCGATAGAGAAGATATTATTAGAGCAAGCGGAAAAACTGGTTACGGAATAGAAGAGATTTTAGATGCCGTAATCAATAAAATTCCTGCTCCTAAAGGGGATGCAAAAGCCCCTTTACAAGCCTTAATCTTTGATTCTGTATTTAATTCTTTTCGCGGAATTATTGCATATTTCAGAATATTTAATGGTAGCATAGAAACCAAAGATTTAGTAAAATTTGTAAATACCGAAAAAGAATACGATGCCGATGAAATCGGAGTTCTTAAATTAAATTTGTCTCCACGAAAAATTTTGTTGGCAGGCGATGTAGGCTATATTATTTCTGGAATAAAAACTGCTGCCGAAGTTAAAGTTGGTGATACAATTACTCATGTCGACAGCCCTTGTGATAAAGCAATAGATGGCTTTTCCGAAGTTAAACCAATGTTGTTTGCTGGTATTTATCCTGTCGATGCTGATGACTACGAAGAGTTGCGCGCTTCAATCGAAAAACTACAGCTAAACGATGCTTCTTTAACATATACCTTGGAATCTTCGGCTGCTTTAGGATTTGGTTTTAGATGTGGTTTTCTTGGTTTGCTCCACATGGAAATTGTACAAGAAAGACTTGACCGCGAATTTAATATGGACGTTATAACAACAGTTCCAAACGTGCAATATTTAGCTTATACCACAAAAGGAGAAGTAGTTGAAGTTCATAATCCATCGGGGATGCCAGGACCAAACTATTTAGATTATGTTGAAGAACCATTTATTAAAGGTACTGTAATATCGCGTGCCGAATATGTTGGCTCAATAATAAAATTGTGCTTGGACAAGCGTGGAACTTTATTAAATCAAATTTATTTAGCAACCGACAGGGTCGAACTAAGTTTTGAACTTCCACTTGGCGAAATTGTTTTTGATTTTTATGATAAATTAAAAAGTATTTCCAAAGGCTACGCGTCGTTTGATTATCATCAATCGGGTTATAAAATTTCAAAATTAGTGAGAATGGATATTTTACTAAATGGCGAAATGGTCGATGCTTTGTCAACATTAACTCATGTAAATAATGCACAAGGCTTTGGAAGACGTATGTGCGAAAAGCTTAAAGAGCTTATACCACGCCAGCAGTTCGATGTAGCTATTCAGGCAGCTATCGGTAGTAAAATTATTGCACGAGAAACTGTTAAAGCAGTTAGAAAAGACGTTACAGCAAAATGCTATGGTGGAGATATCACACGTAAACGAAAACTTTTAGAAAAACAAAAAGCTGGAAAAAAACGTATGCGACAAATCGGAAGTGTGGAAGTCCCTCAATCTGCATTTTTAGCAGTGCTTAAGTTAGACTAAAAAACGTATAATTCACCTAGAAATAATTTGTTTCTTAAAATGAAGAATTAGAAACAATTCTTTGAAAAATATCCTTAAAATAATCCTAATCTCAGCCCTTTTATGTTTTGTTATTAAAAGTGTTTTTCTTAATAAAATCTAGAAATCCTAATTTTTTATAGAATAGCAAATCATTTTTTCTTCAAAATAAGCTTCTTTTTATTTTTAATAGCTGGTAATATTTTTTGCTTTTTAAATCCTTTTATGTTTTCTATATTTTCGTTTAAAAATGGAGTTTTAATATCTTTAAAGTCAACTTCATAAGTATCACGCTGAAAGACAAAGCTATTGCCGTCGTCTTTTATCCTTCGAGTTTCGGCTTTATAAAGTATTCCAACTTTGCCTGCATGAACGAGGTCTTTTTCAATGTAGCCAATAAAAGAAGCTATGTATTTATTTAATTCTTTATGTATGCTTATGCAAAAATAACAGTCGGTAAAAACCATGTCCTTCTCCATCTGATATTTAGGAAGGTTTAGGACATAATTCTCTCTAAAATTATTATTTTTTCTAGACATAGACTTTACGTCAAATGAAATATCTTTGTTATTTATGCTTAAACAAAAATCCATGCCAAAATCTTGCCCATCTATTGCACCAAAAGCTTTTGTTGGTCTTGGTAGTTGGTATGTGTCAGCAAAAACAATTTCGCCTAAAGACCCAGTAAACCTAAACTCTCGTTGGCGTTCTTTTCCATTTGGGTCATTTGCAAAAATATCGGTAACAGGGTGATTTAAGATAGAAAAATCTACAATCTGATTTGCATATTCAACTTGTTCATCAGTAATGTCAATTTGAAAAAAAAACTCGTTCATATTCAAACTTATTTAGTGTTATTATAGTGAACTTTAAAATTTTTTATTTGTTTGCTAGTTATTGACTTATATCCTCCCGAAAAATCTTTTCCTGTAATCATAATAAATTGTAAAAATTCTTCTGAAGATAACATTTTTTTTATTATAGCCCAGTCTGTTAAAATGCTTTTCTTAGTTATAAAAATACCTGAATACATTAAAATATCAGCCGGTACTTTATAAAAACAAATTTTACCATTAATAAGAGTACTTAACACAATTTTTTCATTATGCATTGATTGCACACTTTGACTTCTGCCATATTCATACCAAATTGCTGACTTATCAATATCTCTCGCCATTAAATCTGATTTTTTTGATAAAAAGTATTTATAGCAGTATGGGTAATCTCTTTCCATTTCGTCTTCTGCAATTACTTTATATCTATTTGATACTTTTTTGTAGGGGAATATAATTTTATTTTTTTTATCTATGATTCCTTTAAAAGTGGATCCTTTAATGCAAGTTTTTAAAAGTTTTTTTTCTATTAAATATTCATTAAAATAAACTAATGAATTGCTTTCTTGACAATCACTTATAGTGCCTATAAATACCTTGTCCCTTAAAGTTGCAAAACCATATTGGACATTAAATAATTCACTAACAAATGTGTTTTTGTTGGAATGTAAATTTTTTAAAAAGTTTTCATTTGCTTTATCCGAGAAAGACCAATCTTTTAAATTAAGGTCGCTAAATTTAATATTATTTACAATTTTTATTTCATTATCAACAAGTTCTTTGTAAGTGAATGATTCTTTTGGAGTGTTAAATTCAATAATGCTTATTGCTGTATAAGTTGAATAACCTTTAAAAATTTTATTTGATTTAAAGTCGATTAATGTTTGTATTGCTTTTTTTTGTTTTAAGAAATCTCTAAATTTATTATAAGAACTATTGTGCAGATAACTGTTTGGTGTTATATATCCAATTTTGCCATTAGCTTTTATCATAAAAAAAGCCATTTCGAAGAAGGTCAAATAAATGTCTATTGTACCTTCCGAATAATTAAAATTATCTTTAATAAATTGTCTGGTAGCAAAATCTAAGTTATGAATTCTTATATATGGAGGATTGCCTACAATATAATGAAATATGTTTTCGTAGTTTTTATATTGAAACAAAGTGTTTTGGTTATAAATTTTCCAACTAATATTATCTACACTTAAAAAGTGCATAGTAATATTATTAAGATTTTCGATACATTTATTATATTCAATTTTATCTAGCTCAAACCCATAAATATATTTTTCTAGGCCTTTAATAATTTCTTTTGTAGTTAAATTTTTGTTTCTGCCTTCCTTGATGTATCTTTTTACTATTTCTTTAAGAAAGGCTCCATTTCCGCATGCAGGCTCTAAAATATATTTTGTTAAAATTTCGGTATTAGAGTAATTTACTAAATCTAAAATCTCGTTCACTATCCATTCTGGCGTAAATACTTGTCCTAATGTTTTATGTTTTATCATATTTTTTGAAATTCATTAGCAATATCTTATTAAGACCATACGCAAATTTTTATTTAACAAAATTATTAGATTTTGCCGTAAAATAAAAAAAACTGAATTTTTAATTCAGTTTTTTTAAAAATTATCTCATATCGATTATTTCTGCATCAGGGTATAAATTATCAGAGTATTTAATTTGACCATCTGGTATTGTTGGGTTTTCTATGAATTTTGTTATTTCAATCAAATAGCTTACCCCGTCTTTTCCAACATATCGTATTGAGTAAATTTGTTTTTTTGTTTTGTCAATTTTAAGAGTAATTTTCGAGTATTTTTTATTGTCAATCACTTTCGGGAACAAATCTATTTCGACAAGCGGGCGGTTTGCTTCAAATTTGTCGGCAATAAATTTAACTTTAAAGTTGTTTTTATAATCTTTAAG
>CAYRQZ010000013.1:4218-15077 GCA_964426585.1 uncultured Bacteroidales bacterium | reverse complement strand
CGTCGTTTTGAGTGAAACTTATTGTATAAAAAAACACTAAGCTAACAATTAAGAATGATTTTTTCATTGTATAAAATTTATTATAAAATTATTTATTATTTAAGCTATTCAAATATTGTTCCAAAGAATATTCGTCAGGATAAAAAACTTGTCTAGCTTTCGACCCTTCTGGTGGTCCAACGACTCCGGCGGCTTCTAATTGGTCCATGATTCTTCCTGCTCTATTGTATCCTATGCTCATTTTTCGTTGAATAAGCGAAGTCGAGCCTTGTTGGTGCCTTACAATTAGTCGCGCAGCTTCTTCGAAAAGTTCATCTTTTTCGTTTGGGTCAAGTCCATCATTAGCGTTACTTCCTTCGGCGATATTTGGTTCTGGTAGTTCGAGGGCGTTTTGATAGCCTTGTTGAATGCTAATATGGTCAACTAATAGTTCTACTTCTGGAGTATCAACAAAAGCACATTGTACTCTGGTAATTTTTCCTGTATCTGATATTAACATATCACCTCTTCCGATAAGTTGGTTAGCACCGGTAGTGTCTAATATTGTTTTTGAGTCGTGCCCGTTTGTAACCTTAAAAGCAATACGAGTAGGAAAGTTTGCTTTAATTACTCCTGTAATAACATCTGTTGATGGTCTTTGTGTAGCAACAATTAGATGGATGCCGATTGCTCTTGCTTTTGCTGCTAATCTAGAAATAGGAGCTTCGACTTGTTTGCCTTCTTGTACAATAATGTCGGCGAACTCATCAATCACAACTACTATATAGGGCATGAAAAAATGTCCTTTGTTTGGGTTTAATTTTCTAGAAATAAATTTTTCGTTATATTCTATAATATTTCTTACTCCTGCTTGTGTAAGTAAAGCATATCGGTTATCCATTTCTATGCAAAGAGAGTTCATTGCCGGCACTACTTTGCTAACATCAGTAATAATTGGATTTTCTTCACCTGGTAATTTTGCTAGATAGTGTTTTTCTATCCTTCTGTAAACAGAAAGTTCAACCATTTTTGGGTCAACTAACACAAATTTTAATTGCGAAGGGTGTTTTTTATAAAGTAAGGAAGTAATAATAGCATTTATACCTACTGACTTTCCTTGTCCGGTGGCTCCGGCAACTAAGAGATGAGGGGTTTTAGCAAGATTAAAGACATAAGTTTCATTAGAAATATTTTTTCCCATTGCGACAGGTAGTTCGAAGTTCGACTCTTGGAATTTTGCTGATTTAATAACTGATCGCATAGAAACAGTTTCCGGTTTAGAGTTCGGCACTTCTATCCCAATAGTTCCTTTGCCTGGAATTGGTGCAATAATTCTTATACCGAGTGCAGCTAAACTAAGAGCTATGTCGTCTTCGAGGTTTTTAATTTTAGAAATTCTAACTCCAGCAGCTGGCACAATTTCGTAGAGAGTAACGGTGGGTCCAATAGTGGCTGTAATTCTAGAAATTTCTATTTTATAATCGCGGAGGGTGCTTACAATTTTATTTTTATTCGCATTTAGCTCGTCTCTAGTAACATCAGCTTTACGCGAAGGATAGTCGGCTAAAATTTCGATTGGAGGCATTTTATAATATTCCAAATCTTTGGTAGGGTCGTAATCAGCAATGAAATCACTATTAATTTCATCATCGCTTAAAGAGTCTTCGACTGTTGTTTCATTTACGGCTAAGGTGAAATTTTCTAGTTCAGTATCTTCTTTTTCGCTTTTATTATTTAAACTCGATTCATGATTTGTGTCTTCCAACTTGTTGTTATCTGTATTCTCAAATTCAATTATATTAATTTCCTCTTTTTCTTTATCCTCAGTTATTGTATTTTCATTATTTTCATTAGAAATAGCAATAGTATTAAATTCATCATTTTTATCATCTTCAAGATCTTCTTTTTTAATGTTGGAGATTTTATTTAAAGAAGATTTAAACCAATTCAAAGAATTTTTAAAGGTATAAATGATAATAATAATTGCTGAAATAAATAGAATAGTATATGCTCCAATTTTACCAATTAATGCTTCGAGCCAATTATAGATAAAGTATCCATGAGCTCCTCCAATCATAAAAAATTTGTCGGCAAAAATAGCTGATAGAGCAATGCTAATCCAAATTGTGAAGATTAGATTAATAAATCCAAATTTCCACGGGTTGGTAAATTTAATATTTAACAAATTAAAACCGAATACTCCTAGAATAAGTATAAAAGCAAAAGATGCTAATCCGAACCAGTTGTGAATAAATTGGTTAGCGATTAAAGCTCCGAGTTTTCCTATCCAATTTTCGACTTGGTAGTCGGAGTTGGAGAACAGCCCCTTTATTCCCATTCCTAATATACTCTGGTCTGCTTTCCAAGTAAATAGATAAGATGTGAATGAAAGACTAAATACAATAGCAGATGCTAATAATAATAGACCTAAACTAACTTTAAATCTTTCGTCTTTTAAAAAAGAAAAAAAACTATTATTACTTTTATTTTTAGTTTTTACTTCTTTTTCAGCTTCAAAATCTTTATTTTTTTTCTTTTTCGCCATTTTTCAAAATTAAAAAAATATCCTCTTTTGAGGATATTTTTTTAATGATATTTATTAAAATGTTGATAAATAAATTACATTCCAAATAAACCACCAAGTTCTTCTTTTGTTTTAAGTTCGTAATCATCGGGAATGACAAATAAACTAGCTTTAACTTTACCTAGTTTAACTTCTTTAGTTGTCATTGTCATTGTCATGCCTTGTTGGATTATTGTGTACTGCATAAGCACTCCGTCAATACCTTTAAAGCCGTTTAAGTCGTTAATTCCTTGTGGAACAGCTAATTCGTTAGTGTAATATACTTCAACCACATCATCTTCCATAGTAACTTCGGCTTTTTTGCATTTATATCCTGCAATTACTTTTGTTTCATCAAGAACATTAATTTGAGGAGTTTTTAAATCGGCTTCGGATAAAGCTTCGTCCATTTCTTCTTTTGTTTGTTTTAAGGCAATTTTCATACCCATTGCATCCATAAGAATAATAACGCCTCCTTTGTCAAAATCAGAAATTGTTGCTATTGAATAAAAAGCAGAAACTTGATCATTACGCACTTTGTTACCACTAATGCTTGTAATAGTTTGAGTTGGCGCCTGAGCCAAAGCCATTTCGTCTAAGTCCTCTCCTTCGTAAGTAATATCATAAGTAATTGTACCGCTGAATGGTTTTGCTTTTTTTTGAGAGAAAGCAGAAGTACTCACGCTAATTGCCACTAAAACCAAAAGAATTTTGAAAGTTGTTTTCATAAGTTTATAAAATTAATATTAAGCTTAATTATAATTACAATTATTATACCACAAAGATAAACATAATTATAACAAACAATTACTTTTTGTAAAAATTATTAAAAGAATTGTTAAAATAATTAAATCATCTATTATTATCATTTCAATTTTGTTTTACAAAATGACTTTATTTAACAACGATGTTTACAATCTTATTAGGAACGATAATAATTTTAATTATTTGTTTTCCTTCTGTCCATTTTTTTGTGTTTTCGTTTGCGAAGACTGCTTGTTCAATTTGTTTATTGTCCAAATTTATGGGTAATTCAATATTAAAACGAGTTTTACCGTTAAAAGAAATAGGATATTCAAAATTACTTTCAACAGTATGGCTTGGGTTGTAGAGTGGCCAATCTGCTTTAGTAATGCTATTTTTATTTCCTAAGCGAGCCCAAAGTTCTTCGGCAATATGCGGTGCGTAAGGCGAAATTAAAATACAAAGTGGTTCTAAGATTTCTTTTTTATTACATTTGCCTAAATCATTTATACAAATCATAAGTGCACTTACGCCAGTATTAAAAGAGAACTTTCTAATATCGTCTGTGAGTTTTTTAATGGTGTTGTGTAAAATTTTTAATTCAGTTTTGTTTGCTTTATCGTTGCTAACAAAAAATTCATCATTATCGTTGTGAAATAATTTCCAGAATTTTCGGATAAATCTAAAAACACCCTCTATCCCGTTTGTGTCCCACGGTTTTGCTTGTTCTATGGGTCCGAGAAACATTTCGTACATTCTTAGAGTGTCGGCTCCATATTTTTCTACAAGCTCGTCTGGGTTTTGAACGTTGTGCATTGATTTAGACATTTTTTCAATTTCCCAACCGCAATGATATTTTCCATCTTCTTCTAAAATAAATTCTGCATTAGCAAAATCTGCTTGCCATTGTTTAAATTTTTCTAAATCTAAAATATCATTATGAACAATATTAATGTCAACATGAATTTTTTGGGTTTGGTATTTTTCTTTGAGGTTTAAAGAAACAAAAGTATTTGTGCCTGTAATACGATAAACAAAATTAGAGCGACCTTGAATCATTCCTTGGTTAATTAACTTTTTGAAAGGTTCCTTATTAATAACTAATCCAAGGTCGAACAAAAACATATTCCAAAAGCGCGAATATAAAAGATGCCCTGTTGCGTGCTCGCGTCCGCCGATGTATAGGTCAACATTTTGCCAGTAGTTAACAGCTTCTTCTGAGACTAATTCCCATTCGTTATTTGGGTCCATATATCTAAGATAATAAGCTGCCGAACCTGCAAAACCAGGCATTGTTGATGTTTCTATTGGGTGCCCGTCAAAAGTTTTCCAATTTTTAGCTCTTGCCAAAGGTGGTTCTCCGTCTTCGGTTGGTAGATATTTGTCAACTTCTGGAAGTTCGACAGGTAGTTCTTCTACGCTCATTGCCCTAGGAATATTGTTTTTATAATAAATTGGAAAAGGCTCTCCCCAATATCTTTGACGACTAAAAATGGCATCTCGCAAGCGGAAATTTATTTTTGCTTTACCTAATTTATTATCTTCAATAATAGTATTAATTTTTGTTATAGCATCTTTTACACTCAAACCATTAAGAAAATCAGAATTAAGCATAATTCCGTCTTTTGAGTCGTAAGATTCTACCCATTGATTGGTTTGAATAATTTCCTCTTCGGGTTTTTGCACAACTTGGATAATGTCTAAATTGAAATGTTTGGCAAAAGCGAAGTCTCGGCTATCGTGTGCCGGAACAGCCATGATTGCACCTGTGCCGTATCCAATTAAAACATAATCAGCAATATAAATAGGAATTTCTTGTTTAGTAAATGGATTAATAGCATAAGCTCCTGTAAATTGTCCCGACACTTTTTTTTCTGACATTCTTTCAACGTCGCTACGATTTTTTGCCCAATTTATATATTCTTCTGTTTTTGTTTTGTATTTTTCGGAAGTAATTTTAAGGCTAAGCTCGTGTTCTGGCGCTAATACCATGAAGCTAGCTCCAAAAATAGTGTCGGGGCGTGTTGTGAAAACTTCAATTTTTTCCTGATTATTTTTTATTTCAAAGAAAATTTGTGCTCCTTCGCTTCGTCCTATCCAATTTGTTTGAATTTCTTTTACAGGTTCGGGCCAGTCAATATTTTGAAGTCCATCTAATAATCTTTGAGCATAAGCAGTAATCCTCAATGACCATTGTTTCATTTTTTTCTTTTCGACAGGATAGCCTCCTCTAACAGAAAAGCCGTCAACAACTTCGTCGTTTGCTAAAACAGTGCCTAATTTAGGACACCAATTAACGCTAGTGTCGGCAAGAAATAATAGTCGATAATTCATCAAAATTTCTTCTTGCTTTTCAAATGGCATTGAGTTCCATTCTTCGGCAGAAAATTCTTCGTGTTCGTTATGTGTGGCATTTATGTCTTGCGAACCCTTAGTCGCAAAATTTTCGACAAGAAATTTTATTGGGTTTGCACGGTTCAATTCAGTATCATAGTAATGTTTAAATAGTTGAATTACAGCCCATTGTGTCCATTTGAAGTATTTTGGGTCGCTAGTTCGCACTTCTCTATCCCAGTCGTAAGAAAATCCTAGATTGTCGAGTTGTTCTCTATACCTTTTAATATTTATTTCGGTTGTAATAGAAGGATGTGTTCCTGTTTGAATAGCATACTGCTCGGCAGGCAAACCAAAAGAGTCGTAGCCCATTGGATGTAAAACATTGTAACCTTCTAAAGTTTTATAACGAGAATATATATCCGAAGCAATATAACCAAGAGGATGACCAACATGCAGGCCTGCTCCCGAAGGATAAGGGAACATGTCTAGTACGTAATATTTTGGTTTTGAATTGTCGATTTCAACTTTATATGTTTTGTTCTCGCGCCAATAATTTTGCCATTTCTTTTCTATTTCTCTGAAATTATATTCCATTTCTAATAAATTTTGTGCGAAAATAAAACTTTTTACTCATAAATATAGATTACTTGTGAATAAAATTTGAAAATTAAGTATGCAATTGTCGCTTAATTTCTGTTAATCTTTATAACTTTGCAGGAAAATGTAAAAAATGAAAACATTATATTTAACATTTATAGTTCTTGTTGTTGCTTTAACTTCTTGTTCGACTAGCGCCTATAAAGCTGTTCCAACTGCTCATGGTCAAGCAGGAGATATAGTTGTAGTTATGAGCAATGCTTCTTGGGATTCTGAAATTGGAGATTCTACACGAGCTGTTTTTTTTGATTATTGTGCCGGTTTGCCAATGGAAGAACATTTATTTGATTTACATCAAATTCCTTATGAAAAATTTATTCAAACTAACCGATATCATAGAAATATCGTCTATATCGAAATAAATCCAGAAGTTTCAGAAGCAAGCATGACGGTTCTAGCTGATAAATACGCATTAAAACAAGTATTTGTAAATGTTGTTGCACCAAATCAAGCCGAGCTTGTAAGGATATTATCACAAAAGAAAAAAGGACTTGTAAAATTATTTTTAGATGCCGATAGGGACAGGTGGCTTACGCAATTAGAAAAAAATACAAATAAAACCTTGTCAAAAAAAATAGCTGATAAATTTAATGTGTCTTTAAAAGTTCCATTATATTACACTTTAGACGAAAATAGAGATGATTTTGCTTGGTTAAGTTATGAAACTTCAAAATATACAATGAATTTATTAATTTATACTTGGGAACTTGGCGATACTTCGTCATTAAATAGAGATTATTTAATAGCTATGCGAAACATAATTTTAAAAGATAATATCCCCGGAGAAAGACCAGGTTCATATATGACTAGCGAAACCAAATACGCTTATCCAGAATATGAATTAATTATTCATAAAAATATCGAAACTGCTGTACTTAGAGGTTTGTGGAAAGTTAAAGGCGATTTTATGGGCGGACCTTTCGTCAGTTATACTAAAATGGATAAACGAAGAAATAGAATTGTTACAGTCGAAGGTTTTGTTTATAGACCAAATGTTGAGTCAAGAGACAATATCAGAGAATTAGAATGGGTATGTCAAACTTTTGATTTAATTATGTAAATTATTATTGTTTGTTATTTTGTAGCTTTATTATTTAATGATAAATTTGTAAAAAAAATAGAAATGAATTTAAACAAAGTAATGTTAATTGGTCGTTTAGGAAAAAAACCTGAAGTTAATTATGTTCAACCTGATCTTCCTGTAGCTAAATTTTCACTTGCTACTAGCGAATATTATAAAGATAAAAGCGGAAATAAAATTGAAAATACAGAATGGCACAACATTGTTGCTTGGCGAGCTTTAGCTAAATTTGCAGAAAGTTATCTAGATAAAGGAATGTTAGTTTATATCGAAGGAAAACTGCAAACTAGAAAATGGGAAGCACAAGACGGTAGCTCACGATATTCTACCGATATAATAACTAATAGTATTCAGATTTTAGAAAAGCGCGAAGATAGACAAGGAACTCAGCCAGCCTCTGCTTCGCAAAATTCTGAAAACAAAACCCAAGTTTTTGCCGAAAAATCAGCAACAAAACCCGAAATAATATCTCCAATTATGCAAACAGAAAGCGACAATAATTATGGAAACGAAGCTGATGCTTTTGAACTGACTGACTCAGATAATGAAACTCCTTTTTAATCAATATTTATTACATTGGAAACAGAACCGTTTTTACATTTGCTTTTAATTTCGACTCTTAGCCAAAGTTCTAAGCTTATACTTGCCGAGTTGTTGTCAATAATAATATTATTGTTCTGCTCGGGAATGATTTCTGCTAGCGAAGTGGCTTTCTTTAGCTTATCAAACAAAGATTTTCACAAACTTAAAAAATCATCAAAAAAATCATTTAATAGAATAAGCAAACAATTAGAAAAACCAAATTGGCTTTTGTCAACTATTCTCATAGCAAATAATTTTGTGAATATCGCTATTATTATAATTTCTACATATTTATCTTTTCATCTGTTTAGTGGAATCGACAATAAAATAATTTTCATGCTTATACAATTGGTAGGAGTAACTTTTTTAATTTTATTGTTCGGCGAAATTATGCCTAAAATCTTGGCTGCAAAAAATCCATTGCAAGTTGCTAAATCAATGAGCTTAGCTTTAATTATTTTAGGGGGTTTATTTTATCCATTAAATTTTTTGCTTATTAAATTTACAAATATTATAAATAAAAAGTTTGAATATAAGCATCCTAAGAACATTAGTATAGCAGAACTTTCTCATGTAATTGAATTGGCTTCGGAAGATTTAAAAGAAGATAAAGAAATGCTCGAAGGCATAGTAAAGTCTGTAAACCTCAGCGTTAAAGAAATTATGACTTCGCGTGTCGATGTTTTTGCCTTAGATATTAATTCTAAATTCTCTGTAGTTTTGGAAAAAATTATTGAGTTTGGCTTTTCTAGAGTTCCTGTATATATAGAAAATTTGGATAATATAAAGGGTGTTTTGTACATTAAAGATGTTTTACCTTATATTTATTTACAAAATAAAGACGATTTTAAATGGCAAAAATTAATACGCACTCACTTTATTGTGCCCGAATCTAAAAATATTAACGAGCTTTTAAAAGATTTTCAAGATAAAAAATTACATATAGCAATTGTCGTTGACGAATACGGTGGCGTTAGCGGTTTAGTAACTCTTGAAGATGTGTTAGAAGAATTTGTTGGCGAAATTAACGATGAGTCTGATGATAATAATGAAGGTAATTTTTTGAAAATCGACAATCAAACTTATGAGTTTGATGCAAAACTTAGTATAGTAGATTTTTGTAAAATTGTGAATGCTGAATATTCATTATTTAATGAAATAAAAGGTGAAGCCGATAGTTTAGGCGGACTTATTCTCGAAGTTTACGGCGAAATTCCTAAAAAAGATACTGTTGTTGAAATTGCTAATTATTTATTTACAATTATTGCCTCTGACGAAAGGAAAATTATTAAAATTAAAGCAAAACTACCTCATGAAATTCAAGAATAATTTAAAATATTTTATTTTACTAGTGTTATTAGGCTTTATGCTTTTTTCATGTACTAGTAATAACCCAACTCCTCGTCCAAGAGCTTATTTTAGAATAGATTTTCCTGAAAAAACATATAAACTTTTTGATGACGATTGCCCATTCAAATTCGAGTTGCCTGTTTATTCTTTTATTATAAAAGAAAAAGAAGGAAAATGTTGGATGGATTTGTATTTCCCCTTAAATCATGCTACAATTTATATGACATACAAAACTTTAAATGGCGATTTGACAAGTCATCTAGAAGACCAACACGAATTTGTTTACAAGCATGTAGTTAAAGCCGATGCTATCGAAGAAACAGGTTTCGTAAATGATAGCCTTAAAGTTTACGGAATGTTATATTATATAAAAGGAAATACTGCATCGTCGGTTCAGTTTTATTTGACCGACAGTATAAACCATTTTATTCGGGCTTCCTTGTATTTTGATGTTCCACCAAATAAAGACTCGCTTGCTCCAGTTATACAGTTTATCAGACAAGACATGGAACATTTAATGGAAACTTTTAGTTGGAAATAAAATGATTGTCTTAAAAAATTTTGTTAAAGCTAATTCAGTATCGGCAGTAAGAACAATTTCAAAAGATATCGAAGAGTTGTATGCTTTTTGCACATTAAGCGATGTTGACAATATGATTTTAATGCAATCTGGTTCTTTAGATAGACGCCTAGAAATTTTGAATGTTCGTGCTTTGATAAAAGAATGTGGACTTAACTTAAATATTACTTATAAAAAACGAAAACCACAAGTTCAAAATGGATATATAAGCATTTCTCATTCCGATAGTCTTGTTGCTATTGTTTGGAATTCTGATTTTGAAATAGCTGTTGACATTGAAGAAATTGGAGAAAGAATTACTCGCATCTCTAAAAGGGCTTTTTCGGAAAAAGAGCTTGAGTTTGCTAACAATAATCTGATAAATTTGCATTTAATGTGGGGTGTGAAAGAGTGTGTTTATAAATTAGCCGAAGTTCAAGGCTTAGAGTTTAAATCACAAATACACATTTATCCTTTTTCTGAAAATGAAAAAATAAAAGCAGAACTGTATCATCAAGGTGTAACTCGTAAGTTTTTATGTGATTATCAAATTGTTGAAAACCATTGTTTGACTTGGGGAAATGAAGTTTTTTAAAAAGAATAAAAAAAACATTACCTAAATAGATAATGTTTTTTTTTACGTAAAGCATAAATTTTTATTAATTTACAATTTTCATTTCTTCGATAAGATTTTTAGCTCCTGCATATTTGTCGATAATAAATAAAGCATATCTAACATCAAGATTTATACATCTTTGCAGATTTTCTTCAAAATCAATATCTCCCGACATTGCTTCGCTATTGCCATCGAATGCTAAACCAATTAAATGTCCGTCTCCGTTGATTACAGGCGAGCCAGAATTTCCTCCCGTAATGTCGTTATTGCTAATAAAACATACCGAAAGCTCACCTTTTTCGTTTATATATTGCCCAAAATCTTTTGATTTATATAATTCTTTTAATTTGGCAGGAACTTCAAATTCAGTACTTTCGGGGTCTTCTTTTTG
>CAYRQZ010000013.1:0-4118 GCA_964426585.1 uncultured Bacteroidales bacterium | reverse complement strand
CCGGTATTCAATACCATATCTTTTTTAAGAGCCTTTAAGTTTGGTTTATCTAAAAATTCGTATAATTTTTCTTTAGTTGCAAATACTGACTTAGCAAACATTTCGTTTACATATTTTTCAAAATTTAATTTATATTTTTTCTCAATATTAGTAAAAAAATCAGGGTGGAAGTCTTTATTTAATTTTGAATATACATAATTGAAAAGAGCAATCTCTAATTTCTTTTCTGTTTCTGGATTATAGTCTTTGTAAAAACTTTCAGCTTCTTTTTTAATTGCTTCTACAGTCTTGTCAAGTTTTTCTTGGTCTCCTGATTCTAAGGCAGTAATCAAGCTAGAGCATTTATAAGCAAAATAAGGAAGTTCTGTACCCGAAATTAGCCCTTCGATTAAATACATTCTTGCAACTGCATATTCATATCTGTTTTTATAGGCAGTTTCGATTAAATTTAAAGCTTCTTTATATTTATTGTCAGTATTAAATTTCAAATATGCTGCTTCAATTTCTTTTTTTACCTGCATTGTATTTAAGTTTTTCAAAGCTTTATTTTGTTCGTTACTGTATTTCCAATAATTTGAAGTTGAGGCATATTTTGAGGCATATTGTATTCTTGTTTTTTGGCTAGCTCTCATTTCTTTTCTTAAAACATTAACTTTTACATCTCTAATTTCAAATCTAAGCTTATTAGTTACATTCATAGTTTCTTCAAGTCCGTAAGATGTAATATATCTGTTTGTTGTTCCAGGAAAACCGAGAATCATTGCAAAATCGCCATCTTTAACACCTTTATTGCTTACGGGTAAAAAATGTTTTGGTTTAAGTGGAATATTATTTTCGGAATATGGTGCTGGGTTTCCGTCTGGTCCTGTATAAACTCTAAACATTGAAAAATCGCCTGTATGTCTAGGCCACATCCAATTGTCGGTGTCTCCGCCAAATTTACCAATCGAAGATGGAGGCGCTCCAACTAAACGTACATCTTGATAAATAACGTAAACAAAAACAAAAAATTGATTATTACTAAACATATCGGTAACATAAGCCTTATAAGGAGTGCCTTTTACTGCATCTTCGGATAGCTTTTTCCCAATTTCTTTTATTTTATTTTCTCTTGTTTCTTCACTCATATCATCGTTAAGTTGAGAAAGTATTTTATCGCTAACATCTTCAATTTTTACAAGTATTGAAGCAGTAGTTCCAGGATTTGCCAGTTCCTGATCTTTGGAATAAGCCCAAAAACCATCTTTTAAATAGTCGTGCTCAACTGTAGAATGTGATTGTATCATTCCGAAACCGCAGTGGTGATTAGTGAAAAACAAACCTTGGTCAGAAACAATTTCACCTGTGCAAAAATGCCAAAACGGACTTCCGTCTCTACCTAAACCAATAATGGCATCTTTTATACTTCCATTATTTACATTATAAATGTCTTCAGGAGTTAACCTAAAACCTTGTTTTTTCATGTCTTCGTAGTTTTTACCTATCATAGATAATAACCACATGCCTTCGTCGGCTCTTAAATTTAGGTTGAAAACAAAGATAAAACCTAATAAAATTGAGAAAATTCTTTTCATTATTACAAGTATTTATTATATTTTTGAACAAAAATAATTTAAGTTTTTGTTTTGACAAGAATTTTAATGTTAATATGTTTTTAAAATTAATTTTATGAAAGGTTTTATGAAAAAAATACAGTTTTTAGTTTTACTAATTTTTATTTCAAATTTTGTAATTTCTCAAATAACAGTGCCAATTAGTGAAAGAGAATATGAACAGTATAATCGTGAACGTCAGGCTATTAAGGCGATGAAGATTGATTTGTCTCAAACATGGATGTTTATGGTTAAAAATAATGTAATTTCTAATAATAAATTGTTATTATCTGAAGTATATTTTAATAAAGAAGGTTTGCCCGAAATTATTGTCCAATATGATGAAAATCAAAATATTGTATCAAATACAACAGTAAAATATAATGCAAAAAATTTGCCTTTTGAAGAAATTAAATTTTCGAAAGATTCTAGCTTAATAAACGGGGTTCTTTTTGAATATGACCAGGACGGTTTATTAATAAAACAAATCAATTATAACGAGAATGCTGTCTTAACCGCCGTTCAGGACTATACTCGTAAAGGCGACACTGTTTTTATTTCTGTTTTTGATAATCATGGCGATTTAGCTTATGTGAATATTTTACTCTATGAAAAAATCGATGGGATATCTTTATTAAAATCTATGTATAAAGTTGATAAAAATCAAAATGTTGTCGAAGAAAGCCTATTCGATTATAACGAATTGTATTCTTTAAGACGAAAAACTGTTTATGATGACAAAAATTCGGGTACTATAAAAAATTTTGTTTACAACTCCGATGGGGCTATGCTTAGAACGATTATTTCTGATGAAAATGGGAAAATTATCAGCGATACTTCTTACGAATATGACGATTATGGAAATGTAATCAGGATAATTGAATACGACGAGAGGTCGGCAAGTTCTAAATTGTTTTTTATAAATTATTTATCTTTAGTTAAACAATAAAAATGGATATAGAACAAAAAATACACAAAAGATTATTTAAGGTAAAGTCTTACGAAGTTGACATTAATCTAAAGCTTAAATTAAATGTTATTTTTCAATGGTTTAGCGAAATTGCTTGGGAACATGCAAAAGCCTTAGGTGTTGGCTTTGAAGAATTGAACGATATTGATAAATTTTGGGTGCTTAATTCGGTAAATGTCGAAATAAATAATTTGCCTCGCTGGCAAGAAACTGTGGTTTTAGAAACCTGGCCCAGCGGAATAAGCGGAATTCAATATACGCGAGAGTTTAAAATTTACGACACAAATAACAATTTGCTTGTTGGAGCTTCATCTTCTTGGGTAATTATTGATAAAAAAAGCTTTCGCCCAATTTTACCAATAGAGTTTTCTTATCTTGAAAATATTTGCAATGAAAAAGCAACAGAGAATTTGCTTAAAAAAATTCCAAATGCAAAAGATTTGAGTTTCGTAAAAAAAGAGCTTGCAAATTATACCGATATAGATATGCACCAACATGTAAATAATGCGGTTTATGTTGCTTGGGTAGAAAATGTTTTGGAAATTTCTTTAAATAAAAGAATAAAACGTTTTAAAATTCAATTTTCTAATGAGTTAAAATTAAGAGAAGAAATTTCAATTTTCGCAAAACAAAACCAAGATTATATTTATTTAGAAAGTTTAAAGTCTGATAATAAAGTCTGTTTTCGGGCTGAAGTAGAATTTTATAAAAATTAAATATTATGGATTTTTCAACAATTGAAATTTTTGGCTATTTAGCCTCGGCTCTAATTGCCTTGTCGATGGCTGTGAGTTCAATTATTAAATTTAGGTGGATAAATTTAATTGGTGCTTTGGGACTTGCAATTTATGCAATAATAATAGGGGCAATTCCCGTTGCAATTGTTAATGGCTTAATTGTTGCTTTGGATATTTATTATTTATTTAAAGCATATACAAAAAATGAAGTTTTTCAAATCCTAGAATTAGAAAAAGGTGATGATTATTTAAGGCAATTTATACATTTTTATAAAACAGATATTCAAAAGTTTTTTCCAAATTTTGAGCATAAAGACGAAGAAAAGGCATTTCAATTTTTAATTCTGCGGAATATGAATGTCGCCGGTGCATTTATTGCAAAAAAACAAGAAAATTCTTCGTATTATGTAGACTTGGATTATGTAACACCCGAATTTCGAGATTTTAAAAGCGGAAAATATGTATATTCACAATTAAAAGAAAAACTACTCCTTAAAGATTGTACAAAGCTTTTAACATTTTCAAAAAACAAAACCCACCAAAAATATTTAAAAAAACTTGGGTTTAAACTTAATGTAGAAGGCAAATTTGAAATAAATGTGGAATAAGAATTAACCATTCTCCATTCTCAATTCTCCATTCTCCATTAACCATCCCTCCCTTCAACAATCGCAATCTCCGCCTCAGTTAAGCCATATAGCTCATAAACCAAACGGTCGATTTCGGATTCTAAGGCGCTGGTGTCTTCGTTATTCTCTTTTTTGGATAGAATTTGATTGACTAAGTTGATGAATGGCTCTTGGTCTGTTTCGGATAGTT
>CAYRQZ010000012.1:0-43510 GCA_964426585.1 uncultured Bacteroidales bacterium | reverse complement strand
TTCTTTAAATTTATTCATAGTAAACTGTTTTTTACAAATTTACATAATATTTTTAGAAAAACAAAGATTTTTTCTAATAAATAAAATTTAGAAAAATGTTTGTACTGCCCTACGGGCAGAGGGATAAAGGGGATTTTCACCGCAGGCTTCGCCTACGGTTAATCATATTTTATCCTACGGACAAGGGGGGAATTTTCAACAAAAATCGAAAATTTGAAATTTGCAATAGTAGATACGCAATAAATTGCGTATCTACTATTTGCATTTTTTTATGCCATAGCTCTAACAGGCTATGCAATTGATTACGCTGCTTTGCAGCTTGTAGTAAAACCATAGGGAAAGCTTTCAATTAATTATATTTTATCAAAAGCTATACTAAGCTAATTCGTAAACAAAGCTGCAACGCAGCGCCATCAATAAACTTGGGCTTCACCCAAGTTTTACTATTTTTCTAAGTTCTAAGAAATCTTTTTTATTATTGGGCTTCCATTGGGTAAAACTTGTTTACCTGCCAAATCGTTAATAATGGCACCTGCCATCATATACCAAGCTGCTAAAGCACAGAAAATTAATTCGTAGCCTGCAATTTTATTAAAAATTGGGTTTCCAAAATGTCCTAGGTCTAAAAGAATAAACCCAATTAACAATAAAGCAAAAGTAAGAGTCATGGCTTTGTGCACTCTAAGCGAGGCAACAAACATAATTGCAGTATAAGCAGTCCAGCCAATTAAGTAATACCCTACTTCTATCCCCGATGATGGGTAAATTTTAAAATGGTTCATAATCCAAATAATTCCCAGTCCTATCCAAAAGCTTCCATAAGCAACAAAGGCACTATAGCCGAAATTATTACCCATTTTTTGTTCTTGAAAACCTGCTATCATTTGTGCTAAGCCACCAAATATAAAAGCCATTGCAACGATGGGTCCAATGCCAATTAGCCCAATATTATGAAATTGTAGCAAAAGTGTTGTCATACCAAAACCCGCTAAACCAACTACGGCGGGGTTACCTAATTTTTTTTCCATAATTATTTTTTAAAATTAAACCGCAAATATATTCAATAATTCAACTAATAAAAGTATTTGTTAAATTAAATAAATATTTTCAGAGCTTTTGGGATAATAGAAATTTCATAGGGACTTGAGCCTATAATTTCTCCGTCAACTTCGGCAAAAATTTCTTGACTTGAGTCTATTCGAAAATTCTTAGTTTTAAACATTTTTACTCCTTTAATTTTGCCTATGTTTCCTTTATAAAGTTTGCTAATATGCCTAATTATTTTAATCTTTCTCATGTTTTCATAAATAGTTACCTCAAGCCAGCCGTCATCGATAATTGCATCAGGAGTTTGAAGCATACCCCCTCCTGAGTATTTGCCGTTTCCTATACTTATTGATAAAAACTTCCCTTGTAAACATTGGTCGTTAATATGTATTTTTAAATTCCAAGCTTTGTATTTTATAAGGCTTTTTAATAAACTTATCATATAAGCAGATTTAGTGCGTTTACCTCTTTCTTTCATCTGATTTGTAGCTTTTACAACCACAGAGTCGAAGCATAAACCCGCAATATTTATAAAATATGCCTGTTTTTGTTGATTGTTAGAATGGTAATTTATTAAACCAATATCTTGCAGTTTTGTATTCTTGTTTTTAAATCTATCTAAAGATTTTTGATAATCGTTTTCAAATTCGTAATATTTAGACCAATCGTTTCCAGTGCCCATTTGAATTATTCCTAAGCTTATTTCGAAGCTTGGAACTATTGTTTGATTAAAAATTGCATTTACAGCTTCGTTTAAAGTTCCATCTCCACCAACAATAATAAAATTAACATACCCTCTTTTTATTTGCTCAGAAATTATTTGTTGGGCATGCCCAATATATTGAGAAAAGGCAAATTCAAAATCGAAATTATTATGAATTAAAAGAGCCTGAATTGTTGTCCATTCTTTTTCACCTTCAGATTTGCCAGCATTAGGGTTGATTAAAAAGAAATACTTATTTTCGTAAGATATATTCAAAATCTTTAATATTTTTACAGTTTAAACTTATTGATTTTTCATTTTTACAAAAATATAATTTATTATGACAAATAAGATAAGAGTGATAAAAACTTTTGTGAACGAGCCGGATAATCTTGAAACTGAGTTTTTGTCTTCGATTAGAGAATATAATGAGCGTGGGCTTGAGACTAGATATGTTGAATATTCACCAGACAATAAAATTGAATTTGAGCATATTGTAGAATTTGATAACAAAAACAATCCGATTAAAGAAGAAACAATTAGTCATAGCGAAGATTATTCTGAAAAAAAGTTTATTACTTATGATGAAAAAGGGAGAATTTTAGAAGAAAAAACAGAATATCAGGAAGGCTGGTTGAGTGTTAAAAAATTTGAAAGAGATAGCGAAAAACGCTGTTTAAAAGTTGTGGTTTATGATGAAGACGATGAGATAGAAGAGTTTAATGAGTATTATTATAATGAAAAAGGAGATATTGTTTCTCAGGTTGAAAAAGACGAAAACGACAAACAAAAATCTAAGATTATTAATACTTTTAACGATGAGGGTATTCTAATTATGAAAGAAGAATATTTAGATTCGAAAAAACCTGAAAAAATTCACAGATATTATTATAATGATGTTGGTAACTTAAACGCCTTGCAAACTGTAAATGCAAAAGAACGAGTTTTGGATTGGGTAAAAGTATTATTTGACGAACAAAACCGTCCTATTGAGCAAAATACAATGTCGGGAGCAAAAATTACAATTGAATATCTCGATGACGAAAAAGTTACTATTGAAAAACACCTTTCGCCAAATGGAGAAATAATAAATCAAACTAAAATCTTTAGGAACTCTGAAGGTTTACCTATACGAGAAGAAACAGGAGAATCAATTAAACGATTTGAATACGAATATTTTTAAGTTTATTCAAAATCTAAATTTAATTGGTCTTTAAGTGTTTTTATTCTCGGATTTTCTTTCATCATGTCTTCTAATTTATCTTCGTCTGATTTAAACTCATTTATTATGTGTGTTTGCGGGCTTAGACGATATTCAAGAAAAAAATCTCTATTGTCTAAGTTTTTACGCATGTATTGCATAGTATTGTTTAGGTTGAGGTCTAAAGTTTTTTTCAAACTTTCACTATCGACATTTAAGTAATAATTAAAGTCCTGGTCTTTGCTTAAGCAAGAGTTTTTTAAAAATGAATATACTCTTTCGTCTTGCTTTAAACTTTCTACGTAAGCATCCCATTTTTCTTTAAGATTATCTTCCGAAAAATTTGAAATTCCAATATTTTCATCATTATTTTTTGTGATTTCATTTTTTTCAGTTTCAGCTTTTTCCAAATTGTTTGACAATAAACTAGAAATAGAAACTCCGATAAAAGAATTTGAACTAGGGTTAGTTTGACTTTGAACTTTAGTTTCTTCAGCTTTTCTTTCACTCAGTTTATTTTCATCATCTTTAACAATAGTTTTTGGATTGAGATTTTCGTCTTGCTTAACTACTTGTTCAACTTTTTGTTGCTGTGGCTGATAAGTATTTGCTTGAGGTTCTCTAAGCTCTGTAATTTTAGGAGTTTCATTTTTTGAACTTGTAGTAGCGTTTTGAATATTTACCTGACTTACATTTTGTTGGTTTTGAATATTGCAAATTTGTAATAAAGCAATTTCTACAAGTAATCTTTTATTTAAACTTGTTTTGTAATTTAAATCACAATCATTAGCAATTTTAATGGCTTTAAATAAAAATTGTACAGAACAAATTTGTGAATTTTCTAAATAATCTTGTTTTGCCTTCTTTCCAACTTCTAGTAAATTGATAGTGCCTGGGTCTTTACAAACAAGCAAGTCTCTAAAATGAGAAGCAATTCCAGAAATAAAATATCCAGCTTCAAATCCTTTTTTTAGAACAAGGTCAAACTCTTTCAAAACTTCCACATAATTTCCTTCAATAAATTGTCGTGTTAGCCTAAAATAAGTTTCATAATCTAAAATATTTAGATTTTTAATAGTTTCCTCGTAACTTATTTTTTTACCGGCGAAACTAACAATTTGGTCGAAAATAGACAAAGCGTCTCTCATGGCTCCATCAGCTTTTTGAGCTATAATATGCAAAGCGTCATGTTCGGCTTCAATATTTTCGCGTTGAGCTACATACTCTAATCTAGCTCTAATATCTTCTACGCTAATTCTGTTAAAATCAAAAATTTGGCAACGAGATAAAATGGTTGGAATAATTTTATGTTTTTCTGTTGTAGCCATAATAAATATCACATGTTTAGGAGGCTCTTCAAGAGTTTTGAGGAATGCGTTGAAAGCTTGATTAGTGAGCATGTGTACCTCGTCAATGATATAAACAGAATATTTTCCGATTTGAGGCGGAATTCTTACTTGGTCAATTAAGTTTCTAATATCGTCAACAGAATTGTTTGAAGCAGCATCTAGTTCATGAATATTTAGGGACCTAAATTTGTTGAAAGCAACACATGATTCACATTCGTTACAGGCTTCAAAGTCGGAACTTAGGTTTGTACAATTTATTGTTTTTGCGAAAATTCTAGCACAAGTTGTTTTTCCTACACCTCGCGGTCCACAAAACAAATAAGCTTGTGCGAGCTGGTTAATTTTAATAGAATTTTTTAAAGTTTGCGTTATAGCATCTTGCCCTACAACTGTTTCAAAACTATCTGGTCTATATTTTCGAGCCGAAACAATAAAATTATCCATAATATTTTTTTACAAAAATAATAAAAGCAACTTATACTTAAAATTTTATTTTTTAATAATTCCCAAAATTAACAATATTGTGTTTATTATTATTTACGTATAGCGGTTGGAATCATTATTTTTGCAATATTTTTGCAATAAAATGAACAATTATAATAATTTTTAGTTATTATAAATTGAAAATAACTATGGAGTATCCGAAAATCCTTAAGAGTAGGTAATTAAATAACAGTAATTTATGAAAAAGATTTTTTTATTTGGAGTTTTTGCTTTTGCTTTAAGTTTGTTTGTTTCCGCTCAGGTTAATCCGAACGCAATTGGTTTAAGATTTGGCGCAGGTACTTATAATGGTGCAGAATTGTCATATCAAAAAGGTTTTGGTAGTGCTAATCGTTTAGAATTAGATTTAGGCTGGGGTGGTTATTCGGGACATAGCAGAACTTTTTTAGTAGGTATTTATCATTGGGATTGGAATCTTGTAGAAGGGCTAAATTTCTTTGTTGGTCCAGGCGCAAGTGTTGGATATTATCATTATGATGGTTCTGATAATTATATTGGTGTTGCTATTGGTGGGCAATTAGGTTTTGAATATGATTTTAATAATCACGGCTTTCCAATTCTTTTAAGCATAGACAGTCGCCCAATGTGGGATTTACTTGGTAATAACCGAGCTTTAGGTTATGGAGGAGCTTTAGCTGTTAGATATACATTTTAATTTATAATTTTTATAAAAAAAAGGCTAGCAAAATTGCTAGCCTTTTTTTTATATTAAAATATTTACATACTTGATTTTGCAAACTCATAACCAGCACGAAGAGCTTTAATGTTCATCTCTACAACTTCTTCACCTTTGTTTCCAAACAAAGATTTAATTCCGCCTTCAAGGTCTTCGAGACTAAGTTCTAAAAATGGAGCTGCTGCACCTAACACAACAACGTTTGATGAACGTGAGTTGCCTAAATCTTTAGCTATTTGTTCAGCATCGATAATAATCTTATATTTTAATTTATTAATTTCTGAATAAATCTCATCAACATTAGGATAATTCGGAATATTATTATAAGGTACAGAGTTTGTAATAAGATACCCGTCATTTTTAAGAAACGGCAAATATCTCAACGACTCCATTGGTTCGACCGATAAAATTATATCTGCACAACCTTTGGTTATTAAATCAGAATAAATAGGTTTGTCAGAAATTCTAAGATTAGATTGCACATCGCCTCCTCTTTGGCTCATACCGTGTACTTCGGCTTGTTTTAAGTATAGATTTTTATTTACGGCGGTACTACCAATTATAGCAGCAATAGTTAAAATACCTTGTCCGCCAACTCCAGCTAATAATATATCTTTTTTCATTTTATTAAATTTTATTTGTTTTTAGCTTCTTGTTTTAATCTTCTACTAACAGTTTGAATACACTCACGCTGGGCAACGATAACAGACAGTCCTTTATATGCTAATTCTTGTTTAATAATAGCAAGATTTTCGTCGTGATGTTTTCTAAGTGGAGTTATAGTTTTAAGGTGTTCGGGGTCAACACCTATTCCTTTGCAAATATCTACTATTCTGTTTCTCGCCGACGAGTCTTGCCCCCCTGTCATTCCAGTAGTATAATTATCAGAAATTAACACTAAAATTGGAGAATTTTTAATTACAGCGTCTAAAAGCCCTGTCATTCCAGAATGTGTAAATGTTGAATCACCAATAACTGCAACAGCAGGAACAAGTCCAGCATCAGAAGCGCCAACAGCCATAGTAATAGAAGCCCCCATATCTACACAAGAGTTTACAGCATTAAATGGAGGCAAAGCACCTAAAGTGTAGCAACCGATATCAGCAAAAACTCTACCAGGTTCGTACTCTTCTAATGCTTTATTTAAGGCATTATAAACATCGCGGTGTCCGCAACCTTGGCATAATGACGGTGGTCGCATTTTCACAACTTCTGGAATTGCTTGACCTTCACAAATTTCTAGGTTTAGTGCTTTTGCAACTAAGTTTGGATTTAATTCTCCATCACGAGGAAGGCTACCGTCTAAGCGTCCCATAATTTTAACCCCCTCATCAAAAAAGCCTCTTAATTGTTTTTCAACAAAAGGATAACCATCTTCAAGAACTAAAATGCTTTGACATTCTTTTCTAAGTTTTTGGATATGATTTTCTGGTAAAGGATATTGCGAAACTTTAACAACTGGATATGGGCAATTTCCATCAAAGTTTTCCATTAGGTAATTAAAGCTAATTCCGCAAGCAACGATACCAATTTTTTTGTCTTTTCCATCAATATATTGATTATATATAGAAGTATTAGTATCCGTTTGAATAGTAGCTTGCATATTCAACAAGCTCTTATAATTTTTACGCGCAATGGCAGGAAGGAGAACAAATTGTCGAGGGTTTTTTGGCAAATTAATTTTTAATTGTTCTTTTTTGTTACCAAGTTCGACACCTGCTCTTGAATGTGCTAAACGTGTAGTGATTCTAATCATTACAGGTACATTAAATTTTTCAGAAATTTCAAATGCATTTTTAGCCATTTCGTAGGCTTCTTGTTGATTTGATGGTTCTAAAATTGGAATTAGTGCAAAGTCTCCGTAAAATCTTGAATCTTGTTCATTTTGAGATGAGTGCATTGATGGGTCATCAGCAGCAACCACGACCAAGCCACCATTTACTCCGGTAATTGATGAGTTTAAAAAAGCATCTGCTGCAACATTCATTCCAACATGTTTCATCTGCACCATAGCTCTCTTGCCTGAATACGACATGCCTATGGCAGCTTCCATAGCTGTTTTTTCGTTTGTTGACCAGCGACATAAAATTCCTTTTTGTGCAACTTCTTTAGACTTTTGAGCATATTCCATAATTTCGGTTGATGGAGTTCCAGGATAAGCATAGAATCCTGAAATACCCCCGTCTATCGCTCCTTGAGCAATAGCTTCGTCTCCTAATAATAGTAATTTTTGCATATTTTCTTTGACTTTATTTTTTATATTTATAGTGCACGAAGATAAAAAAAAATATATATAAATAAAGAACTAAGCCTCATCAATTTCGCAAATATGTATGTAGAACATATAAGCATACCTAATAATTTGAAAATTGTTAATAATTTTTTTTGCTTTATATTTAAAGTTTAAATAAAAGTACTTATATTTGTGAGTTATTTTTATACTAATCTAAAAATATTCAATTATGAAACGTATAGATACACGCATTATTTTTAAAACATTATTCATAATCGTTTTTTCTTTTGTATTAATCCCTAATACTGCATTTTCGGAAAATTCAAACCAAAAAAAATGGAAAGAAGCCGAAAGTTATGTCATTAAAGATAGTTTTGCCGAAGCTTCAAAATTATATTACGACATATTTAAGTCTGATGCTAATAACTTTAATTGTGCTTTTAAAATAGGTATGTGTTTGATTAATTCAGAAGAAAATCAAGACATTAATGAAGCCATAGATTTTTTAAAAATGGCTTGCGAAAACATTAATCCAAAATATAAAGATAAATATTCCGAAAAAAAAGCACCGATTTTATCTTGGTATTATTTAGGTATTGCATATAGGCTAAATAAAGATTATGACAGAGCTATTGATTGCTTTAAAGAATACAAAAAAGTTCAAAACCGAAAAGAGATAAAACTTTTTAATACTATTGACATTGATAGGGAAATTCAAACTTGTAATGATGCCAAAGAGGAATTTGACACAAAACGAATGTCATTAGAAAAAATAGAAATCGAAGGTTTAGGTAATGCAAATTTGCGTTGTCCAATTTTAGCTGAAAATGCAAATCGCTTAATTTTTACTAATGGTAAAAATAATGTTTTTCCCCCCGACATAAATTGGCAAAAATCTTATAACGAAGGTCAAATGGATGCTGTATATTTAGCTGTTCGTGATAATATTGGCGGTAAATTTCATAGCCCTCAAAATATTGAAAGCGACCTTCAAATTAAATATCCACATATTCCTGTAACCGCAACAGCCGATGGCTCTGAATTATATCTAATCGTTGACAAAAATGATAATGGAAACATTTATATGAGTAAATTTGAAAACGGAAAATATCAAGCTGCAAAAAAAGTTAAAAGATTAAATTCACGTAAATGGGAGTCTCATGCTTCTATTACAGCTGACGGCACAAGAATTTATTTTACTAGTATGCGTAAAGGCGGTTATGGAGGACTTGATATTTGGTATAGCGATAGAGACGACGAAGGGAAATGGCTAAAACCAATAAACATGGGCGCACAGATTAATACAAAATATCACGAAGAAATGCCGTATATTATGAATAACGGAAATGCCATTTATTTTAGCTCGGAAGGACATATTAATATTGGCGGTTTCGATATGTTTTATTCTAACTTCGACACACAAGCTAAATCATGGACCAAACCTCAAAATCTAGGATTCCCTTTCAGTACTTCAGGTAATGATATGGGATACATAATCGAAAATGGAAGCGTTTTTGCATTTTGCCCTGTTAACGATAATAAAAGACGAGAAGGTATTGGAAACTGCGACTGTATTAGCCTATTACACGAAGAAGTTCCTATGCTTGCAACTGTGTCGGGTAATGTTAATATAAAAAGCGATTCAAAAGACCAAACTCCTGATACTCGTATTATGCTTGTAGATAAAAATAATAGCGAAAAAATTTACGAAACAACAATAGACGAAAATGGTAATTATTTGTTACAAAATATCGATAAAGGCAGTTATGATTTAATTGCTTTTATTGACGAAAACACTAATCAATCAAAAAGTATTGAAATCTCTCAAAATGGAAAATGGACAATCGAATCTCAGGACTTTGAATTAACATATAAGACAGAAATTATTGCTGATAACGATGAAAAAGATTTAAAAATACAACCACTTTTTATAGAAAATGTATTTTTTGATTTTGATAAATCAAATATTAAACCTGAATTTAACTCTAATTTAAGCGTACTTTCCGACTGGCTATTGAAAAATCCAGAAGCTGTTGTAAAAGTTATTGGACATACCGACCACTTCGGAAGTGAAGATTATAACGTTGGTTTAAGTAGTAGAAGAGCTAACTCTGTTAAAAATTATTTTATAAAAAATGGAGTTAAAAATTCTCAAATTATAGTTCAATTCTTGGGAGAAACTCAGCCAATTTCTGTTCCTGTCGATGACGACAACATACGCCATTTGAATAGAAGGGTTATATTTGAGATAGTAAAACAAGGTAATCCTATCTTGGAAGTTAAACCTATTCTTGTTCCCGAAAACTTTAAATTAAAATAGTTTTAGTTTTGTGAAATTTTATTTTTCAACTATATACTTTTAAGAAAATTTAATGATGCTGTAATAAGTCTGGTTATTTTCTGCAAAAGTATTATCTGAATAGCTTTTGTTATAAAAATTAATTTTAAACTCTAATTGAACTTATTTTGTATTAATAAATTGAGTAATTTTGCAATATATGAGCAAAAATAAAGAAATATTAAATCCTATTAAGAGAGAAGACAACTCTCAAAGTGTTGGGACAACAAAAAATCATCGTCTAGTATTATATAACGATGATGTAAATAGTTTTGACTATGTTATTTCTTGTTTAGTCGAAATTTGTGAACATAATTATGTTCAAGCCGAGCAATGTGCTTTTATTACTCATTTCAAAGGTAAATGTGATATTAAAAAAGGTGATTACAAATCATTGAAACAATTAAAACAAAGCTTGGTAAATAAAGGTTTAAAGGCTACAATAGATTAGTAGCTGTTTTTTCATAATCAGTAGGAGCTATCGCATTTTTGAGATATCTCCTTTTTATTTTAATTCTATACTTTTATACAGTATTATTATCAACTCATTCATAAGTTTTATAAAAACCTTACTTTTTGGGATTAAGTAAATCAACACTGCGTTTAACAAACTCACTCAATGATTTCCCTTTTAATAAATTATTTGACAATAAAGCCAAGTCAAATAGTTGAGAAATTACTTTTTGTTTATTGCCAAAATCAATATAAATATTTTGTTTATCAGTTTCTAAATTTGAAATTTGATTTTCTAATTCTTCTAAACGGTTTTTATCTTCAATTGGCTTATCATCATCATTCTTAATTACCTTAAGTTTATCTTCAATCAGCTGTTTTTCGGCATTAATGTCTTTAATTTTAATATCAATTTCGGCACGTTTAGATTGGTTTTTCTTCTCTATCTTTGAACTTAAATCAATAATTATTTGATGATTTGTGTTAATAATAACTTTATAATTATCGGGTAGTTCTCTGTAAAATCCTGTACCTCCACCAAGAGCAGACATGTCTTTCATTCTTCTCATAAATTCATCTCTTGTTATTAAAACGGGAGCATCTTCACTCGACATACTTTCTGTACTAATCCAATATTTCATTTTATCATTAACAGCAGCTTGAAAAGCCCATCTTAAATTTTCTTGTTCGTTAGAGCTTAAAACTGATTCAATTTTATCGTCTTTGCGAATTAAATTATCAATTATGTCGGAGTCAACACGCACAAATCGAGAATCTTTTAACTTTGTTTCTAATGTATTAATAAAATGTACATCTAATTGGCCGTCAAGCAACAACACATCATAGTTTTTATTTTTTGCTGTTGTAATATATGAAAATTGTTCTTCAATATCAGTAGCATATAAATAAATTAGATTTTTATCTTTATCTGTTTGTTCTGTTTCAATTTTTGTTTTGTACTCATCAAAAGTAAAATATTCATTATCAGTATTTTTAAATAATGCGAACTTTTCAGCTCTTTCGTAGAACTTTTCGTCTGAAATCATACCGTATTCGATGAACATTTTAAGGTCGTCCCATTTATTTTGAAACTCTTCTCGATTTTCTTTAAAGATATCCAATAATTTGTCAGCAACTTTTTTTGTAATGTGTCCTGATATTTTTTTCACATTAGCATCGCTTTGTAAATACGATCTCGAAACATTAAGCGGAATATCTGGCGAGTCTAAAACACCATGTAAAAGAGTTAAGAACTCCGGAACAATACCCTCAACCGAGTCGGTTACGAATACTTGGTTTGAATATAACTGAATTTTGTTCCTATTAATATCCAAATTTGATTTTATTTTTGGAAAATATAATATTCCCGTTAAATAAAACGGGTGGTCAACATTTAAATGAATATTAAATATAGGTTCTTCAAAGTTTGTGGGATATATTTCGTTATAGAATTTTTTATAATCTTCATCTTTAAGGTCAACGGGCTTTTGTTTCCACAAAGGTTTTGGATTATTAATTATATTATCCTCATCTGTTTCTTGTTCTTTCCCGTCTTTCCAAATTGTTTTTTTTCCAAAGGCAATCGGTGTAGGTAAGAATTTGCAATATTTATTTAATAATTCTTCTATTTTATTTTTTTCAAGGAACTCAATAGACTCATCATCAATATGTAAAATAACATCAGTGCCTCGCGTATCTTTTTCAGTTTCTTCTAAAGAATATTCGGGGTCGCCACTACATTCCCATTTCACAGCTTTTTCGTTTTCGCGAAAAGATTTTGTTAAAATTTCAACTTTATTAGAAACCATAAAAGAAGAATAAAAACCTAAGCCAAAATGACCGATAATACCATTTTCAATATTTTTATATTTATCTAAAAAATCACCGGCACTTGAAAAAGCAATTTGGTTTATATACTTTTCAACTTCTTCTCCACTCATTCCAATTCCGTTGTCGCGTATAGTTAAAGTCTTATTTTCTTTATTGAGTATAATATCAACTTTAATATCATCGGCTTCTCCCTTAAAATCTCCTGAAATAGCTAATGTTTTAAGTTTTTGCGTGGCATCAACGGCATTAGAGACTAATTCACGTAAAAATATTTCATGGTCAGAATAAAGAAATTTCTTAATTATTGGGAAAATGTTTTCTGAAGTTACGCCTATTTTTCCTGCTTTTTGTGTCATATTTATATAATTTTAAATTAAACAGGTTTTTTCTTTCAAAGTATATGCCAGTAGGGCAAACATGACAAAACGTCATAAGTTAGGACAAAAAGTAATGAGCTATAATTAAAAAAATCATTGAAAATATAATAACACTTAAAGTAAAAATAGCTATAATTCTTGTTGTTTTAATTTTTTTCTTTAAATTATGTTCGGAAATAATTCGTGAAATAATAGGATACAGTCTAATAAAATATTGAGAATCTTTTTTAATAAATGCAGTGGGTTTAACATTACTGCTTGTTGCTTTTAACTCAATGTTTTCACTATCGGCAAAAATAATAATTTCTGTTTCTTTATTAATGCTTTTAATTGCAGGAATAAGCTCTAATGCCGTTTGTGTGTTCGTGCCTCTACTTGTAATGATATTATCAATAATAACAATTTTGAAATTATTGTCTTTATCATCAGATTTTAGCTTGTTTAAAAACATTTGTACCGAAGTAAAGGTAAGTAAGCTAAAGTTTAATTTCGGTTTAAAATTTTCTCTAAAATAGTCTAATTCATTAACATCATTATCAACGCAATAAAAAGTTATATGTTTTGTCGATTTCATAATTGAATTTTAGAAGTCTTTTGATACACCTTTTCGCTTTATGTTGTTAATTTTAGAATTCTTTTTAAAATTAATCGCAATATCAGGATCTATGTTTGCTTCTAATATCCATTTTCCGCCTTTAAAATAAAGGGCATCGTAAGAAAAATCAGGTCCATAATATTGATACATGTTTAAAAATTTTGGTTCTGCAGGTGCTAGATGGTCTAAAATAATACAATCTTGTTTTGCATTAAATCTAAGTATCATTGTAGCTCTATCGGCATATTCAAAAATCAATCTGCCTGTATGTGTTCTGTTTATTTTAAACATTTTTTTTCCAAAGATAGGAATGTTTTTTCTGTCGAAATATAAAACTTCAATTACTTTTCTATTTACCAAAAAATCGGCAGCATCATAACCAATTAGGGTATAGTATGTAATAGAGTTCCATTTTTTTGTAATAATTTCGTAATAAATTGCCCCATACCACTCAGAATTTGATTGATACAGTCTAGTTTGGTTACCCGCTTTGAATTTTTTATCGTCTAAAAAATATATATTAATTTTATTTCCTGTTTTATATTGTAAAAAACCAAAGTATTGAAAACTTCCATCATAAAAAGCTAAATTCCATGTATATATTTTTAAAATTTTGTCATCAGAAATAAGTGTTGAAAGTTTTTTAATATTAGAATAATCTGCAGTAAATGATTCATTTGTCTTTAAAAATTCTTTAAAGTAATCGATTAAATATTTATTAATTTCGATTTTTTCTTTGTCAAAGTTGGTATTTTCAATTTTTAGAAATAAGTTTGCAAGAGAATCTATTTGTTCAATATACGGCAATTCTTTTGCTTGAGAATTATTAAAAACAAGCAAAAAAGGTAATATAGATAATATTTTAAAGATTTTTTTCATTATTTATCTTTAAATAATAACGCAAATATGCAATTTTATTTTTTAAAAGCCTTATTAAATTTTATTAAGAGCCTTTTTTATCAAATTGCAAGCCAAAAATATTTCATTTTCCGATATATTTAAAGGTGGAGCAATTCTAAATGCAGAATCGTGAAAAATAAACCAATCTGTTACAAAGCCATCTTCCAATCCTTGTTTCACTAGTTTTAAAACTTGATTAAAATTTTCGAGTTCAACAGCAAGAAGCAAGCCTTTACCTCTAATTTCTTTTATTTTTTCATGAATTAAGTATTTTCTAAATAATTTTTCTTTTTCTGTAAGCTTTTCAATTATTTCGGGTTTATTAATATTTTTCAAAAATTCCAACGCAGCTGCTGCCGCAAGGGGGTGCCCTCCAAATGTTGTTATATGTCCTAATATTGGGTTTGTAGTAAAACTTTGCATAATATGTTTTGGTGCAACAAAAGCACCAATAGGCAAACCCCCGCCAAGAGCTTTTGCAAAACAAACTATGTCAGGTTCTATACCAAAGTGTTGAAATCCAAACATTTTGCCAGTTCTACCAAACCCGGTTTGAATTTCGTCTAAAATTAATAGGCATCCATTCTGCTTACATTTTTGACTTAATTGCTTTAACCAATTAATGTCTGGGATAACAATTCCAGCTTCGGCTTGAATAGATTCTAGAACAACGCAAGCTGTTTCGGTATCAATAATATCTAAATCATTGTAATTGTTAATTTCTAAAATATATACTTCGGGTAATAGTGGGCGAAAGGAACGCTTAAAGTCTTCATTTCCACAAATGCTAAGAGCGCCATGAGAGCTTCCATGATAGGCATTTTTAAAAGAACACATTTTTGTTTTTCCTGTGTATCTTTTTGCTAATTTTAAAGCTCCTTCAATAGCTTCGCTACCGCTGTTAACAAGATATACTGAGTTTAATTTTTCGGGCAAAAGTTTAACAAGATATTCAGCGAGTTTTACTTGTGGAGCCTGAATAAATTCGCCATAAACCATTAAGTGAATATGTTTATGTAATTGCTCTTCAATTGATTTTATAATAGGTGTAAAATTGTGTCCTAAGCTACTAACAGACACGCCTGAAATTAAATCGAAATATTTTTTATTATCAGGAGAAATTAAAAACACACCTTCCGCTCTTTCTATTTCTAATAAATATGGAGATTCAGATGTTTGTCCTAAAAACGAAAGAAATAATTCCCTATTGCTATGCATTATCATGTAAACTTTTTATTCTTTGCGATAAAGATTTGATTGTTTGAGAGTTTAGATTCAAATTTTCGATTACAAAGTTATTATAAAATTCAATTTGATTTTCTTCAATTTTTAATATTTCTTTGAGGTTTACAATTAAATCATTGTTAAGTTGATGAAAACAACCATTATTTAAAAAATTATCAAACGAAATATTGTTGTTATTTAATTTAAAACTATTTTTTTTAGACAAAATAGTTATGTTTGGAAAAGCATTCTGTACGGCTAAAATTTCAGAAAATTTTATTCTTACAAATTTATTATTTATTCGAACGAAAAGTCTATCGGATTTTGTGGATTGGACTTTTTCGTACTTAAGTTCTACATATTTGTTTACAGCTTTTAAAAATCTTATGTATTCTATTGGCTTAACTAAATAATCTAATACATCATATTCGAAAACATTTAGTGCATATTTTCTATTTCCTGATATTACAATTATTGATGAATCGCAACTAGGCTGGGTCAAAAACTCAAGTCCGCTCATTTTAGGCATTTCAATGTCTAAGAAAATTAAATCTATCTTATTACTTTTGATTGTCTCAAAGGCATCGTTAGGATTATTAAAACAACCTTTAAGATTAAATAAGTCAGATTTTTCAATAAAACTTGACAATTGTTTTTGAGTTAAAATATCGTCGTCTAAAATTATACAATTCATACAACTGTGTTTATATAATTTTATACGAAGGCGAATTTACTTTGTTTTAAAAATTGTGCTAAATAAAAAAATATTCGACAATTAGCTGATGGTTACCAACATTAAACAATTTGTTTCCTACATTTGTTATTATTTTCTCATTACCTGAAGAATAAATTTTAATATTTTGTTTTTCGTTATTATTTGATAAAATAGCATTTGTCATTAACAAATCTTTTGTTCGGCGTGCAACAGCTTCGGCAGAATCAATAATTTTAATATTATTTTTTGTAATTTTATTTATTATCGGAGTAAATAGTGGATAATGGGTGCAACCAAGAACGATGTGGTCTACATTAGCTTTTATAAAGGGGTTTATAAAATTTTCAATTAGCTTTTCAATTTCTTCACCTTCAAAAATTCCTTTTTCTGCAGCTTCTACTAATCCTTTTGCCACTTGCAAATGTATTTTCACATAATTTTCATATTTTTGGCTTGTACTAATAAATAAATCTCCTCTAAAAGTTCCTTCTGTTGCTAGCACTCCAATATTTCCTGTTTTTGTGTTTAAGCATGCAGGCTTAACAGCAGGCTCAAGACCAACAATAGGTATTTTAAATCTTTTTCGCATTTCTTTAACAGCTGCTGCAGTAGCAGTATTACATGCAATAACTATTAGTTTACACTTTTTAGCTAATAGAAACTTAACAATTTTGTTACTAAGATTAATTATTTCATCAACAGATTTTGTCCCGTAAGGGGTATTTTTACTGTCGGCGAAATAAATAAAATCTTCTTTAGGCAAACTGTCTGCTAAAACTTTTAAAACAGTTAGCCCTCCTATTCCGCTATCAAATACACCAATTGGCAAATTCATTATAAAAAAAATCCCGATATTATTCGGGATTAAAATTAGTAAAATTATTTTAATTATTTAATACCTAATTTAGTTTTAACTTCGTTAGTTATATCTATGCTTTCGTCTGAATGATACAAAAGACTAGAAACTTCAAAAACATAAATTAAAGATTTTTCAGAACCCACTGTTTTAATAGCATCTTGAATTCTAGTATAGATTGGCTCTAATAATTCTGTTTCTTTATTTTGCATATCTTCTTGAGCTCTCACTTGAAAAGCTTGTATTCTTTGCTGAAGATTTACTAGTTCGTCTTCTTTCATTTGCAAAATAGAAGGAGAATATGTAACTTTATTAGCCATATAGTCAGTATATTTTGTTTCAAGTTCTTTGTTCAAACTTTGTAATTGTGTTTCTAAAGTTTTGGCATAATCTTCAACAGTTTTAGAAGCAGTTTCTCTTTCGGGCATGGCAGCAAAAATTGCATTAGTGTCAACATGTCCAAATTTTGCTTTTTGGGCAAATGAGGTAATAGTTGTTGCGAGTACCAATAATGAAATAATAATTTTTCTCATAAATTTAGTTTAAAATTTTGACAAATATAAATAATTAATTTTTATAACCTAACTTTTTTAATACATCATCACTTTTGTCGTGTTTAGGGTCGGTATATAACATGTTCAGGCTATTTGCTGTATCAAAAATAACTGCATAAGAACCTTCAATTGCAATTTCTTTAATTGCATTAAATATATCGTCTTGAATTGGTTTGATAAGTTCTTCACGTTTTTTAAAAATAAGTCCGTCTTTTCCGAAATATTTTTGTTGTTTGTCTCTCATTTCTTTTTCTTTACGCATAATTTCTTCTTCGCGTTTTACTCTTAATTCTTCGGTAAGTAAAACTCTTTCAGCTTGATAATCTTTGTACATTTTATCAATATTATCTTTAAGAAGGTCAATATCTTTTTTCCATTCTTCGGAAATTTCGTCTAATTGAGTTTTTGCCGACTCATAGGTTGGGATATTGTTTAATATGTATTCTGTATCAACATACGCATATTTTTGAGCGAATAAAAAACCCGAAAATAAAGCAATAAACAAAGTAAGGATTATTTTTTTCATAGTTTTAATTTTTAAAATTATTAAATATTATTATTACAAAATGTGTTCCAAAATAAAATTAAAATTGTTGTCCTATTACGAAATGGAAATTCGACCCGTTATTTCCGGAAGTTCCTGACAATTTATCAAAGCCATATCCCCAGTCAACGCCCAGCATTCCAATCATAGGCATAAATATTCTCACACCCACACCTGCGGATCTTTTAACATCGAAGGGGTCGAAGTTTTGAGCAGCAAACCAAGCATTTCCGGCTTCTGCGAAACCAATAATATAGAGTGTGGCTGTAGGTGCTAGCGATAGTGGGTATCTAAGTTCTAATGTAAATTTATCATAAATATTTCCTCCGTCTTTTGGAGTAAGAGAATTGTTTGAATAGCCACGTAATCCAACAGTTTCTAATCCGTATAAGTTATATCCATAAAGTCCGTCTCCGCCCACCTGAAAACCTTCAAAAGGCGATGGTCCGACTTTTTTATTATACATAGCTAACATCCCAAATTCGAATTTAGACATTAAGACTAAGGCTCTACTACTTCCGTCACGACTACCTGCTAATGTAGTAAATACTTGTCCTGTAAATTTATATTTATGGTATTCTATCCATTTGTATCTGTCTTGTGCGGTTAAGTTAGAAGTATAGTCTTTGCCATTAAACAATGAGTATGGAGGAGTGAGTTCGGCAGAAAGTGAAAAGTTTGAGCCTGAAGTTGGAAAGATTGGGTTAGGTCCAGAGGAGCTACGTCCTAGAACGGTTTTAAAACTTAAGTTATTTGAGCGTCCTGTTTGATAAAGAGAAAATGCTGAATAGTTTTTCAGGTTATAGTGTTTATAAGACAACTCATTGTATAAAGTGAAGTAGTCATCTGGGATTTGTAATCTTTGTCCTAGTCCAAGTCCAGCACCAGTAACTTTAAAAAAGTAAGTAGTTGTGTCTTGGAATGTTGGATTTGACATAACAGAGTGATAAATGGAGGTAGTAAATGAGTTTGGTTTTTTCCCTCCGAACCAAGGTTCGACAAAAGAAAAAGAATAATTTTGATACCAAAGTCCTGATGCTTGGACTCTTACAGAAAGTCTTTGTCCATCTCCACTAGGTAAAGGGCGGTATGCCTTTCCATTAAAAATATTTCGTAAAGAAAAATTATTAAAAGAAACTCCTAATGTTCCAACAATAATTCCGGCACCATAACCTCCGGAAAGCTCAATTTGGTCAGAAGGTTTTTCTTCAACGATATATTCAAGGTCAACTGTTCCAGTTGCAGGGTCGGGTTGAAAGTCGACATTAAGTTTTTCGGGGTCGAAATAGCCAAGTTGAGCTAATTCCCGAATAGTGCGTTGAACTTCGGAGCGTCTGTAAAGAGCGCCGGGTCGAGTTCTTATCTCTCTCATAACGACATGGTCGTTTGTTCTCGAATTTCCCGAAATGCTTATTCTATTTATTCTAGCTTGTTTACCTTCGTACACACGCATTTCAATATCAATAGAATCATTTTCAATTAAGACTTCAACGGGATTAATATTTGAAAATAAATAGCCATTATCTTGATAAATAGACATCACTCCGTCAGGGTCGAATAGAAGACGCTGCTGTAAAAGTTTTTGATTATATACATCTCCTTTTTTTATTCCTAAAATTCTTTCTAAAAGTTCGGAGTTGTATTTTGTATTACCTATCCAGTAAATATTTCTAAAATAATATTTTTGTCCTTCGTCTATATTAATGTTTAAGCTTATAGTGCCGTTGGGATTGTTAATAATAGAATCTGAGTTTATTCTTGCATCTCTATATCCAAGTTCATTGTATTTTTCTATAATATTTTTTTTATCGGTTTCATATTTTTCTGGCAATAGTTTTGACGGTTTAAAAACGTTATACCAAGTTTTACGTTTAGTTTCCTTCATTGCTCGCCTAAGTTTCCAATTTCCTCGTTTTTCTTGAATTAAATAAAAATCATAAAACTTTTTGTCTTTGCCAACATTATTATTACCGATAAAATTAATTTCATCAATTTTAACCCTATTACCTTTCTTAATGTCGAAAGTTAAAATAACAGAATTTACAAGGCTTGTATCATTTTCTTGTTTTAGGCTTACTGAGACATTTCTAAATCCTTTATCAACAAAATAATCTTTTATTTTTTTTTCTGAATATAAAATTGTGTTTTCTGTAACTTGGGTTCCTTTAACAAGTTTTATTAAATCTCTAATGTCGTCGGCTTCACCTTTTTTTATTCCTGTGAAAGAAAATTTTGAAAGTCTAGCTCTTTCTTCTAAATATATATCTAAAAAAATGACATCATTAATAATTTTTGTTATTGAAATTTTAACATCTGAGAATAGTCCTTGTTCCCACAAAACTTTTATAGCCTTAGTAATATCATCTCCGGGTATCATAATTTTGTTTCCAATTTCTAATCCGGTTAAGTACAAGAGGACATTATGGTCGAGGTATTGTATTCCAGAAATAGTAACACCTCCAATTTCATATTGCTTGGGTTTAGAATAATCTAGACTTAAAGTTGAAATTGGAATATCTTGAGCCTGCAAAGCTAAATTGGTAAAAACTAAAATGATTGTGTATAAAAAATTTTTCATTCTTTTTATTTAATTATTTGTTCACTTATTTTTCCAAAGCGTCTTTCTCTATTTTGGTAATCAATTATTGCTTTGTAAAATTCTTCTTTTGAAAAATCAGGCCATAATGTTTTTGTGAAATAAATTTCGGTATATGCTAGTTCGAATAGCAAAAAATTACTAATTCTTTCTTCGCCACTAGTTCTAATCAATAACTCAGGGTCAGGTATATTATTCGACGACAAATAAGATTTAAAAACTTCTTCGGAAATTGCATCGGTATTTAAAATATTGTTTTTACTGTCTTCGGCAATTTTTTTACAAGCTCTAACAATATCCCATCTTCCGCTATAACTAAGTGCAATAATGAAATTTAGTCTGTCGTTTTGTTTAGTTTCTTCTATTGCGAAGTTTAATTTTTGCTGAACATTTTTGGGTAATTTTGTGATTTCTCCAATAATATTTATGCGGACTCCTTGTTTTTTAATTTCATTTAATTCTTTGTCAATAGTTCCTACTAATAGTTCCATTAATCCGGATATTTCTGCTATTGGTCTATTCCAGTTTTCTGTGGAAAAGGCGTAAACAGTGAGGTATTTTATACCGAGTTCTGCACAAGTTTCGACTACAGTTTTTACAGATTTTGCACCTTCTTGGTGTCCTTTTAATCTAATTTTTCCTTTTGATTTAGCCCATCTACCATTACCATCCATTATTATGGCAACATGATTTGGGATTTTGCTTATATTAATTTTGTTTTTTAGGCTCATTCAAATAAGTTTATTCATAATATGCAGGGCAGCCAAGTCCGCCTAATTTAAACGTGTATGATATTGTAAGATTTGCAAATGAATACCAGTCCTTGTTGTACAAGAATCCGTATTGTTTATGAATATTTGCCTGATTAATATTTACCCCATAAGCTGGGTCATAATATTGGAGGTCTTCGCCTGTTAAATTGTCAATATTATCTGAGAATGAACGCCTAAATGTCCATTCTATTCCGACAACTAATCGAGGTTTAATGTTTTTTTTGAGTCCTATCCCTATTGGTATTGCTAAGCTAATTCCTTCTTTTGAAGAGATTAAAAAAGCGGCAAGTCCTGTATGAATATAAGGGGTAAAACTTTTTTTCTTAATATCGCCGATTTCATAAGGCAAAAATGTAACTTCAAACAAAGATGAAATTTCAATTAAATTAGTTTCAAAACTATGTTCTCTTTGTTGTTGGAATATTAAGTTAAAATCTTTATCGTTAGCAGACAGTTTTGTGTAATAAGCATTTAGTCTTATTGCGACTCTGGGGTTTGTATGGTATTTCATAAATACTCCTAAGTTAAGATTTGAGGAATAAAAATGCTTATACATATTCAAATCGCCCATATAATATGATGCACCAGCAGTAGGTCCAATTTCAAAACCTCTTTGGGCAATAAGTTTTGTTGAAAAGCAAGTAAAACACATTAATACTATCAATAATGCAATTTTATGCCTAATTAATAATAAAAATTTTCTCTGTAATATGTTTCTTCTGCCCCACATTTCTGTATCAACGTAAACAATGTAAAAAAATTGTTTGCAATTTTAGAATTTTGGCATTCCAGGTAATCCTGGTCTAATTTTGTAAGTAAGTTTAACAGTTAAGTACATAAAGGCGTCGTTAAAATTACTTTGTCCTCTTTGTTGACCAGGTCCTACGCCTTGCCAATCGCTTTTAGCGGTTCCGCTTCCAAAATATGCAGCAATGGGGTCTGAAAAAATAGCGGGGTCAACATAAGTGGAGCTAACGTCGTCTAAATAGTCAGAAAAGTAGTATTTAACGGCATATTCGGCGCCAATACCAAAATTTCTATCCAGCATATAGTTTATGCCAATACCTAATGGAATGCCAAGAGTAATTCTCGAATATTTTTCGCGGGTTGGAATAATTCCTTGTCCTTCAGTTCCTAAAGGTTGTAGAGCATACCATTTTCCGTCTGTATATTGCCCTTTTGGATTAAACCACAAACCGGACACTCCTGTAAAGATATAAAGATTTGGAAGATTATTAGCTCCTTTTATTCTTTTTAAATCATATCTATGTCCATACTTCTCTTTTAATATTGAGAATTGAATATTTGCAGACAAATCAATAAAAGGTGAACGGAAAGCAATATTTCTAGAATACCTATTTTCTTCACCAGAAAGTTCGTCAGAACCATATAATCTACCATAAATTAAATTAGAAGAAATCGCCCAGGCTTCGGATAGCTTATAACTATAGCCTGCTTGGAATTGCCACCGCGAGGAGTAAAAGTCGAAGTCCTTAACAAAGTGAGAGCCAATAGTTTTAGACCCACCAAGTTCTCCTAAAAAGTTGTTTGTTCCACCACCAATAGAAACTTCGTGACGAATTTTTCTCCAGTGAACATTATATTGCGAAAAAGCAAATGTTCCTGAAAATAAAGTTAATAAGAAAAAAGTAAATAATTTTTTCATCTTTTTCAAATTTAATTAATATTTAAACGCCTGAAATTCAGACTATTAGTTTCTAATATCAGTCCCCCACATAAGCTTGCCCCTCAAAGTGCTAAAATAAGTATTTTCAAACAAATTAACAAAATTAATATTAAATTTTGCTTTATTTATTAAAATTTCTTTAAAATTCTTTATTCCGAATGCTCTATAATCTAGTGATGCCAATACTTTCCCCTCTTGTGAATCTATTGAAATTTTTATTTCAGAATTAGCAGAAAGTACTAATGGTCTAACAGTAAGATTGTGATTTGCTATTGGTGTAATTAGTATTACATCGGCTTGTGGTGCGACAATTGGTCCTCCGCAGCTTAAAGAATATGCAGTTGAGCCTGTGGGTGTTGAAATAATTAAGCCATCTGACCAATAAGTGTTTATAAAATTTCCATCAGCAAAAACTTTTGTTTTAATCATGCTTAGTCTTGATTTTTTTTGAATTACAAAATCATTTAAGCAAAAGTCAATATCTCCGTAAAAAGGTTCATCTGCCTTAACTTGAAGCAACATTCTTTTTTCTACAGAATATTTTTTTTCAAAAATTTGTTGAATAGCTGTCAAAAAGTTGTTTGTGTTAACATAAGATAAAAAACCAAGTTTTCCAGTATTTATACCTAACATAGGAGTTTGATTATCTTTAACAATACTCGCTGCTTCGAGAAAGGTACCATCACCTCCAATACTAAAAACAATATCAAATTTTATATTTTCGGGTAAAGAATTATTAAAAAAACCGGCAACTTCGGGAGTATAAAATATTTTTTCTGCAATAAAATCAAAAAACTTTCTGCTAATATAAATATTTGCTTTACGTTTTTTAAGCTCTTCAAACAATTGAATTGCCATACCATTAAAGCTACTTCCAAAATTTCTTCCAAATATTGCAATATTCATTTAAAATAATTTAACAATTGGTGTTTGATAATTTACAAATATACCAATTTTTTTAAAATTTGGTATATATGAAACATTTATTTGTAATAAACGATCGTAATATGTCTCTATCGAAATTCCAAGTCCATAAGAAAAACAATAGGCTTTATTTAATTGATTTATTGAATTATAGCGTTCTGTATATCCATCGGAATAGATAAAATCTGCAAAAGTTTCAAGATAAATTTTAGTATAAATTTTTTTAAACTCATTTGGAAGGAAGTTTGGTAAGTTATAAATTTTTCTTTTCATCAACAAAAACGACAGTGTATTTTGTATTTTTACTGAATTATTTCCCAAAAAATAATAATAATCATAGCCTCTAATCCAAAAATCTTTACCAAATTCGAGTTGGGTTTGAAAGAAGGGATATGAACTGTCGGTTTCTTTGTATAATTTATATGAGCTAGTATTATGAATTGCAAAACGAGATGAATTTATTTGTTTATGAATTTGCCCTTCAAGATTAATTCCAACAAAAGAACAATAATTTTGATTTAGGCTTTTCCAATAACTAAAGTTAGCATTAAAATATAATCCATTACAAGGATAAATTTTATTGTTTCTTTGGTCAAAAGTGTAAAATAATATAGGCATTAAATAATTAAAATTAAAGGAATTATATGCCTGTTCATAATATTCTATTTCCCTAATATCCGATATGTTATAATATTTATAAGCTAGACCAAGTCCAATATTTTGGGACAAATCAATGCGATATGAGTAGCCTAAATAAGAATTAAAGTTTGAAAATATGTTTTGTTTATTTGCAGATTCATAAACGGCTTTATTTTGAATAATATTTGAAATTAGGACTTTTTGTCTGAATAATTCTGAATTAGTTTTAAAAGAGTGGTTTTTATTTTTTCCAATATTTTGTAAAAATAAGGAAAGTGAATATTGTTGTCGATAACCAGCTCTTATTTTAATTCGGAAAAAATTGTTTTCGCCTTTGATATTATGAAATTCCAAAACGCCGCCATAATTAATTCTTGATAAATCTTTATCTCTAATGAAAGTACTAAGATTTCTACTCCCATGCTCAAAAATTGGATATATCCAAACATACCATCTTTCTTCAACATTTATGTTTAAGGAGACTTGGTTTGAATTTAAAACATACTCAATTGTAACATAATTAAATAAACTAGTTTTTAGTAAATTTTCCTCTGATTTTTTTAATAATAACTTAAAATGCTCGAACTCAAGACTATCTAATTGCTTAAAGCACAATTCTTTAATGATGGTATTTTCGTTTGTTTTGTTATTTCCAGTAATTTGTATTTTTTCTATAATAATTTTTTGAGCCTCAGAAGGAATAGCAAAAGAGATAAGGATTAATACCAATATAAAAACTATATTTCTCAAATGTTGAGGTAATTTAAAAATGAATCTAGTCTATCTTGATAAAATACTTTAAGCATATCTTCGCTAAGAAATGCTGCCTTAATTTTATAATCGTATCTTTCAAAAGTTTGAATAATAGAAGCTAGATCAGTAGCATCGACTTTTAGAGTAAGCGTTATCCCTGTTGTAGACTCATCAGTTGTAATGAACAAAGATAAGATTTTCATATTATTAGATTCAACGATTTGCGAAATTTCTACCAAAGAATAATCATTAATTGTCATTTCTAAAATAATAATTCCTCCGGCTTTTTCGACATTTATCATTCGGGCAAATTCGCTAACAAGTTTATATAATGTTATACACCCTAAATATTTTTTTTTCTCGTCTAAAACGGGGATTATAGTAAGTTTTAATTTAGCAAAGAGGTCTATAATTTCAAATATGTGTTGATTTTCAAACACATAAGGTCTTGCTAAAGAAAGGTTATGTGTTCCAAGTGCTGCATCCATTTGGTTGTGGTCATAAATATCAGAATCGGAAATTAAACCAAGAAATTCTTCATTATTTACAATTGGTAAGTGCGAAACTCTGTGCATTTCCATCCATGAAATAGCTTCTGCCCCTGTATTTGAAGTTTTCAGTGTAGGTATGGTGTCGGAAATTAAGTTTTTTGCAATCATAAATATTTTTTATTTAATAATACAAACATAATGAATATATTTGTATCATAAATAAGTAATAATAAAAAACCTAATAATAGATTATTTTGTTTTTTCTATAAATATGTTTTTTTATGACAAAATTAAGTGTAAATATTAATAAAATAGCGACTATTCGTAATGCAAGAGGAGGTGATATTCCTAATGTTAAATTAGCAGCAATGAAGTGCGAACTGTTTGGAGCAGACGGCATTACTGTTCATCCTCGCCCTGATGAGCGTCATATTAGGTATCAAGATGTTTTAGATATTCGTTCAATAATAACAACAGAGTTTAATATTGAGGGTTATCCTTCGAAAGAATTTATAGATTTAGTTAAGTTAGTCAAGCCTCATCAAGTAACCTTAGTCCCTGATCCTCCAGACGTATTAACTTCAAATGCCGGCTGGGACACTGTCTTGCATAAAGATTTTTTGTTTGAAATAATAACCGAGTTTAAAAAAGATAATATTAGAACTTCTATATTTGTTGATACAAATTTAAAAAATATTGAAGGGTCTGTATATACAGGAACAGACAGGGTAGAACTTTATACAGAGCCTTATGCATCAGGCTTTGCAGAAAATAAAGAGAAGGCTGTTGCACCATTTGTTACAGCTGCTGAGTTAGCAACAAAACTTGGTTTAGGCTTAAATGCTGGACATGATTTAAGTTTACAAAACTTAAAATATTTTGTTCAAAATGTTAAAAATATTTCTGAAGTTTCTATTGGTCATGCTTTAATTTCAGATGCTTTATATTTTGGTTTAGATAATACTATCAAACTTTATTTAAGAGAATTGCTGTATTAAAAAAAACAATAAAGCACTCTAAATAATGCGTACTTTATTGTTTAATTTTATTATTTTATAGCAAAGAGAAGGCTGCTGTAAGTCCTGCCATAACAATAGCGACCATACTCATAAGTTTAATTAAAATATTCAGACTTGGTCCTGCTGTATCTTTAAACGGGTCTCCGACAGTATCTCCAGTTACTGCAGCTTTATGAGCTTCGGAGCCTTTGCCACCACAACAACCGTCTTCGACAAATTTTTTGGCATTATCCCAAGCCCCACCAGAGTTTGCCATAAAAACGGCAAGAATAAATCCTGTTGCAACACCTCCGAGTAATAATCCCATAACTCCAGGTACACCGAACAATACCCCAATAATAATTGGAATAGCAATAGCTAACAGAGAAGGGAATAACATTTCTTTCTGGGCACTTTTTGTAGAAATTTCTACACATCGAGCATAGTCGGGTTCAGCTTCACCCGTCATAATTCCTTTAATTTCTTTGAATTGTCTTCTTACTTCATTAACCATTCCTTCGGCAGCTCTACCAACGGCGTTCATTGTTAATCCTGAAAATAGAAATGCCGACATCGCCCCAATAAGCACACCAACGAGTACAATAGGATTCATTAAGTTTACATGAAAATAAGACATAATGTCTGGTATAGTTGCTGAATGAATATCTGTGCCAGTTGCTTCTAAAAAGGCTGCTGCTTTTTCTGGTAGTCTAGCCATAGCAATTTTAATTTCTTCGATATAAGAAGCTAAGAGAGCTAATGCTGTTAATGCCGCTGACCCAATAGCAAAACCTTTACCTGTTGCGGCAGTAGTGTTTCCTAATTGGTCAAGAGCGTCTGTTCTTTGTCGAACTTGGGCTTCGAGATTACTCATTTGAGCATTACCTCCAGCATTGTCGGCAATAGGTCCATAAGCGTCAGTAGCGAGGGTTATTCCTAAAGTTGATAACATTCCAACTGCAGCAATAGCAATTCCGTACAATCCCATTCCAATATTTTCGAAATTAAATTTTGCAGCGAAAAGGAAGGACAAAATAATAGATGCCGAAACAATTAAAACGGGGACAGCTGTTGAAATCATTCCTGTTCCGATGCCTTGAATTATAACAGTAGCATGTCCAGTTTTTGCTGAGCCAGAAATTTTTTGTGTTGGTTTAAATCCTGATGAAGTATAATACTCTGTTGATTTTCCAATTCCAATACCGCCAGCTAATCCCACTAACATTGCCACCCATATCCCTTGATAATTAGGTAGGTTTAAATAATACAAAATTCCTAATGAGAAAAAAGCGATTAAGATTGAGCTTATGTTAACGCCTCTTCCAAGAGCAGCAAGTAATTGTTTTTGGTTTGCCCCTTCTTTAGTTTTCACTAAGAATATCCCAAGAATTGACAAAATAATACCAACTGCAGCAATTAACATTGGCGCAATAACAGCGTTAAATTGCGTTGTAATATCAACAGATTTGAATGCAACAGCACCGAGGGCAGCGGTAGATAAGATAGCTCCACAGTACGATTCATACAGGTCGGCTCCCATACCTGCTACGTCTCCGACATTATCTCCGACATTGTCGGCAATTGTAGCTGGGTTACGTGGGTCGTCTTCGGGAATATTTGCTTCTAATTTTCCAACTAAATCGGCGCCTACGTCAGCAGCTTTAGTGTAAATACCACCTCCAACACGAGCGAAAAGAGCTTGGGTGGAAGCACCCATACCAAAAGTTAGAGTAGTTGTAGTAATTATTATCAACTTCATTGAAGGGTCTGCTAAAATTAATGGATTCGTTGTTGTGTCGAGTGCTCCGACAGCATACTGTAAAATTAAAAACCATGCCGATATATCTAAAAGCCCTAAGCCCACTACTACTAGCCCCATGACAGCACCAGAACGAAAAGCTAGTTTTAACCCTGCGTTTAAAGAATGTCTTGCGGCATTTGCTGCACGTGCCGATGCATAAGTGGCTGTTTTCATTCCTAAAAATCCTGCTAAGCCAGAAAAAAACCCTCCGGTAATAAATGCAAATGGAACCCACGGGTTTTGAATTTTTAACACATAAGCCATTATTGCAAATAATATAGTTAAAATAATAAAAACAATTATTACGACCTTATACTGTTGCCGCAAATACGCCATAGCTCCATCTCTTACGTATAAAGCGACTTTTTTCATTGTGTCTGTGCCTTCACTTTCTTTCATCATTTGTTTAAAAAAATACCAAGCAAAGCTCAAGGCTAATAGTGAAGCTAACGGAATTAACCAAAACATTGTTTCTGTAATCATAATTTATTATTTAGTTTGTTTACCAAAATTTAAAGCGGTTGCAAAATTCTTAAAAATTTTTTAATTACAAAATTAAATTCATAGATAATTTAACAATGCTTATAAAAAATGTATTAATACACTGTGGTATTAAACAAAAAAATGCTATTTTTGTTTTAAAACTATTATGACAACTTTGAGAGCTTTATTTTTTCTCGCATTATTTCAGTTAGTATTCATGCAACTAATTATTGCACAATCTTTTCATACTATTGCTCCAGATTTCTCTTTGGAAGATATTAATGGTAAAGAAGTAAATTTATATGACAGTATCGCTGATGGAAAAGTTGTTTTCTTATATTTCTTTTCTGTTAATTGTGGGTCTTGCCACTTATTTGCTCCGATTGTAGATTCGGTTTTTAGGCAATTCGGGTCAGGCTCCGATAAAGTTACAGTTTGGGGAATAGTCCAACAAGATTATAATTCTGAAGAAATTCAAAATTTTATTGATGATACCCAAATAAGTTTTAGATGTTTCCCAACAGGGCATGCCACTGATGTTTTTGAACTTTATAATATCAATTATACTCCTCAATTAAAAATGGTTTGTGATTATGTTGTTTCCGAATCTATTCCTGAAAATCAAATCGTTGAAACATTAAGTTATTGTATTTCGGTGAATAGTTCAGAAAATAAAAATGAAAATTTTATTATAAGTCTATTTAATAATATTTTAAACATTGAGGCAAATAAGAAAATTTTAAAACTAATAATTTATGATATTTCAGGACAAATAATATTTTCTGTTGTTAATCCCGAAAATAATTTATTTGTTCCAAATTTAAATTTTAATGATTTATATATTATAAATGTTATTTTTGATGATAATTCAAATTTTTCAACAAAACTTATCTCAAGATGACAAATACAGTAAAAATTCTGCTTGTTTTTATTTTTTTATTTAGTTTTTTTTCTTGTGAAACAATTTATAATTATGATTTAAGCATTTCGGGTATTGATAACTTACCTGCCACTAAGCTATGTATTGAGAAATATTTGCCAAAATCTGTCGATGCACATAAACTTCATGCCGAAAAAGAAATTAGAATAGAATGTTTAATATTTAACGAACATGAACAAGAAATCATTGATTCTCTATTGGTTGACACGATATTTCTTGACAATAAATACGAATTAAAATTTACTATTTTAGCTTTGGACCCTTATGACGAAACAAAAGAAATAGAAATAAAAAAAACTTATTTTTTGTCTTCTATACAATAAATTTTAAATTACTTGAAACCCTGCAATGATAATCTTTTTCAGCGTTTTTAGCCTGAAAAATGTCCATTAAAGCTCAAATGTATATTCTAATGTTTTGAAAGAATTAAAAAATAAATAATCTATTTTATGTTTTGGTATTTATTGTTCGTTGCTAAGCTCAATCGCAATTCGGAGTTCGCATAGAAAAAGTTTTTTTATAAAAACCTATAATCTCCGGGTTCTATTAAGATTTTGTATTTTTTAAGTTGGGCATTTAGTTCTTTAGAATTTCCATTTGTGAGTTTATTCAATAGTTCGTGGAATTTGTCGCCGTGGTTTTTGTGAGGGATATGGCATAATTCGTGTAAAATTACATAATCAATCAAGTGGTCGGGTAAAAGCATCAATCGAGCAGAAAGATTAATATTATTAACCGAGCTACACGAACCAAGTCGCCCTGAGGCAGTATTAATTTTTAAATTTTTATATTTTAATCCAGTTATCATTGATAAATTTTCGATTCTTTGGGGCAAGTATTTATGTGCCTCATATTTAAGGCATTTTAATATAAATTCTTTAATAAAATTTTGAACGCCTTGATTTTTAAATTCTTTAAAGCCAATTTTATACCTTATTAAAATAACAGGATCATCAAATCGAGCTTTAAGTGAGTCGCTTATATCATCTTCAAGCATAGTTAAACTTAAACTTCGAGTACGAAATTCGGTATTAGGTTCAAAAATTCCAATTTCAACCTTTCGTTTTTCAAGATTTTTCAATTTTGATTTTACCCATTCAATATTTTTAAGAACAAATTTTTCGCCTTCACTAAAATTTGTATATAAAGGAATAGAAACGAGTACGCCTTTTTGTTGATGTACTCGTATTTTTAAATTTTTAGAGTTTCTTTTTTTTGTTATCTCAACTTTTCCAATTTCGGGAATGTCAATAATTTTCTGCATTATTTTTTAGCCAAAGCACTTAGTTTTTCTAAACAATCATTAGTAGTTTGGAACATTTCTTTCACAAGCTGATTATAAAAATTTTTAACTTCTATTCTGCTTAAATTACTTGTTGGCTTATTAATTTTAGTAAACAGTTCATTTCTTTTAGAAATAATAGTATTAATAATTTCTGCAAGTTGTTTTTCGTCTCTATTTTCTTTAAATTCGAAATACACTAAACAATCCGACACCACTTCTTCGGTAAGCCAGTTAATATCCTTTTTAAGGTTTCTTTTATTTGCCATAATATAATAATTTTTTACAAAAATACACAATTCTAAATAAAAACAAGTTTAAAAAATAAATATGAGAAATTATTTAATAAACAAAGGAATAGCTGTTAAAACGGTTGTGTAAATTCCGTACAGCAAAGGTATGCCAACAGCTGTCCAGGCGAAGATTAGCAAGGCTGGTCTTTTAGCGAAACCAATTTCATCAAACTCATGTTTTAAAATTGCATTTTCGTCTGGCGAGCTTAGTCTAAGTTTGTTAAGTTCTTCTTCGGACATATAATGTTTTTTATTAACCGGTCTAACCAAAAAATTAGCAATCATTCCGACAATAAGTAAGCCTGCTAAAATATAAAATGTTGTATTATAAGCTTGTTGAACAGGAACACCTTTGTTCAGTTGGTATTCTCTAATATAATTAACAAGAACTGGTCCTAGTATTCCGGCAGTAGACCAAGCTGTAAGTAGTCTTCCATGAATAGCACCTACCATTTGCGTTCCGAACAAGTCGGCAAGATAAGCTGGAATAGTTGCGAATCCACCGCCGTACATAGAAATAATAATACTAAAAGCTACAACAAAAAGAGCAACAGATCCTGCAAGTCCAAGATACGGTGCAGCAATATATAGGACAAGTCCAAGAATAAAAAAAATAGCGTAAGTTGTTTTACGTCCAATAATATCAGAAAAAGAAGCCCATATAAACCGTCCACCAATATTAAAAAGGGATAAAAATCCAGTAAAGCCGGCAGCTACTACTGCAATTTTAGCTAATTCGTTAGTGTCGAGGGAAGAGAAAGCTTTATTAACGCCAATAAGTTTACCGCCGAAAACTTCTTGCAGAAGTGGTGATGCCATGCCAAGTACTCCAATACCAGCAGAAACATTCAGGCAGAGGACTAACCAAAGAAACCAAAATTGCGGTGTTTTCCATGCTTTGTTAACATGCACGTGATGTTTAGTTATCATTGAATTATTTTTCTTAACTGGAGGTGTCCAGCCTTTTGGTGTCCAGCCTGTTGGGGGGATTCGGTAGGATAAAGCTCCAACTATCATATAAATAAAATATATTAGAGCTAATGTTAAAAAAGTCTCCCAAACGCCAACGCTAGAATTAGAGGCATAAAGGTTCATTAATTTTTGTGCTAATGGAGAGCCTATCATAGCTCCGCCACCAAATCCCATAATAGCCATACCAGTAGCCATTCCTCTTTTGTCGGGGAACCATTTGACGAGAGTAGAAACCGGCGAAATATAACCAAGGCCTAATCCTATCCCACCAATAACACCAGAGCCTAACCACAACATCCAAATTTGGTGAAAAATAACACCAAAAGCAGAAATAACAAGCCCGCCCGACCATAGGATAGCTGAGATAAAGCCTACTTTTCGTGGACCAACTTTTTCGAGCCAGCCACCCCAGATAGCAGCAGCAAGTCCAAGAAAAACAAAGAATAAAGAAAACATCCAGCCAAGCATTGAAATGGGCCAGTCATATGAAGTGGAAAAAATTCTTTCGAAAAAACCAATATTATCGGGTGCAATAATCGGCTCGGTAATACCTATTGATTTTGACAATGGCAACCAAAAGACAGAAAAGCCATAAGCCATACCAATACTTAAATGAATTGCCAAAGCAGCAGGAGGAACTAACCAGCGATTAAATTTTGGTCCTGCAACTGTACGTTCCTTTTGTAAAAATTTAAAATTAAACATTTAAAAAAGCTTTATGAATGATTTGTAAAATTATTAAAATTTATTCAAATTGAAACTAATTTTGAAATATTGATTTCAAATATATAATTAATTTTTGACAATTCCTAGCCTATAATTTGACAAAAATTTATTTGACATATATTTTAAGCTTATCCCCAACTTTTAACACATAATTATCATTCAGTTCGTTCCATTTATAAATTTCGGGAATAGAGCAGTCATATTTTTGGGCGATTCTAAAAAGGTTATCTCCCTTAATAACTTGGTGATAAACAGTATTTTCTCGTATGGGTTTATTTAAAAATGGGGGGATATTTGCCAATGTATCAACGGCAACCGAATCTTTTAGGGCAATTATGTCATTTTGTTTTTCATAAAATTTATGAACGGCTTCTATGGGCAAAACTAAACTATGAAAATTTCCGTCCATAGGAATATAAGCATAAGTATAAATTGGGTTAAGCAGTTTTAAGAGATTGTAATCTACCCCAACAAGTTCGGATATATTTCTTAAATGTACATAACCTTCTATCATAAGAGTATCGGTTTTAAAATTTTCGATAAAGATTTGTTCTGGGAATATATTATGTTCCGAATGATAGCACATTAAATAATTCATAGCAATAAACGCGGGAACATAATTTTGCATTTGTTCAGTAAAATAAGGACGAAGTTCCCAGTAATTTGTTTTGCCACCACTTCGAGCTATGGCTTTTTTCACGGTTCCTGGTCCCCCATTATAAGCAGCTAATGCAAGTTGCCAGTCGCCAAAAGTTTCGTACAAATATTTTAAATATTTACAAGCTGCGTCTGTTGATTTAAAAGCATCTTTTCGTTCATCAATATATGAAGTAACAACAATATCAAACAAGTCAGATGTGGGTTTCATAAATTGCCATAAACCAACAGCGCCAGATTTAGAAACAGCATTAGGGTCTAAAGCCGATTCGACAGCAGCTAAATATTTTAGCTCTAAAGGTAAACCATATTTACTTAAATATCCTTCAAAAATTGGAAAATAATAAACCGATTTCGCCATTATCATTTTTAATTTCGGTCTGTTTTTTAAGCTATAAGCTTCTATATATTTTAAAACATACTCGTTATATTCTAATTTTATTGGTGTTCTTTGATTCAAATCTTCAATTCTACTTTTATAAATGTACTCGGGATAGCGAGGAGCTTTTTCATTTCTTAAACTATCCGAAATAGACATATCATTCAGCCACCAGATATTTATGGAGTCGTATAAATTTAATAAAGCAGAATTAATTTTTTCGATATAAGAAACATTAGCCGGAACGGAAATATACGGGTTTTTATCTCCATCGTTCAAGCAAAATAATGTTCGACTCGAAAAAATTAAAATAAATAAAAATAAAATAAAGTTTTTCAACATAAAAAACTTACATAAAATATTTTGCTAATATCGGATTAATATTTTTGTTACCAAAATTTACGTATTTGTTTTTTTAACCTCATATTGTTAATTTGTTTTTCTGTTTATTTAGGAATAAATAAAGTAAAATATTATTTTTACAAAATAATTAGGAATAATTATGAAAAAAAAACTTATCATTATCTTCAGTAGTATTGCAGTTGTTGGAATAGCAATACTTATAACATTATTATTTATAAAGCCACAAGAAAAAACTATCAAAGCAATTGATGCTATTCCAGGTAGTCCTGCTTTAATAATAGAAACAAATAATTTTCAAAATTTTTATCTAAACCTAACTGAAGAAAATTTTATATATCAAGAAGTTAAGAAAATTTTAAAAATTAATTCTTCAAACTCAATTATTCATTGCTTAGATAGTTTGACTAATTTTAGTTTATTATCGGAATTAAAAACAAATAAAATAATTTTTACTCTTGATAAACAAATTGATGACTTATCTCAAACTATTTATATTGAATTAGATGAGCAGCTTAAATCGCACAGTTTTTCGACAAAGCTAAAAAATGATTTAAAACAATACGGCGAATTAAGAGAAAGAGATTATAAAGGTGTAAGTATTACAAATTATCAACTAAAAAATAGTAGTAAACTTTTTTTTAGCGTCTGTAATCATCTATTAATACTTTCTAACTCGGCGGTTTTGGTCGAAAAATCTATTGAACAAGCTCAAGGAAATAATTCAATAGTTAAAAGAGATAAATCTTTTGAACAAGTATATGAGTCGGCAGGAAAGAATGAACTCGCCAATGTTTATATTAACCCAAAACAGTTTGAAAGTATTTTTACGCATAATTTTTCAGAAAATGTTGCAGATAATCTTGTTAATTTTAGAAATTATGCCGATTGGATAGAACTAGACTTAAATTTAGATACAGAAAAAATTCTTTTTAATGGATTTGTTCAAAACGTAGATAGTTTGGCAAGTTTTTCGCAAATATTTTATAGCCAGCAAGTTTGTTCCATGAATTGTCGAGAAATTATTCCTGATAATTCGTGTTACTATACAATTTTAGCATTTAACAACAAAGAAAATTATTCTGAAAAATTAAATTCTTACTTAAAACAAGTTGGAAATATTGAAAAAAGAGAAGAAAAAATTAATTTCATAAAAGATACTTATAAAATAGACTTAAACAGTTTTTATAATTTAATTGAAAACGAGGTTTGTCTTTCTGCAACTATAAATGACAAAAATAGCAGTGTTAATTTTTACACTATACTTAGTTTAAAGTCGCACACATCAGGGGTTTTAGAGTTAGAAAATATTCTTAAAAGTTCAAAAATTGAGGCTGAATTAAAAACTTTAAAAACAGATATAAAAATTGATGAAAACATAAATATTGAATGTTATAAATTTCCTTTTTCAAATTTACCCGAATTATTGTTTGGACCAATTTTCGAGAACGCCAGCTCTAATTATGTTTGTTTTGTAAAGAATTACATGGTTTTTGCTGAATCAAAAGAAGCCTTAATAAACTTTGCAAATACTGCGATGCTCAATCGAACAATGTCAACTAATATAGAGCATAACAAATTTTTAGATAATTTTTCATCAAATTCTTTATTGTTTACTTATTTTTCTTTTTTAGAGGGATATTCGCTAATAGGAAATTATTTTAATACAGAATTAGAAAAGCTTGTAAAAGACAATATAAAATCTATTCAAAAATTAGGGTATATAGCTTATCAATTAAATATAGCTGGTGAACGATTATATAATAATTTAGTTTTACAATATGGTAGCGAGATTTCAGAGAAGCCGCAAACTTTATGGGAAAGCCGTTTAGACAATCCTGTAAAATCTAAACCCTATTTAGTTATAAATCATAACGATAATAATAAAGAGATTTTAGTTCAAGATGAAAATAACATTCTTTATTTATTAAACAACAATGGTCGCGAAATCTGGAAAATAAACATTGACGAGAGTATTATCGGTAAAATATATCAAATTGATTTACATAAAAATAATAAACTTCAATACTTATTTCTAACAACGAGTAAAATTCACCTTATCGACAGATTAGGAAATTATGTGAATAAATATCCTATAAATTTACGGTCTAATGCTACAGCACCTTTGTCGGTTTTTGATTATGAAAATAATAAAAATTACAGAATATTAATTCCTTGCGAAGACAAGAAAGTTTATTTATACGATGCTGATGGAAACATTGTAAAAGGTTGGGAATTTACAAATACTGAAAACCTTGTAAAAAACGAAGCTTGTTACTTTAAAATTGGTAAAGAAGAATATATTATTTTTCATGACGACTACCGGCTCTATGCAATAAGTAGAAAGGGGGGTACGAAAATCACCTTTTTATCCAAATTCAAATTTTCTGAAAGCAATAAAATATATTTAGATGTTCAAAAAGCAAGTACTCGTTTTGTAACAAGCGATGATAATGGCATAATACGATATTTTTCTACAAATGGTAATCAAGATTCTTTATATATAAAAGATTTTGGAAAAAACCATTATTTTCTTGTTGAAGACCTCGACTATGATGGGAACTCAGATTATTTATTTGCAGATAGTAATAAATTAGAAGCCTACAATTGTAACAAAAAATTATTATTTTCGTTAAACTTTGAAGATAAAATATTGTTTGAACCAAATATATATAAATTTGCAAGCAACCAAATAAAAATTGGTGTCGTCTGTAAAGAAAAGATTTATTTATTAAACGAAGATGGTAGTTATTTTGAAGATTTTCCTTTAAAAGGAAGAACACCGTTTAGTATAGGTTATTTGAACAATATTGCAAATAAGTTTAATTTAATTGTTGGAGGACCCGAAAATTTATTATATAATTATAATATAAATGAAAATCAATAATATGAAAGCAAAACTTTTTTACATAAGCTTAGTAATTATAGGCTTAACAGTTGTTTTTAATTCTTGCATCAAAGATAATTTTAATTTTAGTAAGTGGGATAAAGAAATTCAATATGAGGCAGGCTTTGCTGTACCTGCTGTTTGGGGCGATTTGTCTTTTACAGATGCCTTACAAAAGTTTGATTCAACAGGTCTTTTGATAGAAAATAACGAAGGTTATGTATCTATGCAATATAGAACAAGAGTAAGCTCTGCAAGTGTACAAGAAATAATGTATTTACAAGATCAATCGTCAACTGGGTCGATAACAAGTCCGGTTTTTAACTTCGATGGTTTTAATAATTTTGGCGATACTATTAGCTATTTATACATAATGGAGATGCCATTTACAATGTTTAATCCCGAAGCCGAAATAGATTCCGTTTTATTAAAAGCAGGAATTTTAGATATTTATACAAATTCTACTTATGGGCACTCGGCTAAGTTGTATGTAACATTTCCAAGTATTACAAAAAAAGGAGTTCCATTTACAAGAACCTTTACTTATGTACCTGGTGGTGGCACAGTATCAAGTATAGGTAACGATTTTACTGGATATAAAGTAGACATGAGCCAAACTTCGGCACATTTCAACGAAATACCAATAGAGATAAGATTAAGTTTATTTTACTCAGGAAGTGGAGTTCCAAATACAGGCAGTATTAGTTTTACAACCAATATGACCGGCATGGAGTATAAGACAATGTTTGGATATTTTGGGTTAAATACTTTATTTTTTGAGAGCGATACAATAGATATTAGTATTTTTAGTAATTCTGATTGGGAAATTGAAAGATACAGATTTGAAGACCCAAAATTAGAAGTTTTTTACACAAATTCTTACGGAGTTCCATCTCAGTTTTATTTCACCCACATGCAAGCAAGTTCAGTCATAGACGACCACGAATATAGCATTATTGATTACGGCGTGGGTCTTCCTGTGGGTGAAAGTAACCCTTATAACGTGTCTTTTTCAACAAGTTATGGTCAAGTTATGAAAGATTCTTTAAAACTTAACAGAACTAATTCTAATATTGCCGATATTGTAAATAAACGCCCTAAATGGATACAGTTTAAAGCAAAAGCAACAACAAACCCAGCTGGTAATAGCCACCATAATTTTGTTGCCGACAATTCAAAAATAGATGTTGATGTTATAATGGAATTACCACTTTGGGGTTATATTTATAATTTTAATGTACGAGACACTTTAGATATTGATTTATCAGATTTATTTAGTGAAGACAATCCTATTACCAGAGCACTGCTTAGAGTCGAGTTTAATAACGGGTTTCCAGCAGAAGCTGTAAGTCAAGTTTATTTTGTAGATAAAAATTATCAAGTGTTGGATTCAATTTTCGCCAATGGAATCGAAAGAATTATTGCTCCTGCTGTTATTGACGGAAATGGAAAAGTAACTGATTTTAGTCAAAAAATTACCAAAATTGAGTACGACCTTAATAGGTTAGACAAAATAAGGAAGTGTAAATATGTAATTATTCAAGCACATGCTCATACCACAAATGCAGCTTCAAATAAAGTTGTTAAAATTTATAAGGACTACAAAATTAAATTTGATGTTGGTTTTGAGATTGATGTTGAATATAATGGAAATATAGACTCTATTGGTAAGTAGTATTTATCTTAAAATGAAAAAGTTATGAAAAAGCACTTAATAATATTAGTTTTACTAGGTTTATTTGCAACAGCAACCGCTCAACAAGCTCTTACCTTTTACAATATGGATAGAGTTATGCAGTCTCAATTTGTAAACCCTTCGGCAAAAATTCAACACAAATTTCAAATAGGTGGATTATTAGTTCCGCTTACAGGACAATTACCACCTAACATTTATTTTAATTACGCCAATAATTCAATACATTATAATCATATCTTTCATAAAGGTGTAGGCAGCAAGTCGGATAGCTTAGTATTAGATCTTCCTTTGATGATGAACAAATTAAACAAGACCACCCATTTTAGGTTCGACACACAACTAGAGCTATTAAATATAGGTATTAAATTAGATAATATGTACCTAACTATTGCCTTAACCGAAAGGTTTAAGTATGGTTTTTCTTTGCCTTACGATTTTTTTGAATTTGCTATTCATGGCAATATTCCTTATATGCGAGAAGGAAAGTCGCATGATTTAAGCGGTTTTGGTTTAAATTTAACACATTTTCGAGAGTTTGCAATTGGAGCTTCAATTAAAGCTAATGAAAAATTAAACTTAGGAGGAAGAGTAAAATTTATATTCGGACAAGCTAATTTTAATACCGATATTAAAAAATTATCAATACATACGGATCCCGAAAATTATATGATGACATGGACTTCGGACATGAAAATACAAACGTCCTCACCAATGGTTTACGACTATATTATGAATAGTGATTCTATTAATTTTGGACTTAATCAAGAAATTTTAGATGAATTTGTGGACGGTCTTCCAATGAGTTTCGTAACCGGATATTTATTAAATTTTAAAAATGTTGGATTAGGTTTTGACATGGGAGCAAGTTATGAAATAAACCCCGAAATTGAGGTCTATGGTTCTTTAACAGATTTTGGTTTTATTAGCTGGAATACAAACCCTCATAATTTTATAAGCAAAGGGCAATATGATTTTAAAGGAATAGAATTAAATTTTTTAAAAGAGGACGAGGATATTGAAAAGTCTGTTGATAAATTAGTTGATACATTAATTAATACCTTCAAGTTTAATTTAGTAGAATCAGGTTATATCACTTGGTTGCCTTCGAGTTTATATTTAGGTGCTAAATATAAGTTCCACGAAAAACTTCACTTTAATGCACTTTATAGAGGAGAGTTTTATAAAAAATCATATCTACAATCTTTCACCTTAGGAGCTAGTTCTGAACTTACAAATTGGTTAGCCTTGTATTTGACATGGTCTTTAGCAAATGGTTCGGCTAATAATTTTGGTTTTGGTCTTAATTTCCGAGCTGCAATATTTAATTGGTATATAGTAACCGATAGCTTTACTAATATGTTATATCCTCAAAAAATGAAAAACTTAAATTTGAGGTTGGGCTGCAATATGAGCTTCGGATATAAGAAAATTAAATCTAGTGCTTCAATGAGAAATTAATAGATATTTAATTGCTAATATTGGGTTAGTGAGAGAGAAAATTCATAATAACATATACTTTGTTGGTCTAAGCCTTATAGCTATTTTTATGCCCATTTCTGAGTATATTATGAACGCTACTATTATTTTGTTATCAGTAAATTATTTAATAGAGGCTAATTATACCGATAAGTTTAATAAACTTAAGAATAATACAGAAGTTTTGTTTTTTATTTTATTATTTTTTATACCTGTAATTTGGCTTTTATTTTCTAATAATCTTGATTTTGGTTTACATGATATAAAGATAAAACTTCCGCTTTTAGCCTTGCCGATAATTATTGCTAGTTCAAAGCAATTAAAACCCAAACAAATAAAAAACCTTTCGTTATTATTTATTTTTGGGGTATTATTAAGTACTTTGGCGGGATTATTGGCTTATTTTAATGTGATCTTTAAAACTTCAGGAGATAATGTAAGAAATTATTCAGTTTTTATAAGTCACATTACATTATCAGTGATGATTTCCTTATCAATTCTTTTATTAGTATATTATATTTTAAAAAAACTTATTCCAAACAAACTTTTAACAGTTTTTGCGATATTAACAATTATTTGGTTTTTAATTTTTTTAGCGATAATACAAGGTTTCACAGGTTTAAGCACCCTTATAATTTCGAGCATAATTATTTTAAGTTACAAAGTATTTAGTCAAAAAGATAAATTACTGAAGATTAAAACTTTAATAATATTAGTTTTGCTGATAGGAGGAGTTTCAACATATTTAGGATTTCAGGTAAAGCAGTTTTATACAGCTTCAAATCCAAATATAAAACAAGAATCATATACTATTTACGGCAATACATATTATTCTGATACTTCAAAATATTTATTAGAAAATGGGAATTGTATTTATTTTAATGTTTGCGAGAAAGAATTAAAAACAGCTTGGAGTAATAGGAGCACAACAAAATTAAGTGATAAGGATTCCAAGGGTCAAATTTTGTTACACACTTTAATTAGATACATGACCTCCAAGGGCTTAAATAAAGATGCTGAGGGTGTAAATAGTTTGAATGATCAAGATATCATTAATATTGAATATGGGTATACAAATTATCGTTTTGTGAAGAATAGGGGTATTAGTCAAAGAATTTACAACATAATTTGGCAAATAGATTTTTATTTAAAAGGCGGTTCACCTAATGGTCATTCAATAACACAACGTTTTGAATATCAAAAGTATGGCTTTATTTTAGCCAAAAGGAATTTTTGGATTGGCACAGGTACAGGCGACTTAGACGACCAATATAAAGGCATATATAATGAATATAGGTCAAAATTAGCTGTAAATAATCGTCATAGAGCTCACAATCAATTTCTTACATTTTACATTAGTTTTGGAATCATAGGGGCTAGTTTATGTCTGATAGCTTGGTTTTACCCAGTTTTTAACAATTTTAACTCTAAATCATATTATTTTTTAGTGTTTTTTTTATTAACGAGTTTTGCTATGTTAACAGATGATATGTTTGAAACATCAACTTCAATGGTGTTTATTTCATATTTTTATTCATTGTTTTCATGGGCTAAAAACTAAATATTTACAACAAACAATTATGAATAAAAAAGAATTTATGCAAATGGCAATAGATTTATCAGTAAAAAATATTGATAAAGGTGGAGGTCCTTTTGGGGCAGTAATAGTAAAAAACAATAAAGTAATTGCAGCCTCAGGTAATAGTGTTACAAATGATACAGACCCTACTGCCCATGCCGAAGTTAACGCAATACGAGAAGCCTGCAAAGCCTTGGGGAGTTTCGATTTGAGCGGATGTGAAATTTATGCTTCTTGTGAGCCTTGTCCAATGTGTTTAGGTGCAATTTATTGGGCAAGATTAGATAAATTATATTTTGCAAATACAAAATCAGATGCTGATAATATTGGGTTTAGTGATAAATTTATTTATGAAGAATTTGAGAAAACAATTAACGAAAGAAACCTAAAAACAGAAAATTTTATGAGAGAAGAAGCCTTAGCAGCATTTAAAAAGTGGGAAAACTCTCAAGATAAGACAGAATATTAAAAACCAAAACATTTTGGAAACTAATAGGCTCACAAAAGAATTTTATAATAGAGATGTATTGCAAGTTGCTCCGGAATTAGTTGGTAAAATTTTAGCTCGTAAATTTGAAGATGGTAGGGTATTAAAATTACAAATAAAAGAAACAGAAGCCTATCGAGGAGAGGAAGATTTAGCATGTCATGCTTCAAAAGGAAAAACTCCTCGTACAGAAACAATGTACCTAGAGGCTGGTACAATATACATTTATTTAATTTATGGAATGTATTATATGTTGAATTTTGTTACTTCCAAAGAAGATGTTCCTCAAGCTGTTTTAATAAGAGATGCTGGCGATTATAATGGTCCAGGAAAATTAACAAAAGCACTTAAAATTGATAAAAACTTTAACAAACAAAACATTGCAACTTGTCCAAACTTATGGGTTGAAGATGATTCAAAAAAAATAAAACTTAAAACATCAACAAGAATTGGAATTGATTATGCTGGTGAATTTTGGGCAAACAAACAATGGCGTTGGATATTGGTGGAGTAAATGGATTAAATTTTCAAA
>CAYRQZ010000011.1:29162-44475 GCA_964426585.1 uncultured Bacteroidales bacterium | reverse complement strand
TTAAGGCAGAAGCAGTATGAGTATTATCGTGATTTATTATTAAAGTTTGACAATATTTAACCACAGATGAACACGGATACACACAGATTATCAGCGTTCATCTGTGATAAAAAAAACATCAGTATGGATAAAGAATATTTGAATAGTATTTCGGAAAAAATAATTGGCTGTGCATATACAGTTTCCAATACACTTGGGGCAGGATTTTTAGAAAAAGTATACCAAAATGCCTTAATGATAGAGTTGCTTGAAGAGGACTTAACTGTTGAGAGGGAAAAAGCGATTACTATTTATTATAAAGACAAAATAGTAGGTGAATATTATGCAGATTTGTTGGTAAACAACTGCATTATTATAGAAACGAAAGCTATAACAATGCTCAATGAAATTCATCAAGCACAATTATTGAATTACTTAAAAGCAACCAATTTACATTTAGGTTTACTTATTAACTTTGGGACTCCAAAAATTCAAATAAAACGAATGGTATATGGAAAATAAAAATATCAGTGTTCATCAGCGTTCATCTGTGATAAAAAAAACATCAGTATGGATAAAGAATATTTGAATAGTATTTCGGAAAAAATAATTGGCTGTGCATATACAGTTTCCAATACACTTGGGGCAGGATTTTTAGAAAAAGTATACCAAAATGCCTTAATGATAGAGTTGCTTGAAGAGGACTTAACTGTTGAGAGGGAAAAAGCGATTACTATTTATTATAAAGACAAAATAGTAGGTGAATATTATGCAGATTTGTTGGTAAACAACTGCATTATTATAGAAACGAAAGCTATAACAATGCTCAATGAAATTCATCAAGCACAATTATTGAATTACTTAAAAGCAACCAATTTACATTTAGGTTTACTTATTAACTTTGGGACTCCAAAAATTCAAATAAAACGAATGGTATATGGAAAATAAAAATATCAGTGTTCATCAGCGTTCATCTGTGGTTAATTATAACTCCATCGCAGAGACCAACAACTTCATCGTTCTCGATAAATATATCAAGCACTCGTTAGTGGGCGAATCGGCGACAGGCTACCAATCTGAAAATGCATTGGAACGTGAATTTATCGAAGATTTAAAAAATCAAGGTTATGAATACCTTTCTGATTTAAAAACACGCGAAGCCATGCTTGCTAATGCAAGGGTGCAGTTGCAATCGCTTAATTCTATGGAGTTTACCGATAGCGAATGGCTGCGTTTTGTTGAAGAATATTTAGATAAACCTAGCGACAACCTCGTTGAAAAAACCCGAAAAATACACGATGATTATATCTACGACTTTGTGTTTGACGATGGGCATATCCAAAATATTTATTTAGTAGATAAAAAAAATATTACCCGCAATAAACTTCAAGTTATCTCGCAATTTGAACAAAAAGGAACACAGCTCAATCGCTACGATGTTAGTATTTTGGTAAATGGCTTGCCTTTAGTACAAATAGAGTTAAAAAAACGTGGCATAGATATTCGTGAAGCATTTAATCAAGTGCATCGCTATTCAAAAGAAAGTTTTAACAGCGAAAACTCGCTTTTTAAATACTTGCAAATTTTTGTAATTAGCAACGGAACCGACAGCCGTTATTTTGCCAATACTGTGGAGAGAAACAAAAACAGCTTTGATTTTACCATGAATTGGGCTACAAAAGACAATATGCTTATCGAAGATTTAAAAGATTTTACTGCAACTTTTTTTGAAAAAAGAACATTAATACAAATACTGCTTACTTTTTCGGTTTTTGATGTCAATAATACACTTTTGATAATGCGACCTTATCAAATTGCTGCAACAGAACGAATTTTATGGAAAATAGCAAGTTCGTATCATGCCAAAACTTGGTCAAAACCCGAAAGTGGCGGTTATATTTGGCATACTACAGGTTCGGGAAAAACGCTTACTAGCTTTAAAGCAGCACGCTTAGCCACGCAATTAGAGTATATCGATAAAGTCTTTTTTGTAGTTGATAGAAAAGATTTAGACTATCAAACCATGAAGGAATATCAACGCTTTTCGCCAGATAGCGTAAATGGCTCAGAGAGTACGGCAGGTTTAAAAAGAAATATTGAAAAAGACGACAATAAAATTATCGTTACCACCATTCAAAAGCTTAACAATTTGATGAAAACCGAAAGCGATTTGCCCATTTATCAAAAGCAAGTGGTTTTTATTTTTGACGAGGCACACCGTTCACAATTTGGTGAAGCACAAAAGAATTTAATTAAGAAATTTAAAAAATATTATCAATTTGGGTTTACAGGCACTCCTATTTTCCCAGAAAATGCTATGGGTGCAGAAACTACTGCGAGTGTTTTTGGACGTGAGCTACATTCGTATGTCATTACCGATGCCATTAGTGACGAAAAAGTATTGAAATTTAAAGTGGATTACAACGATGTTCGACCAAAATTTAAGAATATAGAAAGCGAAATTGATGAAAAAAAATTAAGTGCTTCAGAAAATAAAAAAGCTTTTCTTCACCCTGAACGCATTAAAGAAATTTCGCAATATATTTTACAAAATTACCGCATAAAAACGCATCGCAATCAAGGTGGGGATAAAGGTTTTAACGCTATGTTTGCTGTAAGTTGCATTGATGCTGCAAAATTGTATTACGAAGAATTAAAACATTTACAAAAAGACAGCGATAAACCATTAAAAATTGCCACTATCTTTTCTTTTGCTGCCAACGAAGAACAAAATGCCATAGGCGAAATTTTGGATGAAAATTTTGAGCCTTCGGCAATGAACAGCTCTGCCAAAGAATTTTTAACAGCTGCTATCAACGACTATAATGCTATGTTTACAACAAATTATGACGTGGATAGCACGGCATTTCAAAATTACTACCGCGACCTTGCCAAACGTGTAAAAAACAAAGAAGTTGATTTGGTTATTGTTGTCGGAATGTTTCTTACAGGCTTTGATGCGCCCACATTAAACACCCTGTTTGTGGATAAAAATTTGCGTTATCATGGATTGATGCAAGCCTTTTCGCGTACCAACCGAATTTATGATGCCACCAAAACCTTTGGAAATATTGTTACTTTCCGAAATTTAGAAACAGCCACCATTGATGCCATTACACTGTTTGGCGACAAAAATACAAAAAACGTGGTACTCGAAAAAAGCTACAAAGAATATTTAGAAGGTTTTACAGATATTGCCACAGGCGAAGCACGCAGAGGTTATATTGAGGTAGTCAAAGAATTAAGCGAAAAATTCTCAAAACCTGATGAAATTAAAACAGAAAAAGATAAAAAAGAGTTTGCCAAGTTGTTCGGAGAATATTTACGTGTAGAAAATATTTTGCAGAATTATGATGAGTTTACAAAACTCAAAGCATTTCAAACTATAGACACAAACGATAAGCAAGCTATTGAAACATTCAAAGAAACGCACTTTGCAAGCGATGAAGAAATAGCCGCAATGCTGCAAGTAAAAACATTGCCAGAGCGAGCAGTTCAAGATTATCGCTCAATTTACAACGACATTCGCGAATGGCTTAGACGTCAAAAACAAAGTGAAGAAACTGAAGAATCTACCATTGATTGGGACGATATAGTATTTGAAATTGACTTGCTTAAATCGCAAGAAATCAACTTAGATTATATTTTGGAATTGATCTTTGAAAATAACAAAAAAACAAAAGATAAAGCGGCTTTAATCGAAGAAATTCGCAGGGTAATTCGTGCAAGCATTGGCAACAGAGCAAAAGAGAGTTTAGTAGTTGATTTTATTAATGCAACCGACCTTGAAACCATTCAAGACAAAGCAAGTATTATTGAGGCATTTTTTACTTATGCACAAGAAAAACAAAAAGATGAAGCTGCAGAATTAATTGCCCAAGAAAATTTGAATGAAGAAGCTGCTAAGCGATATATCACAGTGTCGTTAAAACGCGAATTTGCCAGCGAAAACGGTACAGAATTGAACGCTATTTTACCAAAAATGAGTCCGCTAAATCCACAATATTTAACTAAAAAGCAAAGTGTTTATCAAAAAATAGCCTCCTTTATAGAGAAATTTAAAGGCGTTGGAGGACAAGTTTAGGAAAAATGTTGTTTTTTTGTAAAACTAATAGATTAATAATATTTATATTTGCATTTCGGTTTTAAATAATTAATTTTCGACACAAAAGTATAAGATAAAATTCGGCGTGAAAGATTAAACATTCCTTTAAAAATAAAAATAATGAATACAACTAGTGAATTTTCTTTAAACGTTTTAACTATTATTGGAATAATTGTTTTTTTTATAATGCAATTTATTATTATTTTCTGTTATTTTCGTTTGTGTTATGATGTTAGGAAGATAAAACATCTTTTATTTGTTAGTTATTTGAAAAATGAATACGAAGTAGAATATAATAACAAAATTTTAAAAGAAATAGTTAAAGAAGAGGATGTTAAAATAACTCATAAAGAAACCGGCGATACTGTATCGTATGATGCAAAATTTGATTGCCTAAAAATTGGAGGCAAAAAAATTAAATAATAGGTTTTAAAGATATTGACTTATTTTAACATTCTATTAAAATTTTTATTATATTAGCAAAAAAATTTCTTAACATTAAAAATTTAAATATCATGAAGAAAATTGCTAGTATAATTCTTGTAGTATTAGGGGCTACAATGATTTTTTCGGCTTGTAAAAAATATGAAGAAGGACCATCATTTACTTTAGTAACAGCTAAAAAAAGAATAGTTGGACTTTGGATTTTAGATGAAGCTAGATTAAATGATGTAAAAATTAATTTTAATGACCTAACTAGCTTACTTGGAAATTATGATTTCGATGATTTTGATCAAGATATGCCTATAGAAATTGATTTAAGTCAAATTAAAATTAGTGATGTAAAATTAAATATTAAAAAAGAAAATGAGGCTTATTTGAACTTTGAAATTACTTATGGTCTATTTCCTGTTCCTTTGCCAAATCAAAAAATGGATTGGAAGTTTAGCGACGACAAAAACGATTTAATTTTAACCGCCGACAACCAGCCCGAACAAGTTTTTAAAATTTTAAAACTAACAAAAGAAGAACTTTGGCTCCAAAGAATTGAAACTAACCTTGGAAGAACAGATATTCTACTTTTAAAATTTGAAAAATAAATAATTTCTTAATTTTGTGTGATATTCACGATTAAGATAGATGATTAACATAATTTACAGCTTTTTACCTCAATTTTTAAAACAATTTGTCGTATTTATTCACCGCGAATTGCGTTTATTATATTTTGATTTTACAAAAAATAAAACTTATAAGAACTGTTACAAAATTCCAAAAACGGTTTATGAAGACTTTAATACTTCGCGACATTACGGACCATTGAAAAAAATATGCTATGCACCACATACAAGCATGTTTTTTTCTCGCTCAGGATATGTAGCACCATGCTATGCTTCATACAATCAAAAATCTTCGCATATTACAAAATCATCTATTAAAGAAATTTGGTTTTCGGGCACAATTAATGACATTCGTAAACAACACGCTAACTGTAATTTAAGCGAAAATTGTTCATTTTGCGAAAATCTTTTACTTTCCCATGCTTATAAGTCTGCATTAATTAATAAGTACGAACATTATGCTTTTTCAAAATCCAAATATCCAAAAATTATGGAATTTGAACTTTCTAATAAATGTAATTTGGCCTGCATAATGTGTGATGAAAACCTTTCTTCGAGTATAGAAAAAAAACAAAAACAAAGTATTAGCGGAAATCAATTTTATGATAATAAGTTTTTTGAAGAATTAAAAGAGTTTATTCCTCATTTACAACTTGCAGAATTTACAGGTGGCGACCCATTTATGATAGAAGAATATTATAAAATTTGGGATATGATAATTGAACTTAACCCAAAATGCACTATTCTAATCACAACAAACGCAAATACAATGAATCCGCGAATAGAAAAATTATTGAACTCGCATAAAAGACTAAATTTTAATATCTCTATCGATTCCTTACAAAAAGAAAATTATGAAGAAATTCGTGTGAATGGCAATTTTGAATATGCGATTAAAAACATTCAAAAATTTATTAATTACACTAAAAAACATAGAACAACGCTAAACCTTTTAGTTTGCCCGCTAACAAAAAATATTCTTGAGCTACATGAAATTGTAAATTTTGCTAACAAAAATAAAATATCTGTGTTTTTTCATACTGTAATAAAACCTGAAGAATTATCCTTAAAATATCTAAATACCGAAATGTTAGAAAATATTATTGATAATTTATCAATTCATAAATTTCCGACAAAAACATTTAAGCAGAGAACAAATAAACGAAATTTTGAAAATTTAATTAATTTACTAAAAACTTGGGCTAATGATAATAGTAAAAAGCAAGAAATTGAAGAAAAACCAGAAAAACTAATTGATTATTCCGAACTTATTGACTTATTAAGAACAAAAGTTAATGAAGTAAAACCTGAATTATTGAATAAATTTGATGATTTACTTTCCGAAGTTGAGAAATTAAATAATAAACATATTATTTTAAATAAGTTTATATATTTACCAGACGAAATGTTTTTTACTTATTTAGAAAATCAAGATATTGAAAACTTAATAGAATATTGCAAAACAATAGAATAAATGAAACAAATTTTGAAGAATATAATTTATTATGGAAATATAAAAGTAAAGAAAATTTCCAACTCAATTCGCTACTACCCTATTTCTAAGCATATAAATAATAATTTTGGGAATAAAGAAAATTTAATAAAATATAATCATAATCGTAGCACCGGACCAGAACCCTGCATTTGTCATGCTCCTAGTCGAAGTTTATATTTAGACAGCCGGGGTAATGCTACAGCCTGTTGTTTTAATCGAGTTCATATTTTAGGAAAATACCCGGAGCAAAGCTTTAAAGAAATTGTAAATAGCGAAAAACGCAAATTTTTGCAAACAGAATTATGCCGACAAAATTTCATGTATGGCTGTCAACATTGCCACAAACTTATTGAGGCTCAAAACTTTGAAGGCGTCGAAGCAAGACTATACGATAATCTTAAAAGCCAAAAAGGAATACCTAGCGAAATAATTTTCGAGCTTGACAATACTTGTAATCTTGCTTGTGCAATGTGTAACGAAGCCTTTTCGTCAACAATTGCAAAAAATAAAGGACTAGAAACAAAAGCTCCGCCTTACGATGGAGAATTTCTTAACCAATTACAAGAATTTATTCCCTATCTAAAAACAGTAAAATTTCTTGGTGGCGAGCCTTTTTTAATAAATATATATTACAAAATTTGGGATATGATTTTAGAAATAAATCCTAAATGCAAAATTCATTTACAAACAAACGGAACAATTTTTAATGATAAAATTAAATCATATTTAGAAAAAGGCAATTTTCACATAGGTGTTTCTATTGATTCTATTGAAAAAGAAAATTATGAAAAAATTAGGTGTAATGCAAATTTTGAACAAGTGATTGAGAATCTTTTCAAATTTGCCGAAATTTTAAAACGTAAAAATAATTTTGTTAATATTTCGGTTTGTCCAATGCTTCAAAATTGGAAAGAAATTCCAAATATTGTAAAATTTTGCAACGAAAATTCATTTTTTATTTACTTTAACACAGTTTACACACCGGGATTTTCTTTAAAAGATGCTGATGAAGATTTATTATTAGAAGTTATTAATTATTACAAAAGTGTTGACATTAAGAGTATTGGAATAATCGGTAAGAGAAGTTCGAACTTTTTTTATGATTTAATTTCTCAAATTGAGGCTTGGTATAATCAAAAAGCAGAAGCAAACAAAAAATTTAAGAAAATACACAAATGGACTAGTAAAATGCTTATGGACTTTATGCTTAATAAAGTTGAGGCAGAGGCTGAGCTTTCTAAAATTATAAACGAAGTTTTTATTGATTTTAATCAAGAGTTTAGTTTTTCGGATCTTGATTTGGAAAATCTAAATAATTTAAAAATTGAAGATTTAATCTCGGCATTAAGAAATGAACCTATTGCCGAACTTCAAGAAAAAATTCAGAGATTTATTAAACTCGGAAAATTTGGAAGATAAAAAAAAGACCTGAAAACAGGTCTTTTTTTGTTTTAATTTATTTCAACTAAAGCAATAACATCGTCTTTATCGACCACATCGCCTTGTTTTATAAGTACAGAAGACATTTTTCCATTAAAATCGGCTAAAATTTCCTGATAATGATTGTTAGATTCCAAATAAAACAAACGTTTTCCTTTATTAATAATATCATTAGGTTTTATAATTTCTCTATCTAATTCTACGCTTAGGTCATAATATATTTTTCCTTTAGCAGGAGATTTTACTTCTACTAAATTTTTTTGAACCTCTTGCGAACTTGGAACTACAGATTTATTTTCAGTTTTTTTGTATTTTAATGAATTTAGTTCTTCTTCGAATCTTTCTTTTGCTAATCCTGATTTGTAATCGCGATATTGCCTGTCGTGCATGGCGAACTCAAAAAGTTCTTCATCATTTTCGCCAGTCTCCCAGCCATTTTCATTCATTTCGGCACGATATTTATCAAGCTCGTCGGGATAGGCATCTTGTGGCAAGCCTGTATAAAACTCTTTATTTTGAGTTTTGGCAATTTCAATTATTTCGGGTGCAAGCGGTCCTGGTAATACGCCAGCTTTACCAAGAATCATATCCCAAGAGTTTTTATCAATCATTTCAAATCTAGGCTTTCCTTGCAAAATAAACATAACATTCATAAGTGCAATATTTTTCACATATTGACTAAACGGCGTAACTAAAGGAGGGTATCCTAATTTTGGCCAAACGTATTGCACTTCTTCAAACAGCATTACTAATAGGTCATCAATACTCAATTCATTTTTTCCAGAAGATTTTAATTGCTGATTAATTCCGAGGTGAACATTTTCTAAATCTGCCATCATAGAACCCATCATTCCGCCGGGTAATCCACAACCTACAAGCAAAGAACTCATTTCTCTATTTTTGGGATTAATCCATAATCCAAGCCATTCATCAATAAATTCTTGAGTTAAGGCTCTAGCTTGCATATAGGCTTTCATATTAATATTTGGCACTTTAAAACCAGCGTCTTTCAACATTTCTTGAATTGTAATTACGTCAGGGTGTACTGTTCCCCAGGATAATGGTTCCATGGCAACATCAATATAATCAGCTCCGGCTTTTGCTACTTCGAGCATTGAAGCAACTGAAAAACCTGGACCAGAATGTCCATGATATTGCACAATTACATTTGGAAAGGCTGCCTTAATTTCGTGTACAAGTTTTCCTAAACTCACTGGTCGCCCTACTCCTGCCATATCTTTCAAGCAAATTTCATCTGCTCCGTATTGCATAAGTTTTTCGACAATTTCCATATAATATTTCACAGTGTGAATTTCGGAATAAGTGATACTTAAAGCTGCTTGGGAAATCATTCCTGCTTCTTTGGCATATTTTATTGATAATTCTAGATTTCTGTGGTCGTTTAGTCCGCAAAACGAACGCGAGATATCAACGCCTTGAGCTTTTTTAACTTTATACATTAATTCCCTTACATCGGCGGGTACTGGAAACATACGCAACCCGTTTAAAGCACGCTCTAACATGTGGGTTTGTATTCCCGCCTGATTAAATGGCTTTGTCCATTCTTTTACTGCTTGGTTAGGATTTTCGCCATAAAGTAAATTTACTTGCTCAAAAGCACCGCCATTAGTCTCAATTCTGTCAAAACAACCCATCTCAATAATTACAGGAGCTATTTTCTTTAATTGGTCAACTCTTGGAACATACTTTCCGCTTGACTGCCACATATCTCTATATAAGAGACTGAACTTTATTTCTTTTGCCATTTTAAAAATTTTTTCCAAAATTAATAAAATTATATGACATAAAAAATTTAAAAGTCTCCTATTTATTAAAAATAAGAGACTTTTAATTTTTTTATACTAACTACTAGTTATTTAGTAATAACTACTCTTTGAACAGCAATTAATCCATTAGTATTATATAAATTTATAAAATAAATTCCTGCTTCTAAATTTCTAATAACACAAGGCTGAGCACTCATTTCGTTTTTGTAAATGCTAGAACCTTTCACATCAGTAATATCAATTAAAATATTTTTAAAATCTTCTTTTTTATAATTTATTATAAACTCATCGCTTGCAGGGTTTGGATAAACAGTGAAAATTTCATCATAATAAGACTGAGGAGCATAAGGTTCTTCTCCAGGAATATTTTCTAGTTTTAATTTTATAGTAGCTGTTTTATAGCAACCGATAGCATCAGTAACCTTAACAGTATAATCACCAGCACATAAACCCATTTGCGTTTCTCCAAAATTTCCTATGGGTGATTCCCAATAATAGGTATAAGGATAAACGCCTCCATTAGCAAAGGCAGTTACAATTCCATCACATTCGCCGGTATCGTCAACAGTTTGTTCAACTATTTGTATATCCGAATACTTTACTTTAACAAAATCTTGCTTAAAGTTACCGCAGGCGTCAAATATTTTTACCCAGTATGTAGTTTCGCCAACTTGCGGGGTTACAGTTATAGACGCAGTTTCTTGCCCATTACTCCAAACATAGATAGGATTAGGTTGATTTGAGGAAGCTGTAAAAGTAATATTTTCTAAAGCTTCACATGAATTTATATCATCTTCTAAAATTCCGGGGGACAGTTCCACTGGTGGCGGGTTTGGTAAATCGAATTGAAATCTTTTAAAACAACCTATTTGGTCTGTAACTTTAACACGATATTTGCCAGGGCAAAGTCCAGTAAAAACGTTGTTAGTGGTGGTATGTATTGAATCGGGGAAAAAGTGATAAGGTTCGCGAGAATATTCAAAAGTAAAAGGTCCATCTTCGCCAATAACATCAAGGTTTATAACTCCGTCACAGCCATTATTACATTTAGGGGGAGTAATACTTGAGTTTTGCAAAGTCAATCCACTAATTATTAGAGTAATAGAATCATACAATTCGTTTCCACACTCATCTGCCATTGTAAGATAATAAGTTGTGCTTCCAAGCTGCGGATAAACAATAATTGAATTAGAATGTTCGCCGGTACTCCAGTAATAACCAATAGCGGGGTCGCGATTACACTCTGCCAGTAAAGTAATATAGGGTGGTGCATCTTCGCCACAATAATAGGCAGTTTCAATATCTTGGATTCCTCCCTTAATAAACTCAGCATCGTAGATCCAAATAGTATCATAAATAGCTGATGACTGATTTCCACAAGGGCAAGCGGTATAAAACGACAGAATTATAGTTTCGTGCCCTTCGTCTATTCCATCATTGAAAGCTGAATAGAAAATAGTATCTGTCATTTCGCCGGCAGGTATTGTAACAGAGCTTGGGAATGGAGTAAGATCAACACCTTCAGTTGCTGTACTAGCAGGGGCAATAGCAATATCAATAGTAACATCTTGATTTAATGGAGTTCCTTCTGCTCTACTTATTACATAATAGTTAGTACAACCTTCCCATAAATCATTTTGCCCACCAAATTGAGCAGTATTTTGAATAGAAACCGAAGCTCCAGACACAAAACTACCAGCTTCTAAAAACACTCCCGAGTCTAAAGCACTATCGCCACGGTCTCCAATAGCAAGTTTAATATGGTAAGTTTGACAAGCCTGAACAATTGCCCTAGCCGTTAGTACTATCGTATTACCATCATATTGTACTGCACCATAATAAGAACCGGGAGAATTTGCTCCAGCGTTTGGGGTGGCATAATAATAATTATAATTATGAACATTATTGATTGTAACAGGCATATTATTAGGCAAAAGTGCAATATTTATAGAATTATTTGAATAAGGACCATTTATGCCTGGACCAGACAAGAAAAATCCAAAAACATCATTAAAATTTGAATTTGCATATTCAGGGAACTCTTCTGAGCCAAAAATATATCTAAACTCAACAGTGTCTGAAGCCGGAATAAAATCAAATTGAATTACACAAGCATCATTTATTGAAGAACCAGAAACTAATGCAGATAAGTCGGGGTCGGAACCAGAGCTTGGTGAAGTTCCTGTACTGCTAGTAGAAGAATTTGGACCTTGTGCTGCACTAATAGCACCAGTTGACATAATTATTCCTGATTTAAAAGGAAATTGTGAATTTCCTTTTTTAAAATAACCATAAGCACCGTTATTGGCAGTTACATTCATAGCTTGGATGCAACCATTTATAAGAGTATCCTTAATTAAGGTACTTACTGGAATTCCACTCTGCGTAACTATGCTTTGTGAAAATAATACTAAACTTAAAAACAAACCAAAAAATACAAGTAATAATTTTTTCATAACGTCATTAATTATTATCAATTTGTAAATTTAAACAATTTTTTAATTTCACATATTAATTAATGACGTTTTTTTATAATTTTGGTTGTTTTTTCTTAATTAGGTATTAACTTTGCGGTAATTATGAAAAGATACCTCGCTTTAGATATTGGACGAAAAAGAACAGGCATTGCTGTTACCGACACCGAAAGAATTATTGCTTCTGCCTTGGAAACTGTATCAACTTTTTGCTTAGAAGATACTCTGAAAAATTATTTCAATAATAACGAAGTCGAAAAAATTATCGTTGGCATGCCCAAACAATTGAACAATACACCTTCCGAAGCGGTTAAATATATCATTCCTGTCTTAAATCGTTTAAAAAAAGTCTTTAAAAACTACGAATTTATTGAAATTGACGAAAGATTTACATCTAAAATGGCTTTTCAAACTATGATAAATGCAGGGGCAAAAAAAATGCAAAGACAAGAAAAAGAAAATATTGACAAAATTAGTGCTGCTATTATATTGCAATCGTATTTAGACTCTGAAAAATATAAAAATTTATGATATTACCTATATATTTATATGGACACCCTGTTTTAAGAAAAAAATCTGTAGATATAGACAAAAACTATCCTGAACTCAAACAGATAATTGAAAATATGTTTGAAACTATGTACAACGCAGAAGGGATTGGACTTGCTGCTCCTCAAATTGGAAAAAACATTAATTTGGTTGTCATAGACGCTAGAGTATTGGCAAAAGATAATCCCGAACTTAGCGACTTTATTCGAGTTTTTATTAATCCGAAAATAACTTATAATTGTGATAAAAAAATTGCTGTCGAAGAAGGTTGTCTAAGTATCCCTAGCATTCACGAAAATGTAGACAGATGTTCGAGCTTAAATATCGAATACTTTAACGAAAAATTTGAACATGTTAGCGAAGTTTTAGACGAATATAAAGCAATAGTCGTACAACACGAATTCGACCATCTTCAGGGTGTTTTATTTACCGATAAAATTTCTCCATTGCGAAGAAAAATGTTGCAAAATAGATTAAATAATATTTCAAAAGGAAAAGTCGGAACCTCTTATAAAGTAAAAATTAACTAATTTATCATTGTTAAATATGAAAGCAAAATTTGTTTTTTTAATTTTTATAGCTCTTACATTTACTTATGCTTGTGGCTCGAGACCAAAACCACTTGCTGAAAAAAATCAACTTATCGAAAAAATTGCCGATGTAGAAAAACAATTGTACCGATTAGATACTATTAACAAAAGTCTTGCAGATTCAATAATCGAACTTTACGTTTATTATGCCAACAAATTCCCACAAGACAGCCTAAGCCCTGAATACCTTTTTAAAGCTGCCGAAATTGGTATTAATTCGTTTAGAGCTAAAGATGCAATTGACTTTCTTACGCGAATTGAAAATAATTATAAATCTTTCGACAAATATGTTTCTTGTTTGTTTTTAAAAGCCTTTATTTATGAAAACTATTTGAAAGATTTTGAAAATGCAAAAAAATATTACCAACTTATAATTGACAAATACCCAGAACATAAATTAGCAAAAGACGCAGAGGCTGCAATTATTTATATCGGAATCGATGATTTAGAACTAGTGAAACTGTTTGAAAAGGCTCAATAGTTTATAAAATGTATGAACTTTTAATCCAAAACCTTAGGAAAAATCCTTTTATAAGGATAATTATTCCTTTTATTATTGGTATTATTATTGTCTTAAATTTTCATATTAACTTATATATTAGTCTGTCTTTTTTTGCGATTACAAGCATTTTGTTTGTCATCATTAATTTAATTAATAAAACTTTCGGCTACGAATGGATAAAAGGAATTTTAATAAATCTTATTTTTATTTCCGCAGCAATGTTTTTAACGCAATCTTTAAACGAGAAATCGCAAAAAGATTTAAAATATTATAAAAAAGGAACTTTAATTGGACTTGTTGATTCCGAACCGAAAATCATGGAATTGTCCACCAAAATTCAAGTTAAAATAATTGCTTATAAAAATAAGGACGAATGGTTCGAAACTAGTGGGAACACTATTGTCTTTATTGAAAACAACGAAGCTGTTCATAATTTAAAAATTGGAGATAAAATTATTTTTAGTGCTAATTTACAAGATATCGAAAACAAAGGAAATCCTGAAGAATTTGATTTTAAAAAATATCTTAGTCATAATTTAATTTATAGTACCGACTATTTAAATAGTTCTGACTGGAAATTATTAAAAGAAACTCAAGATTTTAAATTAGTTCACCGCTTTTCAAGATTTAGGAATAGATTAATTGAAGTATTAAAATCAAACAATTTGAATAATGATGAACTAGCAGTTGCTTCTGCCTTAGCCTTGGGATATCAAGACAGTTTGAGCGACCAACTTCGCCACGCTTATGCTTCTTCGGGAGCGATGCATATTTTAGCCGTTTCAGGACTGCACGTCGGTATTGTTTACGGTATGATAATATTTTTTCTATCTTTTATTAAAAATGAAAAACTTTATCATGCAAAAATTATTGTGTCTATACTTTTGGTGTGGGCTTACGCTTTCCTTACTGGCTTATCGCCTTCAGTGTCAAGAGCTGCATTTATGTTCTCAATTATGGCAATAGGGAATTTTCAAAAACATAAATCGTCTTCATTAAATGCGGTAGCGGCTTCGGCTTTCATCTTACTCCTAATAAACCCTTATAACTTAGTTAAACTTGGATTTCAACTTTCATATATTGCTGTAATTGGAATTATTATCATTAATAAACCTCTAAATAAAATATTGATCCCGAAAAATAAATATATTGATAAAATTTGGAGTTTAACTACTGTCTCGATAGCTGCACAATTAGTTACTGCACCTCTTGGAATGTATTATTTCAATCAGTTCTCAAATTATTTTTTAATAACCAATTACTTATTGATACCAATATCTACAGTAGCAATTTGGTTAATAATTATTTTTTTTATTGTTTCACCAATCCCTTTC
>CAYRQZ010000011.1:0-29062 GCA_964426585.1 uncultured Bacteroidales bacterium | reverse complement strand
TAAAAGACATTGAAAGCTCAAAACAAAAATATTTAATTGTATATAATATTAATAACAATACTGTTATTAATGTTATTTCAGGTAAGAAAAACTTTATTATTGCAGATTTAGAAAATAACTTACAATCGAATATAGAATATTCCGCAAAAAATAATTGGCTACAAAAAGGTCTTGATAATCAACAATATATAGATATTAGCTCAAATAATAAATTAAATTCTTCAACAGATAATTTTGTTAATCAAGGAGATTTTTTCTTTAAAAACAATGCTTTACTGTTTGCTAAAAACAGCTTATTTATACTTAATCAAGAATTTAGAATGCCACAAAATAACGAAAATCTTAAAAAAGTTGATGTAGATTATATTTTATTATCGAATAATCCCTCAATTAAATTAGGTGAAATTTCAAAGTATTTTAATTTCAAGAAAATTATTATTGATGCCTCAAATTATCGTAATAATACAGAAAATTGGCATAAAGAAAATCAAATTTTAAATATAAATATTCACGATGTTAGAATTGATGGCGCGTTTGTATTAAATTTATAATTGTTAAAATGTATAATTTCTTTTTCATAAATTTTTAAATTTTATTATTTTAGCAAAAAAATTCAATTATGTTTTCAAAATGCCTCAATATTTTCATAGTTTTTTTTATAATATTGTCAATTTTATCATGCGACAGCGACAAAAACAGGTGTATGAAGTCGGCAGGTGAAATAACTACAGAAAAATTTCCACTTAATACATTTTCAAAAGTTCAAATTAATAGCGTTTTTGATATTTACTTTAAAATCGATTCTGAATATTCAATAAGCATAAATGCGGGAAAAAATTTAATTCCATTTATTGAACACGAAGTTATTGATAATGAATTAGTTTTAACAAATAAAAACACTTGTGAATGGCTAAGAAAAAGAATAAAACCTAAATTAATTATTACTTGTCCAAATTTAAAAGAAATTACTATTTTCGAAGCTTGTGATATTAACAGTATTGATAGTTTATATTTTGAAAATTTATCAATACAAAATTGGGCAGGAATTTTAAAGACAAATATGCTTTTAAGTGGCGACAGTTTATTTTTTAGAAGCCATGCCTCAACTGGCGATTATAAATTTGAAGGAAAATGTAATTACGCATATATTTATAATGTTGGCAATGGATATTTTAAAGGTAGAAAATTATTTTGTAATAAAATACACTTAGTTCATAAATCAATTGGGGAAAGTGAAGTTAATCCGATAAAGAAATTAATAATAGAAAATATTAAATACGGAAAAGTTTATTCTTTTGGTACAGAATGTCCCGAAATTATCAGCTATGCAGATGAAGGCTGGGAAAAATCTTTTGAAAATATTGGTTGCACCGAATAAAAAATACATTTCTATTCAATTCAAATCTTTACAATTAATTTTGAAAACTTAGCTCATCGGAATCACCCAATAGCTCTATTCATAAAAAACTTTAAGCCTATCCCTCTCGAAAAAAGCATAATAATCATAGCCAACCACATACCATGATTTCCAAGATAATGTTTAAATAAAAATAATAGCGGTACAAAAAGAAATAAAATTGAAAAAATCATAAGATTACGCATAATTTTACTTGAAGTAATTCCAATATAAATTCCGTCATAAATAAAAGCAGCAAAACCGGCAATAGGAATGGCAACAATCCAAAAGTAATATTCATTGAACATTGAGATTACAATTAAATTATTTGTTAAAACTTTAAAAAAGAATTTTGAAAACATTGCATAAAAAATCGAAAATAACAAAGCAACAAAAAATCCTAAGTTCGTTGATTCTTTTATTGTTAATTTAAGAAGATGAATATTAACAGCACCTTTATATTTTCCTGCAATACTCCCGCCAGCATTTGCAAAACCATCTGCAAAATATGAAAAAAACCATAAAAATTGTAACATAAGCGAATTTAGAGCCAATATATCATCACCTAAATCAGCCGAGACAATGTTAAACAAAAAAAAGCTTCCTGTGAGTAAAACAGACCTAATAAAGATGTCGGTGCTAATAGAAAAGAATCTTTTAATTTCATGTAATTTCAAAATAGACTTTAGGTCAATAAAAATAGTAAATCGCTTATATTTTATTAGATAAAATAAAAACGAAGAAATTAGTCCGCAATATTGAGCCACAACAGTTCCTAAAGCGACACCCTTAACGCCTAAATTTGAATAAAGGACAAAATATGCACTAAATATAATATTTGTCAAACTAATGATTAAACTTAGCCACATTGGAGTTTTTGTATCTTGCATGCCAACAAACCAACCCATAAAAGCAATAACAGCAAGGCTTGCTGGAGTTGCATAAATTCGTACGTAAAAGTATTCAGAGGCATATTTTAAAGAATCTGGAGATGAGTTAAAAATACTAATTAATAGTTTTTCTAACGGCATTTGCAACGAAATCAAAATTCCGCCACTTAATAAAGCTAAAATAACAGCTCTTATTAAAATTGCATTTGCTTCGCGAAAATTAGAAGCACCATAAGCCTGAGCACTCAAGCCATTAGTACTCATTCTTAAAAATCCTAAACCCGAATAAATAAAAGAAAAAACAACGCTAGCAAACCCTACACCACCAATATATGCCGCAGAACCTAAACGCCCTACCAAAGCAATATCTACCAAGCCGACTAAGGGAATTGTGATATTGCTTATTATTGCCGGATAAGCAAGTTTTAATATACGTTTTCGCAAAATTTACAATTTAATATTCCCTAACGATAAAAATGTCGTAATCACCCAAAAATTTAAAACCATATTTAGAATATAAACTACGAGCAATAACGCCTTGCCTGTGAACTTCAAGTTTTATTTGAAGTCCGACTTTTTTAGCAAAATCCATAGACTTTTCCATTAGTAAATGGCTCAATCCTTTGCCTTGGTATTCGGGGTGAATACAAAAATGGTGCAAGTATAATCGACGTCCATCGTTGGTAATCCACGAAGTCCCTATTATTATATCGCCGTCAAACAATAGAAATAAAGCTCCGCCAAGTTTTATTGTATCTTTAATAATTTCTAAATTATCACCACGATAAGCCCCGCCCATATCGGTAAGAACCCACAAAGCTAAGATTTCGTCATAATAACTATCGTTAAATTCTTTAATTATAAAATTCATAAATTAATTTTTTCAAAAAACATTAAATGCAAATTAAAGCTTTACCTGCAAACTTCATTACAAATATTATTAAACATTTTTAAACTTTCCTGTTTATCATTATCAAAATTGTAATCCATGCAATTTGTGAGATAGTCAAATAAATCGAAATTTGAATATAAATGCTGATTTTCTTTTGCAATATCCTCACGATGCTCAACACCAAATTTTAGGATAGAGTCAAACTCTTCTAAAAACCATTTTTCGACTCCTTTTTTAGCAACCCAAACAGCAAATATTGCAGGTTTATTAGTAAATTTGTACCACTGCTCAGCGATATCATATTTATACGCAAAAGAGTTTCTAATTTTCAATGCTCTATCTCCAATTATGACAGCAGCAGTATTATCTTTAATTAAATCAACGAAATCTTCGCTAACATTTTGATACTCATATTTGATTTTCCAAAACTTTTCGGCTAAAATTTTAATATATTTCACCGAACTACGGGATTGATAGTCTAAAATTACCGTTTTTATTTCTTCCTTAGGTTTTTGCGAAAGAAACAATACTGATTCAACTTTTTTATGAGCAGCTAAACAATAATTTCCAATAATTTCATAATTATCGGGAATTGGAAAGGCACCTATTGGAATTAAAGAAATATCAGCACTATTTGTAAAAACATCGTCTGCACACAAAGCAGGGTTACGTTCTTGCAAAACAGCATTTTTCAAAATAAATTCAGACTTTGACAATGCCTCTTTAAAAGGTAAAGTATTTGAGTAAGATACTAAAGAAATTCTATACATTGTTTTTTTGGCAAAATTAAGAAATATTAAATTTTAGTTGAATTAATTTAACAATTCTTTACATTTTTAAAAATTTTTTTAAAGAAAATAACCAAATGAAAATTTTAATCTTCAAAATTCTTTTTAAATTTGTGAAATAAAAAATGTAAAAAACTGTGGATAAGTTAGTTTTAAATAAATCATATAATTTTTTTTTAATTGCTGGACCTTGCGTTGTAGAAAACGAAGAAATTACAATGTTTACAGCAAAAGTTTTAAAAGACTTATGTCGAAAACATAATATTCAGCTTATTTTTAAATCATCATACCGAAAAGCAAATCGTAGTAGCTCGACTTCATTTTCTGGCTTGGGCGACCAAAACGCCTTAGATATTTTAGCTAAAGTCAAAAAAGAGCTTAATTTACATATTTGTACCGATGTTCATTCTCCTCAAGAAGCCGTTTGGGCTGCGGAAGTTGTTGATATTATACAAATTCCTGCTTTTTTATGTCGTCAAACCGAATTATTGTTAGCAGCAGGGCAAACAGGAAAATTCGTTAATATTAAAAAAGGGCAGTTTTTATCACCAGAGGCAATGAAGTTTGCAGCAGAAAAAATTCTTTCATCTGGAAGTGATAAAATTATGCTAACAGAAAGAGGCACTACTTTTGGTTATCAAGACTTAGTAATAGATTTTCGTGGAATACCCAAGATGAAAACTTTTGGTTATCCTGTAGTTTTGGACGTTACCCATAGTTTACAGCAACCTAATCAATCTGCTGGTATTACAGGAGGACAGCCCGAAATGATTGAATACATGGCAAAAGCAGGTATTGCTGTCGGTGCAGACGGACTATTTATCGAAACGCATCCTGAACCTCAAAATGCTTTATCAGACGGAGCTAATATGTTAAAATTAAATTTACTCAATAATTTATTAGCAAAACTTGTAAAAATTAAACAAGCTATTGAATATTAACTCCTTACATTTATTTTGCTATTTTTTTCTAAGCTTTAAGACTTGTTTCCAAAGGCTAGTAGCAAGTAAAGTTTGTATTTAATACTATTTAAATAAAGTTCAATGCCTTTTTAATAACAAAACAATAATATAATAATTTCATAACATTAAATAAAACTTTATTTAATAAAATATTATTTATAATTTTACCCTAAATTTTTAACAATATTTTTCATTTAAAATTTATAATAATATGATTAAAGAAGATTTCATGTCGAGACATATAGGACCTCGCGAAAACGAAAATCAGGAAATGCTTCAAAAGATTGGAGTATCAACTTTAGACCAACTAATTGATGAAATTATTCCTAAAAATATTCGTTTACAAGAAAAATTAGTTTTAGACTCTCCGTTGACTGAGAACGAATATTTGAAAAAAGTTAAAGATATTTCGGCAAAGAATAAAGTTTATCGTTCTTTTATTGGCATGGGATATTACGATACTGCAACTCCTTCGGTTATATTAAGGAATATTTTTGAAAATCCTGGTTGGTACACTTCCTATACACCATATCAAGCCGAAATTTCGCAAGGACGTTTAGAAGCTTTGTTAAATTTTCAAACAGTTTTGAGCGAACTAACAGGCTTAGAAATTACAAACTCCTCGCTATTAGACGAAGCTAGCGCTGCTGCCGAAGCAATGAGTATGATGTTGGAAAATCGCTCACGCCAAGCTGTTAAAGACAATAAAAACGTACTTTTTGTTGATGAAGATATTTTTCCACAAACTTTAGATGTTATTAGATTAAGAGCCGAACCTATTGGAATAGAAGTAGTTACAGGTAATTTTAACGAAAGCATTTTGTCTGATAAAACTTTTGGAGCCATAGTGCAATACCCTGCTTCAAGTGGTAAAATTAATGATTATAGCGAATTTGCAGAAAAAGCTCATTCAGCAGAAATTTTAGTTACAGCTGTTGTTGATGTGATGTCATTAGTATTATTAAAATCGCCTGCTTCGTGGGGTGCAGATATTGCCGTAGGCTCAACTCAGCGTTTTGGAATACCAATGGGATTTGGCGGTCCTCATGCAGGTTTTCTTTCTACTCACGAAAAATACAAACGCACAATGCCTGGTAGAATTATTGGAATTAGTGTGGACAAACATGGAAATACTGCTTTAAGAATGGCTTTGCAAACTCGCGAACAGCATATAAAACGTGAAAAAGCTACTTCAAATATTTGCACTGCTCAAGCACTTTTGGCAACTATGGCAGGAATGTATGTGGTTTATCATGGTCCACAAGGCATGAAAAGAATTGCAAATAATATTAATAAATCTGCAAGATTTTTAGCAAAAGAACTACAAAAATTAGGATATAAATTAAAAAATACCGACTTTTTTGATACTGTTTTAGTAGAATTACCTGCTAATATAAAATCATGCGACATTCAAGCCATTGCTCTTAATTATAATGTAAATTTCAGATATTCTTGCGAAAAATATGTCGGAATTTCTACTGACGAGCTTATTAGCATTGAAGATATTAATAATATTTTAGAAATTTTTGCAAAAGCAATTAATAAACCATACAAAGCTGTTAATGACCTTGGCGAATTTTCAGACTTTGAATTAAATTTTAAACGTCAAGACGAAATATTACAACACAAAGTTTTTAATTTATATAATAGCGAAACAGAAATGATGCGTTATATAAAACGCTTAGAGAACAGAGATATTGCACTTAATCGTTCTATGATTTCACTTGGTTCTTGTACAATGAAATTAAACTCGGCGAGTTCTATGCTTCCTTTAAGTTGGGCTGAATTGGGAAATATTCACCCCTTTGTTCCTGAAGACCAAGCTCTTGGTTATAAGGAACTTATTTCAGAAATGGAAAAAGATTTAAGTATTATTACAGGTTTTGCAGCTACTTCGGTTCAGCCAAACTCTGGTGCAAGTGGCGAACATGCAGGGTTAATGGTAATACGCGAATATCATAAATCAAGAAAAGAAGCACATAGAAATATTTGTTTAATTCCTTCATCTGCTCATGGAACAAATCCTGCTTCGGCTGTAATGGCAGGTATGGAGGTTGTTGTTGTAAAATGCGACGAAAATGGAAACGTTGATATTGACGATTTAAGAACAAAAGCAGACGAACACAAAGCTAATTTAGCTGCTGTAATGATTACTTATCCATCTACTCATGGTGTGTTTGAATCAAAAATTAGAGAAATGATTAACATTGTTCACGAAAATGGCGGCCAAGTTTATATGGACGGTGCCAATATGAACGCTCAAGTGGGTTTAACAAATCCTGGATTTATTGGAGCCGATGTTTGTCACTTAAACCTACATAAAACTTTTGCAATTCCTCATGGCGGTGGTGGTCCTGGTGTTGGAACTATTTCAGTAGCAAAACATCTTTCAAAATTTTTACCTGGACATAGCGTTGTAAAAACTGGAGGCGAAAATGCAATTAAAGCTGTAGCGGCTTCCCCATTTGGTTCTGCTTTTGTCCTTCCTATTACTTTTGCTTATATAAAAATGATGGGTGAAAATGGATTAACTCAAGCAACAAAAGTAGCAATTTTAAGTGCAAACTACATTGCCACTGAGCTAAAAGGATACTACGAAGTAGTTTATACTGGCGAAACTGGGCGTTGTGCTCACGAAATGATTTTAGACCTTAGAAAATTCCGCGAAAACTATGGGATTGAAGCCAGTGATATAGCTCGCAGACTGATGGATTTTGGCTTTCATGCTCCTACTCTTTCTTTTCCAGTTCACGAAACACTAATGGTTGAACCAACTGAAAGTGAAACAAAACAAGAACTAGATAGGTTTATTCAGGCCATGAAAGCAATTAAAATGGAATGTGAGGATATTAAAAACGGAAAACTTGATAAAGAAGATAATCCCTTAAAAAATGCACCTCATACTCAAATTGAAGTTACTGCAAGCGATTGGAAACATAAATACACTCGCGAACAAGCTGCTTTCCCTCTTGAATGGATAAAAGAAAATAAATTCTGGCCTTATGTCGGCAAAATTGATAGTGGCTATGGTGATCGAAATTTAGTTTGTACTTGCGACCCAATTGAGTCGTATATGTAATTAAAAAAAATGCTGTCAAAATTCTGACAGCTTTTTTTTTAATTACTTCCTGCTTCTTTTAACCTTTCAGCATTTTCTGCCATAATTAAATGGTCGATAAGTTCCTCGATATCGCCAAGCATAAAATTTTGCAAATTATATATAGTATAATTAATTCTATGGTCGGTAATTCTGCCTTGTGGAAAATTATAAGTTCTAATTTTAGCTGATCTATCACCGGTAGAAACCATAGTTTTACGTTTTTTAGAAATTTCGTCTAGATATTTTTGGTGTTCGAGGTTATATAATCTTGTCCTAAGCTCTTTCATTGCAACTTCTAGATTTTTCAGCTTAGATTTTTCGTCTTGGCAAGTAACTACAATTCCACTTGGGATATGAGTTAATCTAATTGCCGAATAAGTAGTGTTTACAGACTGTCCGCCAGGTCCTGATGAACAGAATTCATCTCTTCTAATATCGGCAGGGTTTAATTTAATATCAACTTCGTCAGCTTCGGGCAAAACTGCTACCGATGCAGCAGAAGTATGAACTCTACCTTGAGTTTCGGTTTGAGGAACCCTTTGCACTCGATGAACACCAGATTCGTATTTCATAATTCCATATACACCGTTCCCTGTAACGCTTAAAACAATTTCTTTATAACCTCCAACAGTTCCATCTGTATAACTTGTTATTTCAGTTTTCCAGTTTTTAGATTCTGCGAATTTTAAATACATACGCATAAGCTCGCCTGCAAATAAACTTGCCTCGTCCCCACCTGTGCCTGCACGAATTTCCAAAATAGCATTTTTATCATCCTCAGGGTCTTTAGGAATTAACAGTAATTTAATTTTCTCCTCTAAAGGGTCAACTTTTGGTTGCAAATCATCTAGCTCCATTTTTGCCATTTCCCGCATTTCTTCATCTTTTTCAACCGAAAGAATGCTTTTTGCGTCATCAATATTTGAAATTAACAATACATAATCATCATAAGCCTGAATTATAGGCTCTAAATCCTTATATTCTTTATTTAATTTAATATATTTATCCATATCGGACATAACTGAGGAGTCGGTTAGCAGATTTCCAACTTCTATAAATCTTTTTTTAACATCGCTCAGTTTGTCTAAAATTAATTCGTTTGCCATAAAATTTTATTAATATATAAATTTTCCCTTATCAGATTCTATCGTAAGTTTTTTTGTTTCGCTTTTTTCTACTCTACCGATAATTCTTGCATCAACATTAAAAGATTTACTAATTTCAATAACAGCAGAAGCAATATTTTCGGGTAAATAAATTTCCATTCTATGTCCCATATTAAAGACTTTATACATTTCTTTCCAATCTGTTTTACTATTTTCTTGAATGAGTTTAAACAACAAAGGAATTTCAAACATATTGTCTTTAATAACGTGTAAATTATCAATAAAGTTTAAAATTTTTGTTTGAGCTCCGCCACTACAGTGAATAATTCCGTGAATTTGTTCAAAATATTGTTTTAGCACTTCCTTAATAATTGGTGCATAAGTTCGAGTTGGCGAAAGCACCATTTTCCCAATATCTGAATAAGGTTTTTCTAACTTTTCGGTTAATCTTTTATTTCCAGTATAAACCAAATCACTAGGAATTGAGTTATCATAAGTTTCGGGATATTTTTCGGCGAGATAATTTGCAAACATATCATGTCGAGCTGAAGTTAAGCCATTACTTCCCATTCCAGCATTATAAAAATCTTCGTAACTTGCCTGCCCTACAGACGAAAGCCCCACAATTAGATCACCTGCCCGAATTAATTCGTTAGTAATAACATCTTTTCTTTTCATTCTGCAACTTACTGTTGAGTCAACAATAATAGTTCTGACTAAATCGCCAACATCAGCAGTTTCGCCGCCCGTAAGAATAATATTTATGCCGTATTTACTTAAACTGTCACAAAATTCTTGAGTACCGTTAATAATAGCTGATATAACCTCACCTGGAATTAAGTTTTTATTTCGTCCAATAGTAGAAGACAACAAAATATTATCGGTAGCACCGACACATAGCAAGTCGTCAATATTCATAACGATTGCGTCTATAGCTATCCCCTTCCAAACCGACAAATCGCCTGTTTCCTTCCAATACATATAAGCTAAAGAAGATTTTGTTCCGGCACCGTCTGCATGCATTATATTGCAATATTCTTCATCTCTTGCCAATATGTCGGGAATAATTTTGCAAAAAGCTTTTGGGTATAAACCTTTATCGATTTTACTAATAGCTTTATGTACATCTTCTTTAGAGGCTGAAACACCACGTAAATTATATCTGGAATTATCTGACATTTTAAATTTTTTGCAAAAATAATATAAATTCTAATTTTTTAGTATTAGTTTTCTAATTTTTTAAACCTTAGTTTTGGGTCTTTTTTAATTATTGCCTGATAAAAAACTTCTTCAATAACTGTACGAGTGTTCATTTTGAGGATTTTCCAATTTTCAGCATTTTTATATACTCTATTTGAGTTAAAAACATAAATTAAATCATAATGCGGGTCTGCCCACACCATTGTGCCTGTATATCCGCTATGCCCATAAGCTAAATTTGAAGCAGAGCCTGAGCCTAAACCTTTAGTAGTATCATTTGGCACAGGCTTATCCCAAGCTAAGCCTCTTCTATTTTTTATTGAATCAAATTGATATTTTGTAAACAAATCGACAGTATTAGGCGAAATGTAAGAATAATTTGCATAATATCCTTTATTTAAAAACATTTGCATAATTTTAGCCACATCATTAGCCGAAGCAAATAATCCTGCATGTCCCGATATCCCTCCAAGCATTGCTGCACCTTGGTCGTGAACATATCCATGCAATTGCTCATTTCGAAAAATATTATCTTCCTCAGACGGTGTTATTTTTTCTATTGAAAATTTTTCTAAAGGTAAATATTTACAAGTCCATGCTCCAAGTCGTGAATAGAACTCGTCTTCTAAATAATTGTCAATAGTTTTTCCGCTTAAATTTTTTATCATTTCAGGAAAAAGATAAAAACCCATATCAGAATACACATATTTCCCATAAGAGTTATGCGGCGAAGCTATTATTTCGTTAAAAATTGTGTCTTTATACGAATCTAAAATATAAAATCCATCACAAACTCTCAGATTATGATCTTTGTTTTGGTTTTTAGAATAAACTATGTTATTAATACTGTCGTTAGCAATAGTTTTTTTATAAAATGGCTCCCATGATTTAAATCCAGCTCTATGAGTAAGAATATCAAATATTTTAAAATTAGCTTTTTGAGTATTTTGTAAAACTGGTACATATTTCGACAAATTATCTTGAAGTTTAAATTTTTCTTGGCTAAAAAGCTTCATAAGAGCAGGTGTAGTAGCGACAACCTTAGTTACAGAAGCTAAATCGTATAGGTCAAAGTCATTAACTTTAGTCTTTTTTGAATAGTCGTGATAACCAAAAGATTTAATATAAAAAACAATTCCGTTTCGAGCTGCAACAATTTGTCCGCCTGGAAAAGCTTGAGCTGTAATAGCTGAGTTCATAGTTGAATCAACTTTATATAACATTTCTGAATCAATTCCTGCTTCTTCGGAAACTCTAGTATATTTTAATCTAATTTTTTCAGTCTCAAAACTGGTATTTACAGGGAATCTTTCATCATTACTAACGGGCAATTGTCCTAAAGCAGGAATACCGCCAAAAATTAATTGAGCTGAAAAATCATTTGTTATTTCCCAGTCATTATACGAAACAATTATAGCTTTACAAGAATCCAAATTTTTGAAATAAGCCAAAGAATATGGGTTTGCAAATAAGTCTAAAATAATATTATTTTCTAAAATTATTTCATCAACAAATTCAATTGTTTCGTTAGAAATACCATATTTTTTGGAAGCACTAGAGTTAGTATTATGAATTCCTATAATAATTAGATTATAATTTTTAAGTTTTTTCTTAAAGGCATTTTTTCCATTTCGTTTAATCTCATTTTCGAAATTAAATTCTTCAACATTAGCATAATATTTTAATCTATTTTGAAAACTACTAAAACTGGAATTTCCGAAACTAATACTAGCAATTTTATAATTTTCTAAATTTTGAAGCGGTATTATTGAATCATTATTTTTTATTAAAGTCAAAGAATTTTCAATTAGTTTTTGCTGCATCCATAAAGCTTGGGTGTTATTCAAATCGGAAAAAATATTTTCTGTAGAGATTGGTTTAAAATCACTTAATCCAGCCCAATATTTAGCCATTAAAACTTTTTTACAGCGAAATTCTATTTCTTCTTGAGAAATTTTACCTTCATTAATTGCTTGTTTAATTTTATCAATTACTAAAGCTAAATCGTTAGGGAATAGCAAAATGTCGTTTCCTGCCAAAACTGCTAAAACATCAGCTTCGCCAGGTTTGTAGCTATTAGTAATTCCCCCCATATTTAGAGCGTCAGTAAAAATCAATCCTTTAAAACCAATGTTTTCTTTTATCAAACCATTTATAGCTTTAGGCGACAAAGTACTTGGCAAATTAATTGTTGAGTCGATGGCAGGAACGTACAAATGCGAAACCATAAAACTTGAAATTCCATTATCTGATAAATATCGAAAAGGAAATAATTCCAAAGAGTCTAATCTTTGATAATTGTGTTTTATTACCGGCATTGATTTATGCGAATCAACGTTTGTGTCACCATGTCCAGGAAAATGTTTGGCAGTAGCTAAAACATTATTATCCTGTAAACCAAGCATATAATAATATGATTTCATTGTTACATTATGCTTATCCTCGCCAAAAGATCTATCATTAATAACAGGATTTAAAGGATTATTATTAATATCACAAACCGGCGAAAAGCTAACATGCACTCCCACCCTTTTTAATTGTCGGGCAAATTCTGCACCCATTTCATAAATTAAGTTATTATCTTGGATTGCTCCCAACATCATTTGCCTTGGATATAAAACCGTAGAATCTAACCTCATACTTAATGACCACTCAGCATCCATAGAAACTAAAAGCGGAACTTTTGATTTAGCTTGAAAATTATTTAACATATTCACTTGGCGTGCTGGTCCGCCTTGCATAAATATTATTCCACCAATTTTATATTTTTGTATTATTTCTAAAATATCATCTTCATGCTTTTTCCCTTTATTTGAATATACAGGTATCATCAATAATTGAGCTATTTTTTCATCTAAACTTAAAGTATTAAAAACTGAATCTACCCAAGTATTTTTTTTAACTAAAAATGGAGGATCTTTCACAAGATTATTTGAGTAACAGACATTGTTCTCAAAAAAACTAGAACTTGTAACTAAACACAAAATTAGAGTTAATACAAATATTGAAGGCAATTTCCACATAAAAATTATTTGTTGCAATATGTAAAAATTTTACATTACTTTTTTATGTTACTTCGAAGATTTTTTAACAATAAAGGGTTAATTGGATAAACAACCAAGAAAATTTTAGAACTTTGCAAAGAAATTGTTTTATTAAACTTATTAACAAAAAACAAATGATTTTTATTTAATAGAATATTATTTTTATTTTTACAAAAAATATTTTATGAGAACTAATTTTTTAATAATATTTATTTTTCTTACAACATCACTTGCTTTTGGACAAAAAAAAGAATTTGAGTCTCCTTCACAAACAAACAAACAGTCTAGTATATTATTTAAAACCTTAATTTATGACTTTGGAAAAATTACACATGAATCAGAAGCTAAAGCAGTTTTTGTTTTTAAAAATATAAGTAAACATAATATAAAGCTAACTAATGTTCAAACTACTTGCGGTTGCACAGCTGCCGAATGGCCCAGAGAAGAAATTGCTAAACGAAAAAAACAAAAAATTATAATTCAATATGATTCGAGAATTATTGGAAAATTTCAAAAATATATTTATGTTTATGTTGCGGGATTAAACGACCCTATTCAACTTCAAATTAAAGGCGAAGTTCTACCTTCAGAAATTAATCAAAATGAAAAAGAACAGTCTAATACTGATAAAAAACAAAATTCTTTTGAAATTAAAGAAGTGAAAAGAGAAGTGGATAATAAAAGTATAGAACAACCAAAAAATAAAATTAATAATAACCAAAAGAATTAAAAAATTATGCCAAAAATTTCTGACAAAGGTATGGCAATGCCATCGTCTCCGATTCGTAAACTGGTTCCTTATGCCGATGCAGCAAAGGCTAAAGGTATAAAAGTTTATCATTTGAATATTGGTCAACCCGATATTAAAACCCCAGAACTTGCTTTAGAGGCTGTTCGTAATTTGAAAGAAACTGTTATTGAATACAGCCATTCTGCAGGAAATATTTCTTATCGCAAAAAATTAGCCGAATCATATAAAAAACATAATATTCATGTCAACGCTGATGAAATTATTGTTACCAACGGAGGCTCTGAAGCTATTACAATTTCATTTATGGCAACTTTAAACGAAGGCGATGAAGTAATTGTTCCTGAGCCATTTTATGCTAATTATAATGGATTTGCTATCCAAACTGGAGTTGTTATTAAACCAATAACTTCAAGCATAGAAAAAGATTTTGCTTTGCCTTCAATTCAAGAGTTTGAAAAACTTATTACACCAAAAACAAAAGGTATAGTTATTTGTAATCCTAACAACCCTACAGGGTATTTATACTCAGAAGCCGAGTTGTATCAATTAGCTGAAATTGTAAAAAAACACGATTTATACATTTATTCAGACGAGGTTTATAGAGAATTTTGCTATGACGGAAATACTCATCTTTCGGTTTTAAATATTCCAGGTTTAGAAGAAAATGCTATTATGCTTGACTCGGTTTCGAAACGCTATAGTATGTGTGGCGTTAGGGTTGGATACCTTGTTACTAAAAACAAACAAGTTTTAGCTACTGCAATGAAATTTGCGCAAGCGAGATTATGTCCTCCCTCATTAGGACAAATAGCTGCCGAAGCGGCAATTGATACTCCTGATTCATATTTTAAAGAAGTGTATAATGAGTATATCTCTCGTAGAGATTTTATGGTAACTGAATTAAATAAAATACCCGGAGTTTATTGCCCAAACCCTAAAGGAGCTTTTTATACCGTAGTAAGACTCCCAATTGATGATGCCGACAAATTTGCCCAATGGATATTAGAAGAGTTTGAATACAATAAACAAACTGTTATGCTCGCCCCTGCTACCGGATTTTATAATACACCAGGTTTGGGAAAAAACGAAGTGAGAATTGCTTATGTCTTAAAAATTGAAGATATTAAAAACGCAATTATTACTTTAAAACATGCTCTCGAAGTTTACCCTGGCAGAATTATGTAAAAAAGACAATAAAATATTAAAAAAACCGCTTTATGCGGTTTTTTTTATTTAAAAACAAAAGAATTTGGGCAAATTCCGACTGCAAAACTATCAATACAAGTTAAATTTGAATTATAGCGATAAATTACTCCAGCTTGCATAAAATCAACAGCATCAGAGATATAAAAATCGTAATTATTGGGATCTTGGGCAATAGCAAAAATGTTTTTCTTATTTTCACTAATCCACTTTTCATTATTTAAAGAATTAGTATTAATTGGAAACCTATAAACAGCGTCATTTACATAAAAAACTGTATCTCCTGTTTTATTAATTTGCATATCGCTAATATTACCTTTTTTTTCAAAAATAAAAGTATTTTCAACTAAATTTGTTTCCATATTAATTTTTACAATGCCCGCTTCTCCATAATAATTTGTTTCTGAACTACCACCATCACAAAGTACCCAAAGCTTTTTTTCTTTGTCGGCAACAATTTTTCTTGGCTGTCTTAATACTGTAATACTATCAATCAAAATATCTAAATCTGTATCAATTACTAAAATCTTATCATCATAAGACCAGGTATTTATAAATAATTTATTTTCAAAAATTACAATTTGTTCCGATGAATGATTATAATAATTTCCGCTACCATCATCAATATTTATTGTTTTTAAAACCTTAAACTCCTGAGGTTCAACAACATAAATACTTTTAGCGTACATGTCGGTAATGTATGCTTTTCTTTCGTTAATAAAACGCATATATCGTGGCGAAACTAAACCTGTAATTTTTCCTTTAATTTTAAAATTATCTTTGTCAATAGCATAAATTTTCCCGCTATTATTAACAATAATCCAAGCAGTATTTCCATAAATTGTAAGACTTTGAGCCACATCTCCAAGAGGCATTCCATTAGCACGAAAAAAAACTGTATTTTCAACTTTTTTAGTCGATGGGTCATAATATGAAAGAGAAGAATTTCCGTACATAAAATTTCCTTCGCAAACAATAAAGATTCCTTTTCCGCTTATGTTAAACTCCGTAATTGGCCGAAAATCATCTTTCATACATGAAAAAAACAAGCCGAAAGATAAAAATATCAAACAAAGTAAAAGTCTAATTATATATTTTATCAAAATCATTTTAATTTTAAACTTATTTGTAAACTAAAATTTCGTCCAGGCATTGGTTGCCAAAGTACAGACCTATATTTTTCATTAAATATATTATTAATTTTAAAACTTAACCCAAATTCAAATTTTTCAGTATCAAAAATCTTTCCCAAACTAATATCATTCATAAAATAAGGATAAATACTAACTAAAACACCGGGTTCGGCAGCCGAGCTAGTATATCTTGTGCTAAAATATGTCCATTGATAAGAAAAAAAGAATTTTCGCCACAATATTTGCGAAAATAAATTAGCTGAATGTCTTGGAATGTAAGGCAATTGCTTTCCTAATGAATTATCATTAATATTTTCTGAATGGTCTGCTCTTAGCGACTTTGTAAAAGCATAATTCGAAATTGTTTTAATTTTTATTTTATTAATTTTAAAATCAAAACTTAAATTAGTTTCAAAACCTGATACAACAACAGCCTCAATATTATCGGGTTTCCAATATCCCATAGCACTTGGTCTCCATAATATCCAATTATAAATTTTCCCGTAATTAAATTCAAAATCGCTTTTTACCGAAAACGTCTCAGCATTAAAAAAATATGCAAATCCTAAATTAGAAGTATTTCCAATTTCAGGTTTTAAATTTGAATTTCCACCAGGAAGAATATACAAGTCGTTCAAACTCGGCAAGTTATAGTTACGTGCAAAAGATGCACGGATACTCAAATTATTTTCAAAAAAATACTCAGCATTAATTGAAGGAATAAAAGGACTTAAACTTGAGTCGCAAAAATCTTGTCTGACTAAAAGTCCTGCTTTAAAATTTTTAAAGATTTCAGAATAAGCAGATAAACTAAGCCCTCCCTCCTTTCGTTTTGCCTGAAATAATTGAGCAGAAATATTTTCCTCCGAATTTACTTTGTGTGTATTGAAATTAATTTGAGAATTAAACTCAGTTTTACTATTAAACATGTAATTAAAATTTGCAGAATTATATATTGATTGAGCTTGTGAAAGAGAACTTATAGCATTTAAAAAACCTAAACCATTAATATAATTAACACTTTGAAATTCAAAGTTTTGAAAATTAGCACCATGGTTTAATTCAATTTTAATTTTATCGCCATAATGAGTAAAATTAGTGGAATAAATATTCAAATTAGAGTTTTGGCGATTTTTATTATTATTTGGACCAGCTTCGTTAGTTGTTAAACCGGGTATTCCTCTATCGGAAATTTGTTTCCAAAATTTTACTGAAACGAAATTTTTATAGCTGGGGCGAAAATAAATTTCCTGAACAATACCATATTTTAAATAATCTGCATTTTGGCGATATTCAATCTGTTGTTCGCTAATATCTTTATTTAAAAATGGAAAATTATTTTTTGATATGCTATGATACAACTTGGTGCGAGATTGAATTTTTGAATTTCCTAATTGAAACTCGCCAAAATTATCATAAGTTGAATATGAAGCTATCATACTTAAAAATTTGGCTTTAACCCCCTTGTCCCAAGCAATTTTTGAATTTAATTCTATCAACCCCCCTAAAGCTTTTGAGTTTTTACTTAAAGAAGCTGAACCATAATAAAGTTTAATACTTTCACTTAAAGCAACAGGAATTTGCGACATATCCATAATTCCCATCAAAGGCGAATTTAGTTCTACATTATTCCAAGAAACTTTTGTATGAGAAGCGTTGGTGCCTTTAAACGAAGCTGTTGCGTAAGAACCTCTCCCATAAGATTTTACAAAAACACTTGAATTTTCAGAAAGTATTGAAGACAAATCTTCTAAAAATTTACTTTCTAAAACTAAACTATCAATTTTATTTATTTTAACTCCAGTTTCCTCAAGATTTTTTGGTGCGTAAATAAAAACTTCATCTATAATATTAATTGTGTCAGGAATAAAAATCTCTTGAGATTGTAAAACACTTACAAAAGCAAGAAAAATGAAAATATTTATAAGCTTTTTAGTCAATTTTTACTAATTTTTGATTAAAAAACCTTTCTCCATCAAAAATTTTCACAAAATAAAGCCCTTGTTTTAGTTCCGATAAATTAATTTGTGAATTTGGCTTAATACTATACTCATGTATTAAAACCTTTGATTGACTATCAAATAGAAAAAATTCTTCAATTTTTGATTCAAACTTAATTGAAATAAAATCATTAGCAGGATTAGGAAAAATTTGAAAATTATAATTAGCATATTCATCTATTCCGGAAGTAGAATTAATAACGCCAACAGCGTCTAAATCGAATCCACATGTTGCAAAAGCAGTAGGCCAAGCATCGTTTACAATATTTCCGTGAGAATCATAACTTGCAAATTCGGGATTTATATATCCGACTACATCAACAATTTTTACATGAGTAATATTATTTTTATCAATATTTTCGTCTGAAATTTCGGCTAAATCGAAAGGCACACCATAAAAAACAGGATAAATTCCTGCAAAATTCTTAAAATACTTTCTATCCACAGCCTGAAAACTTGAAATTTGCGTTTCGTATTGATATTCCGAGACGGCAGGAAACCTAACAAAATCAACGCCATTACTACTAACTTCAACAAAAGCCAATTCTAAAAAAGCAAGCGTAGTTTGGTTTGGTGGCGAAAAAATTGCATTTTCAAAAACGACAAAATCTGCACCCGGTCCGTCAAAGATAGGATTTTCAAACTCAAGAATAATATTTCCGCCATCTCCTAAAGAAATAGTTTTACCCTCGGCTCGTCCTAAGGCATCTTCAACAGAACCGCTCCAAGCTTTATTTGAAGTAATGCCGGCTTCGGTATAAGTTAAGGCAGTATCTGCAATATTGATATACCCACGCTCAACAACAGCAGATACCGCCCACGAAACAATGATGGACGAATCTTTATGAACAGCATTTGTTCCTGTCGGAAAATTTTGTGCAAAAAGCAAATTAATCGACAAGCCTATAAAAACTAAAATTAAAGATATTTTCATTGTTTTCAATATTTATTTTTTAAGAATTTTATTTGAAAAAATTGAACTCCCATCACTAAGTTTTATAATGTATAAACCTTGCTTAAATTGCGATATGTCAAAATCTTCATTTTTGGAATTAAGAATTTTCGAAAGCAAAACTTTTCCGGAAATATCAAATATTTCAACAGATTTTATATTATTTTCAGACTTAATATTCAGAATATTATTTTCAAAAATATTAATTTGCGGATTAAAGCCAATATTTTCTGTAATATTACTTGTGTTAAGCCAAATATTCACTGTTTCGGATAAAAAATTGCCTTTTGCATCGGTAATTGTAAGATTTATAGCTGTATTTTCGTTTACTGTTGCAATAGGTGATTGAACAGAATTATCATTAAGTAATTCGTCATTATCCCAAATGAAGGAATAAGGTTGAACGCCACCTTTTACAAAAGCATTTAGCTCCACACTTTCGCCAGCATTTACAAAATAATCAGTTTTAATTTCTGCTTGCAAACTTTCAGTATTTTCGGGGCAAACATCTCCAATATTATCAAGACAAAAATAAGACGGAAGATTTAAGCCATAATCTCCTGTATCAGAAGAATATACATAAAACAGAAGGCTGTCAGCAGTATTTATCCAACTTAAATCAATATAAGTCCAGTCTGTTAATTTAAAATTAATGTCAGCATTTTCAGCTCTATAATCAGCGAGAATTATTTCGGCTTGGCTTTCAAAACCCGAATCAGAATTTAACGCAATAATTTTTAATTTATACCAATGTTTTTCATTTTTAAAAAAATCATTTTCGCTCATATATAAGGAGGTATAAGCGGTCAAACTCACATACATTCCAGGAATTTCGTTTATCCCGCTTTCTCTATCAATTTTTATAATTGTTGGAATAGGTTCGTAGTTGTTTTCCCAATCGTTTGAGACATAAGCAAGAGCATAATTTTGGGAATTATTCACCCCTTTACCACTTGCAGCAGAAAGATTAGTAAAATAATAAGTTTCTGTATCTGTTTCGTTAGTATAAGCAAAGCCGTCCCACGAAAACATGCCTCCGCCCCAGTCGGTATAAGAATTATAAAATTTCAAAAATTTAGATTCAAAATACGTTGCACCGTCTGCACCGACATAATTAGATTCCGGTTCTAAAACAAGTTCTTCAAAATCAACAATGTTTTGCGAAAAAACATAAGAAACACTAAAAACAAAGGCTAAGACCAAGAGTAAATTTTTTTTCATTGCAAAAAAATTAAAAATTAAACAAAAAAATAATTTCACTTTGTCGTAGTCTAAAATTTGCGGGAAAGTTTGTAATGAATTTATCATCCAGCTTTTCGTCCCGAAAGCTTTTTAACTATGACTGTTATGGCAGGTCTTCTGACTTACTCAAGTTGTGTTGCCTTCCCATTTGTTTAAAAAACAGTGGCTAATTAACACAACATTTTTAAGAGCTTACAGCAGCGGGTACTGTACAGGATTTTCACCTGTTTCCCTCTTAGTTTCGAAATAAATTTCGTAAAACCAATAACAAGACAAAAATATTATTAATTTATTAACTTTCAAATAAAACTATAAAATATTTCAAAATATTTCGGCTCAATTATTGCCTTATTAAAATAATGTTAAACATTATGCTTTATTCTTAATGTTTTATATTTTTGTGTGCTTAAAATTTAAAATTATGAAGTTTAGAATACTTGGTTTAGTTGTGTTGATTATTTTTTCATTCAATTTACTTGGCTTTTCACAAGACGTAAATTCAGAAACAAGAAAATTTAACAAGCTACTAACATTAATAGATGCTATGTATGTAGATACCGTTAACATGAACAAGCTTGTAGAAACTGCAATCGTAGGAATGTTAAAAGAAATGGATCCTCACTCTGTTTATATAAGTGTTGATGAGCTTGAAAAAATGAAAGAACCTTTGGAAGGCAGTTTTGACGGAATTGGTGTTCAGTTTCGTATTATGGACGATACCTTGTTAGTTGTTGGCGTAGTGTCGAGCGGACCATCCGAAAAAGTTGGTATTTTAACAGGCGACAGAATATTAGTTGTTGATGATGAAAATATTGCAGGCATTGGCATAGATAATACTGGCGTAGCCAAACGCTTACGCGGGAAAAAAGGAACTGTGGTTAAAGTAGAAGTTCTTAGAAGAGGTGAAAAACAAAATTTAGTGTTTTTCATTACACGAGATAAAATTCCAATCTATTCTGTTGATGCTGCTTATACTACAAAAGAAAAAATCGGTTACATAAAACTTAATAAATTTGCAAAATCCACAAAAGAAGAGTTAGACTCGGTTTTTACAAGTTTTATCAAAACTGGTGTTAAAGATATTATTTTAGATTTAAGCGGGAACACTGGCGGTTATCTCGACCAAGCTGTAAGTTTAGTTGATGAGTTTTTGCAAGCCGACAAATTAATCGTTTATACAGAAGGTGCAAAAATGAGCCGCATAGAATATAAATCTACAAAAAATGGAAGATTTTATCGTGGCAAATTAGTGGTGATTGTTGACGAAGGTTCTGCTTCGGCTAGCGAAATTGTATCGGGAGCTTTGCAAGATTGGGACAGAGCTGTTGTTGTTGGACGCAGAACTTTTGGTAAAGGTCTAGTACAAAGAGAGATGATGCTTACAGACGGTTCTGCTGTTAGGTTAACAATTGCAAGATATTTTACTCCAACAGGCAGACTTATTCAAAAACCATACGATGAAGGATATGACGAATATTCATCAGATATTGTGAACAGATATAAACATGGTGAGTTTCAACATAAAGACAGTATTATTTTTGCTGATTCTTTAAAATATGAAACTCTTAATTTCAAAAAAACTGTTTACGGTGGCGGCGGTATTATGCCCGACGATTTTATACCTGTTGACACTACTCTCAGGTCTGATTATCATATTGAACTTCTTAGAAAAGGCGTGATTTTTAGTTTTGAATCCAAATATGTAGATACTCATAGAAGCGATTTGAATCTTAAATACCCTAATGTTCAAACATTTATAAATAAATTTGAGATTACCGATGATATTTTAAATGAGCTTTTAATTGCAGCTAAAGAAAAAGACATAAATATAGACTCACTACCTAAGGCAACAAAAGAACAAGATATTTATCTTAAAACACATTTAAAAGCTCTTATTGCTGGCGATTTATGGAAAAACAATGAGTTTTGGGTGATTTTTAATGAGCAAAACCCCTCTTTTATAAGAGCTAAAGAAATTATTTTAAACGAAAAACTTTACGACTCCTTGATTAAAGGAAAATAATGATTCAAATTGTTAATTGGATTGTAAATAATTGGGTAGAAGTTCTTGCAGCTTTTTTAGGCTTATTAGGAATATTTCTGCAAATCAAACAAAATGCTTGGTATTGGTTTACCGCAATTGTAATGGTATTGCTTTATATCTATGTTTTTTACTATTCAGGGTTTTATGCAGATATGTCTTTTCAGTTTTATTATTTAATTGTAAGTATTTACGGCTGGGTATTCTGGATAAAAACAAAAAAATATGGTAAAAAAGAAACAATTTCTGTTTCAAAACTTTCTTTAATAAATTGGATAATTGCACTTGTATTTTCGGCAATATTTTTCTTAATTATTTATTTAATTTTAATAAAATTTACTGACTCACAAATACCCTTAGGAGATGCTTTTACAACTGCACTTAGTATTACAGCTACCTGGTTGTTAGCACGGAAAATTTTAGAAAATTGGATATTTTGGATAATTGTGGATTTTGTTTCAACAATTTTATATGTTTATAAAGCTCTTTACCCCTCGTCAATTTTATTTGCAGTACTAACAATTCTAGCCGTTGTAGGTTATTTTAAATGGAAAAAAGTTTTACAAAATGCTTAAAACGCAAAAAATAGTATTAACAGGTGCTGAATCGAGTGGAAAATCAACATTAACTAAGGCTTTGGCTGAGTATTTTTCCCTACCTTTTGTAAACGAGCTTGCACGCAATTATGTAGAAAATTTAAATCGAAATTACGAGCAATCAGATGTGCTTAAAATAGCAGAACTACAAATTGAAGAAGAAAGAAAAATTTTAAAACAAGGATATAAAGCTGTATTTTTTGACACAGATCTTATTATTACAAAAATTTGGCTTTTAGAAGTTTATGGCTTTTGTCCTAATTGGATAAATGAAGAAATAAAAAACCACTCTAATACTGTTCATTTATTATGCTATTATGATTTACCATGGCTTGCCGATGGAGTAAGAGAAAACCCAAATAACAGAGATTATTTATTTAACAAATACCAAGAAGAAATTATAAAATTTGGTTTTCCATATAAAATTATAAAAGGCAATTTTGAAGAAAGATTTGAAACAGCAAAAAATTTTGTTCAGGATCTATTCGTTTAAAATAGATTTTTTGTTTTTAGCATTATTTTACCATAAATAAATGTTTTTATTGGGGTTTTATCAAACAAATTAGTCCAGCTTTTAAAAGTTGAACTTATTTTTTGGAAAAAATGAAACATTTTGGAAAAAAAATACGTATAAGCAAAATGTGCTACCCTACGGGCAGAGAGAGGGAGAGCATTTTCACCGCAGGCTGCGTCTGCTGTTAATCATATATTGTCCTACGGACAAGGGGTATTTTCGACAAAAATCAAAAAATGGAAAATTTTAATTTTATGAGTTATTTTTTTTTAAAAATATGGTTTATAATAGTCATCGAAAGGGTCGGCAAATCCTAAATCTTTAGTATATATTCCACGATGTAAGCTATCTAAACTTGGACGGCTTAACATTTTGGGTCTGTAAATATTAAATCTACTAGCGAATAATCCAAACCCATTTAACAAGTTTGTAAAAGATGGTTTTTCTTGAACTAATCCACTCGAAGGTTCAGTAACTTCCATAAATATCATGTAATTTTCATCTACAACGACTAAATTATAAACTAAGCTTTCGGGCATTTTCACAAGTCGTTTTGCACCTTCACGTGGCTTTGGAATTTGCGAAATAATCAAATTATAAAAAGCCATAACAGAAAATTTTCCGTTTACCTCGGAGTTTCCTTCTGTGTTTTTATAGTCTTTTGATTGTGCCCACGAAATACTGTGATATGTGGTATCTCCATTATAAACTTCTAAATAATTAAAATATAAATTCATTTGAAAAACTTTACCGTTTTCTCCATTTTTATACTTATATTCAGAATCTGCTTTGTAATTTTTTAATTCAACAGGAATAGCTTGGATAGATGTAGGCATAGTGATTGCAATGCCAGAAATCAATTTTGTTTCGCCTTCGACAATATGTTCTCCGTCATTTATATTCACTTCGAGTTTATAAACAGCGTCTTCATCTAAATTTATTTTTTTTCTCCATATAATATTTTTATCACTTGCAAAAAATCCAGAGTCTTTGTCTATGCTAGTAACTTCGTCAAAAACCCAAGTATTTGTTTTGTACTCATTTTTATATTCATGTAAATAAACCTTAACTTTTTTATAAAATAAAGAATCGCTTATCTGAGCCATTTCTGAAGCTGGTTTATTACCAAGGAAACTTTTATTAACTTTAACATATTGATATTCAGCCGATTGGTCTAGTACACAATAAACTATTGGAATATCGTTCCATTTGCCGTTAATATCTACATCGGTAGAACAAGAAAAAAGAATTATTGAAATTAAAGTTATTAAAATTAAATTGATATGTTTCATCTTGTTATATTTGCAAAATAATAAAACGACAAAATTAAAAAAAATAATAACAAAAAGAATAATTATGTCAGTTCATAAAGAAATAAAAAAAATAACGACTAATGTTTTGTTAGAGATGAAGCGAAAAGATCAAAAAATTTCAATGCTAACAGCTTACGATTATTCATTAGCAAAAATTGTAGATGCTGCGGGTATAGATGTAATTTTGGTTGGCGATTCTGCTTCTAACGTAATGGCTGGTTTTGATTCTACTTTGCCAATAACTTTAGACCAGATGATTTATCATGCTTCTTCTGTTGTAAGAGCTGTAAAAAGAGCTTTAGTTATTGTAGATATGCCTTTTGGCTCTTATCAAGGAAATTCAAAATTAGCTTTATCTTCGGCAATAAAAATAATGAAAGAAACCGGTGCAGGTGCCGTAAAAATTGAAGGCGGTTTTGAGATTATTGAATCTGTACAAAGGATTATTTCGGCAGGAATACCCGTAATGGGACATCTTGGCTTAATGCCTCAAAGTATTCATAAATATGGAACTTATACTGTTAGAGCAAAAGAAGATGCTGAAGCTAATAAGTTAATTTCTGATGCTCATTTATTAGAAGACAATGGTTGTTTTTCTATTGTTATTGAAAAAATTCCTGCCAAATTGACTCAAGTAATAACAGATGAGTTAAAAATTCCTATTATAGGAATTGGAGCTGGAAAAACTGATGGTCAAGTTCTTGTTTTACATGATATGTTGGGAATTACTCAAGAATTTTCTCCACGTTTTTTGAGGCGTTATGCTAACCTTGACGAAATAATTTCAAATGCAGTTAGTCAATACATCCAAGACGTTAAAATAAGTGATTTTCCAAACGACAATGAAATTTATTAAAAATGAGCGAAAATCTTGAAATTATTTTTGAGGACAATCATATTATTGCAGTAAATAAAAAAGTTTCACAGATAGTGCAAGGCGATAAAACCGGGGACATCCCTCTTTCTGAGCTAATTAAATCATATTTAAAAGAAAAATATAATAAACAGGGTAATGTTTATTTGGGAGTTCCTCACCGTTTGGACCGCCCTGTAAGTGGTGTTGTAATATTTGCGAAAACATCAAAAGCCTTAACAAGGCTTAACGAAATATTTAGAGCAGGAAATATAATAAAAACTTATCATGCAATAGTTTCAAACCAGCCACCGCTTACCGAAGATAAATTAATTGGCTATTTATACCGAAATACTAAACAGAATAAGTCTTATATGGTTGATAGTAGTAATAAACAAGCTAAGAAGACGATTTTAGATTATAAGCTTATTTCAAAATCAGAAAGATATTTTTTACTAGAAATTAATTTAATTACAGGTAGGCATCATCAAATTAGGTGTCAATTATCAAATATAGGCTGCCCAATTCGTGGAGATTTAAAATACGGCTATCCGCGTTCAAATGATAATGGATGTATTAATTTGCATGCAAGTAAAATTAGTTTTTTACACCCTGTAAAAAAAGAAGAAATTACTCTAACTGCAAATTTTCCTGATGATAAAATTTGGAAAATTTTCGATTAAAAAAAGATAAAAAAAAGGCGGTTAAATCCGCCTTTTAAATTATATTATAAAGAATTATTTTTGTTTTTTTTCTTTTTCTAATAACTCTTCTTTTAATGCAGCTAAATCGGTAACGTCACCAAGAGTAGTTTTTTCGATTTTATCAACTTGTGATTTAGATTTTTTAGAAGGTTTTTCTGCTTTTTCTTCTTTTTCTAAATTTGCTTTGGCTTTGTTCAAATCTTCGTAAATTCGAGAATGAGATACGAATATTTTTTTAGATTCTTTGTTAAATTCGATAACTTTGACCTCTAACTTTTCGTCAATTTTAGCAGGAGTTCCGTCTTCTTTAATTAAATGTTTAGGTGTAGAGAAACCTTCCACTCCGTAAGGCAGAGCAATAATAGATCCTTTGTCGCTCATTTCAACAATAGTACCTTCGTGAATAGTATCTACAGTAAATATTGTTTCGAAAACATCCCATGGGTTTTCTTCAATTTGTTTGTGTCCGAGACTTAAACGGCGATTTTCTTTATCAATTTCGAGAACAACAACGTCAAGCTCGGCGCCTATTGAAGTAAATTCGGCAGGGTGTTTGATTTTCTTAGTCCAAGAAAGGTCTGAGATATGAACTAAACCGTCGACACCTTCTTCAAGTTCAACAAAAATGCCGAAATTAGTAAAATTACGAACTTTTGCTTTTTGTTTAGTGCCGACAGAATATCTAGTTTCGATATTTTCCCATGGGTCTGGGTGAAGTTGTTTAATTCCTAATGACATTTTACGCTCTTCGCGGTCGAGAGTTAAAATAACAGCTTCAATGTCGTCTCCTACTTTCATAAACTCTTGAGCAGAGCGTAAATGTTGAGACCAGGACATTTCAGAGACATGAATTAAACCTTCAACGCCGGTGGCTATTTCGATAAATGCACCATAGTCGGCAAGAACGACAACTTTACCAGAAACTTTATCACCAACTTTAAGTCCAGCTTCTAAAGCATCCCAAGGATGAGGGGTAAGTTGTTTTAAGCCAAGAGCAATACGTTTTTTGTCATCATCAAACTCTAATATAACAACTTGTATTTTTGAATCTAAGGTAACAATTTCTTCAGGATGAGTAACGCGTCCCCAAGACAAATCAGTGATATGTATTAGACCGTCAACACCGCCAAGGTCGATAAATACACCATAGCTAGTAATATTTTTAACAATACCTTCTAATACTTGTCCTTTTTCTAATTTAGAAACAATATTCTTTTTCTGTTCTTCAAGTTCGGCTTCGATTAGTGCTTTATGAGATACAACAACGTTTTTAAATTCTTCGTTGATTTTAACAACTTTAAATTCCATTGTTTTGCCAACAAAAATGTCGTAATCGCGTATAGGTTTCACATCAATTTGAGAGCCAGGCAAGAAGGCTTCTATGCCAAAAACGTCGACTATCATACCGCCTTTAGTTTTACATTTAATGTAACCTTTAACAATTTCGTCTGTATTGAAAGCTTCGTTCACGCGATCCCAAGATTTAAGTGATTTTGCTTTTTTGTGTGATAAAATTAATTGTCCGTCAATACTTTCCATGTTTTCGACAAAGACTTCGACTTTGTCGCCAACTTTAATTTCAGTTTCAGCACGAAATTCGTTTGCATTGATAACGCCTTCCGATTTATAGCCAATATTTACAACAACTTCACGTTTGTTGATTGCTACAACTGTTCCCATAACAACTTCACCTTCTTCAACTAATTTAAAAGTGTTGTTGTACAAATCTTCTAATTCGGAACGTTCTGATTTTGAGTAATAATCGTCTTTTTTACCGATTTTGTCCCAATCAAAATTTTCTAAAGGCTTTACTTCTGCTTTTGAGTGTTTTGTTTGTTCTTGTTTCGGAGTTTCAGTTACTGGAGTAACTTCAACTTCTTCGTTTTTTGCTTCGTGAGTTTCAACCTCATCTTGTGGGTCTAAATTCACATTGTTGTCAATTTCTGTCATGTTTTTAATAAATGTTTCTTTAATTTAGTTGGACATTATGTTAATTAAAATTTTAAGTTTGCAAAGTTATACATATATATTTAAGTATCAAGATTTTTTACATCAAATTTATTATAGCTGAAACACAGCATTTGCAAGAGATTTAATAAAATTATTAAGTTTATAAAGAAAATATTTTTAAAATTTAAATATTTTAAGGTCATTTTTACAAAATTAATTTGATTAAAATCAAGTACTATTCTTTGAAATAAAAAATATATTTGTGAACATAAACCAAGCGTAAAAAACAAAATTCAAAAAAAGTTAAACGCTAAACCTTTTATAATCAAAGATTTAGCGTTTTTAGTTGTGAACCAGGGAGGAGTCGAACCCCCAACCTTCTGATCCGTAGTCAGATGCTCTATCCAATTGAGCCACTGGTCCAAATTTTGA